>CAJOOA010000052.1 GCA_905236055.1 Candidatus Gastranaerophilales bacterium | reverse complement strand
TTCTAACTGAAAACTTTTTGTTTCCGGTACTGTCATTTTTCCTTCTTTCTCCCGATTACTCGAAAATCGGGCGCTTCCATTAAATTATATTTCTTTCGATACTAATTATAATATAAACAAAGGAAAATTAACAAAATTATTAATAGTTTGATGAAGGTTTTTGCTGTATTTCTTTAGCAAAAATTTTGTAACATTACTTAATAAAACCATTTAATTTAGGCAATTTTTAATGATTTCGTGTTTTATATAGTTATAGTGTGAAAGGTGTATTATGACCAATTCTATGAATCGTATAAATCCGATGGTACCATCTTATTCAGGTGTAACCATAAACATCATTAATCCAGCGGTTAATATCCCGACTTGTAATACGGAAGTTCCCTATCAATATAGAACTAACGCTCGGGAAAATGAAGTGAAGGAAATAAATAATGCAAATGAATTGGGGGTAAATATAGCACCTCAGCCGATATATAATTATCAAACAAATCCAAATCAAGCAAGCGAAAAAGATGTAAATAATTTAGTTATAGGGAACACTGTTCCGCCGAATTATTTCTTTATACCGCAACAATCACCGGTAAATGAAGTAAAAAAATCAAATATAGTTTCAAAAGCAGAACCGCAAGTTAATCCTGAAGTTCCGCAACCCGTGAAAGCAGATGAAGTAAATGATTTAGGTATGGCATCTCAGTCAATACGGCAGAATATTGCAGTAACAGAACCGGAATCTGATGATGACAAAATAAATATTATTGAAGTTAAGCCGCAATCTTTGCAAGATAATAATTCGGTAAACAAAGAAGTAAAAAACACTGAAAATAACGCCTATTCGACCAATAATGTTCAAGAAACAAAATATTATACGGAAGCAATTAGAGAAAATTATAACGCTGAACCTAAGACTGTAAATAATACAACAAACGTATATCAAATAGCGCCATCCGAAAAGAATAATTTGCCAAATGCGTATCCGCAAGTATATTATCTGAATAATTTTGACAAAACTCCGGAACAAAAAAATGAAAATCAGGCAATAACTCCTGAAAAGAATGTTGTTGCTCAACAAGTCGTACCCAATGAAGAAACTGTAGATAATACAAGAGAAGAAATTAATATGGATACTTCAAAGGAAATCATTGCAGAATTGGATGAACGCAGAGTTGAACAAAAAGAGACAGAAAAGAACGGTAAGAAAATAAAAGTTGTTTCCCTAACAAATGAATATATAATGTCTCTTGAAAATTATTTAAACAACCCAAATACCGATATAAGATTAATGGCTGCAAAAGAAATCTTGACAAGACTCGATGAAGATAAGGGCAGATACAATGACGCAGCGTTAAATGCATTGTTAAATAAGATGTTGCAGGATCCAAATAAACTTATAAGAATAGCAGCATTGGGTGCCTTTGCATCAGAACTTGCTTGCGGCAATGACTATACAGTAGAGTTACTCAAACAGATACAACAAGATCCGCAGGCAGATCCGGAAGATGTACTTGAAGCTTCTCAAATTCTTTTAAAAAGGACAACTTCTACAGAAATAAGATATATTCCGGTAAACAATCAACAAAAATCGGAGGTTGAAGAACAATAATGAACGGTTTGGCAAGAATAGCATGCAGAACTATAGGAGTAGCAGGAATTGCAGCTACATGCTATGATGCTGTCAAAATTTCAAAATATTTTGCGGAAGTAGGGTCAGAACACGCACAAGAGCATTATTTAGAAAAAGCTTATTTTAATGCCAGAACTCTCGACAAAGTAAGCTATACTTCAAATGTTTTACAGGAAAAAACATTTGAATTGCGCTCAAAAAATCCGCTGCCTGCTTTGTGGGGAAAAATTGAAGGCGGATTTAAAGGATTAATGTACGGATTGGGAAATGAGTTGCCGTTGGTTGTATGTTCCTCTTTAGCGCTTCTTGGCAAGAATATTTTAGCAAAAGCCGGCGCTATCGGCATCGGTGCCATAGCTATTTGCAAAGTCTTGAGAGATGGCTATGGGATTGGCAAAAACAATCCTATGAATTAAGACTGTTTGAATTGTATAAGTTTTTTTGCTGGTTTCAAAGTCTCTTTTACAACAGTCTGCGTTTTTGCACTGTTTTGAGCAGTTGAGTTCAAATTATGTTTTTTTTTGCTCTTCAATAGCGTGGTATTTTCTACCAGCATCGGTGCAATAAAAAACATTGAAAGTACAGACCCGCAGATACCCAGGATACCGGCATGTGCCCATGATGTTGTGTAACTTCTTGCTACTGCCGTGGTAAGCGCTCCTGCAACTATTGACGTGCCTGTCGCATTAATAAGTGCCACCTGAGCTTTTGACCTTTCCTGGGGGGTTTTCTGAGATTTTACACCATGTCCTCTGAATGTCGCCCGAGGGCTAAAGGCGCCTATCGGTTGAATCATTTTTCACACACTTTCTTTTTATACACAGACATTTTAACGTGAAAAGGATACTATGTAAAGGGGTAAAATCTAATACTAAAGTATAATCTTTTAAGTGTAAAAACTACGCTATTACTGCATTGTAGGGATATGCAAAAATGTGTTAAATCAAAGAGGCGGTCTGTAAAACACGCCTCTTTGTGTATTATTTTATTCCTTTAAAAAGCTTTCATAATTTCTTGCAAGAAGGTGTGTGCGGACCTGATTAATCAAATCAAGAGCAACACCGACCATGATTATTAGTGAAGTCGCTCCGATACCTTGCAAAGTTGTAATTTTGGTTATATAGCTTGCGAAGGCAGGAACCAGCGCAATTAAGCCCAAAGCAAGCGCACCTATAAATGTTGTTTTTGTTAATATTTTATCCAATGCCTCTGCCGTTGGTTTACCCGGTTTTATTCCCGGAATAGAAGATCCGTATTTCTTGAGATTATCAGCAATCTCTTTTGGCTGCATATTCGGCATAATTGATGCATAGAAGAATGTCAATGCAACAATCATCAAGAAATATATTGCATAATATGTAAGTCCGCTCGGGTTAAATATTTTATTCAAAAACATAACGATTGTTTCTGCATGCCCGCTCAAATGAGCTTGTCCGACCAAACTCAATATAGTGGACGGGAACAAAAGAATTGCAACCGCAAATATTATGGGCATTACACCGCCCGGATTGAGTTTAAACGGAATAAAAGTATTAACTCCACCATAAACTTTGTTTCCAACCTGTCTTTTGGGGTTAACTATAATGACCTTTCTTACAGCTTCTTGCATTATAACTATAAATACCATCGTAACGAAGAATATTGTAAGCAGAAGTGCCAATCCCCACATAAGAGCAGAATCATTGGAAACCATTTGTGCAGTTCTTGCTGAGTATAGTGGTATACCTGAGATAATACCGACAAAGATTATTAAAGAACCGCCGTTTCCGATTCCTCTTTCGGTAATAAGTTCAGAAAGCCACATTACCAGAACCGAACCTGCTGTCAATGTTATTACTGAAGAAAGATAGAACATTGTGTGATTCAATCCCGAAGTAATTGCACCAGGCAGATGCGAAAGATATGCCATAAATATTATGGATTGGAAAACAGCAAGTACAACCGTGAATATACGGGTATACTGTGAAAGTTTTCGTCTTCCGGCTTCTCCGTCTTCTTTTTGCAATTTTTCCAGAGCCGGTATAATAACCGCCATTAGCTGCATGATAATTGAGGATGTAATATACGGCCCAATACCTAAAGCGAAAATCGAAACTTTACCTAACGCGCCGCCGGTAAACAAATCCAAAAATCCGAGAATATTGTTTCCGGAAGCAATTCGTGCAAAAATTTCATTATTTATGCCAAAAATCGGAAGATGGATGCCGAATCTGAATGCAACAAGCATAATGAAAGTAAAAATAAGTTTTTCTTTCAATCCGGATGCATTCCACATTGACATCAAATCTGCCGTTGTAGGCATTCTCATTCCTGTCATTTTTTTTATTTCCCTTTAATAAAGTCTTACAACGATATTAACCCCTCACCAGAATTCCTGACTGTTGAGGAATAAAAATTCCTCTCAAGTCGAAATTCTATCCTCTCTCAAGGAGCGAGGGGAATATTATATTTAAACTATTTCAGCTTTTCCGCCTGCAGCTTCAATTTTTTCTTTTGCTGAAGGTGTGAAATATGCAGCTTTTACAGTAATAGCTTTCTTTATTTCGCCATTACCAAGAACTCTTAAGCCGGCACATTTACTGCTTGCTTTACCTGCTTTTATAAGTGATTCTAATGAAACTTCTTTCATTTTTAAATCAGTCAGCTTACCTACATTAATTTCGGCATATTCTAATTTGTTGATTATTTGGAAGCCCTTTAATTTAGGTAATCTTCTGTAACTCGGCATTTGTCCGCCTTCAAAACCTCTTTTGGAAGTTCTTCCTGAGCGTTGTCCTTCACCATTATGACCTCTGCTTGATGTTTTACCACAACCTGAAGAACGTCCGCGACCAACTCTTACGGTTTTCTTTGTTGAACCTTCAGCCGGTTTTAAATCTTCAATTTTTATTCTTTCCATTTTATTTGTCCTCTATAATTATTCAGTTACTTCTAACAAGTGTGCAATCTTGTTAACCATTCCCATAATTGTAGCACTTTTAGCGTGTTCAACAATTTGGTCTTTTTTCTTTAAGCCCAATGCTTGAGCAATCTTGCATTGAGTTTCGGAGCATCCGATTAAACTCTTAACAAGTTTTATTTTTACTTTTGTTTCTTTTGTTTTAGCCATTTTTATTACCTTTCTATTGGTAGAATTGTCCTACCTTAATCTTAAATATATTTACCTCTAATTAAGTAATTCTGCCATTGTTAAACCGCGCTTTTTAGCAACTTCATTAAACGGCTTAAGTGCTTTAAGAGCTTCTAATGTGGCATTAGCTGCATTAAGAGGTGATTTTGAACCTAAAGATTTTGAAAGTATGTTTTCAATACCTGCAAGTTCTAATACTGAACGAACAGCACCGCCTGCGATAATACCTGTACCTTGTGATGCAGGTCTTAGCATAACAGAACCGGCTCCGGAACGTCCGGTAATCGGATGAGGTATTGTTGTTTTGAAAATAGGAACGTTAATTAGGTTCTTTCTTCCGTCTGCAATTGCTTTTTGAATAGCTATGATAACTTCCGATGCTTTGGCACAGCCAACGCCCACCTGACCTTTTTGGTTACCCACCACAACAATTGCTCTGAAACTTAATTTTTTACCGCCCTTAACAACTTTTGTTACACGGCGAATTTGAACTACTTGTTCTTTCCATTCGGATTCAGGTTTTACTTCCTGAGTTTCAACTTTTTTCTTTCTTGAACGCTGTTTCTTAGCAGGAAGCTGAGTAACAACTTCTTCTTCATCAGCCGCATCAACAGTTTCTTCTGCTACGGCTTCTGCGTTTTGAGCATCAGAAGTTTCTTCGATAACTTCTTCCACTACTTCATTTTTTTCTTCTTCTGACATGTTAAACCTTTCTTGTTCTAATAACATATTGTTCTACTTTATATTTCGTTTTTTTTCAATTAAACAACCAACAAAACAAGCACAACTTAGTGCCAACGGTATATTTAATTGTGGGTTTTTTCTGACAGAATCGATTCTAAAACAAATATAATTTAAAATCAAGTATTAATTATAATATTATACATATCCTATAAATGGCAAATTACGGAAATATCCTTCATAATCCAATCCATAACCGACTAAAAATTTATCATCAACATCAAAACAGTAATAATCTGCATCAATATCAACTTCTCTCTTAACTTTTTTATCCAGAAGTGAGCAAAATTTTAAACTTTTTGTATGAAAATTGTGATTAATAAAGTCTACCAAAAATTTTGCAGTATGTCCCGTGTCGATGATATCTTCGACTATCAGTACATTCTTGTCATTTAAATCCGGCAAAGTAATATCAACTGCATTAACTTTTCCGGTGGAAGTGGTACCAGTACCATAGCTTGAAAGCCGTATAAATTCCATTTTTAATGGCATCGTTAAAACTTTTGATAAATCTGCTGCAAACATAACAGCGCCTTTAAGGACGCAGACCAAATAAAGTTCTTCGTTACTGTATATGTTATTTAATTTCGCTCCCAGTTCTTTAATTTTTTCCTGAATTTCATCTTCTGTAAGGTATGGTTTAAGTTCAATATCATTAATCATTTTTATTCCTTTTCAATCTGTTTAATTTCAATAACGTGAGTCGGAGTTTCTTTTACACCGATTTTATTACTTAAGCCAACTCCTGCGGCCCATAGGATTTCGTTTTCTTTTGCCAATAGGATTATATTGTTGCGTTTATGTCTGCTAATTCCTTTTGCATTAAAATATTTTTTAAGTTTCATTGTTCCGGTCATTCCAAACGGTGATATGATATCCCCATCTTGTCGGGTTCTTAAAGTCAAAGGCAAGCTAACATTGGACAAATCTGTATAAACAAAATTTGCTGTTGAATCCGGGAAAACAAAAATATCTTTATCAATATAAGGTTTTATGGATAAGACGGCATTACCTATTTTGTAATCTCCTGCAGAATTTATTTCAACCACCTCGGATATTTTTTCAAAATCAGCTGCATTTGTTTTTGGAATAATTTCAATTATTTTATTGTCAATGTAGAGCCATTTCGCCGAGGCCAAAGATATAGTACTTCCGTTTCTCTTGTTGATATTTTGTTCTATGAAAGTATAGATTTCTTTAATTTTTTTGTAGTCGTAATCTATATTCAAGGTTTGTATATATTCGTGTAAAAAATGCATTTTTACAGCTTGAGATAACTTGCTATATTCAATCGGGTTAATATTTCCGGAATCAAACACCTTAGGCCTTAAAGGTGCAAGGTATTCTTCCAATATAGAATTTTCACTGATGGTTACTTCTGCCAGTGTATTTAATGATTCTTTTACTGTAGGATTAATTTTTTCTAACAAAGGAATTATATTTAGTCTTATATAATTTCTCTTATATTTGATATCAATATTAGATGAATCATTATTCGGGCAAAGGTTATTTTTTTCGCAGTATTCCATAATTTGTGCTCTTGAAATCTTTAGGAGCGGACGGTAAAAATTATTTCTTTGTTCGGAAATACCTTTTAATCCTAAAATGCCTGTTCCTTTGATTATACGGTATAAAACGGTTTCTGCGTTGTCATCTCTATTGTGTGCGGTAAATACAGCATCCGCATCAAAAATATCCATACATTCTTCAAAAAATTCGTATCTTGCAAGCCGAGCGGAATTTTCATCTTTTTTAAGGTTTGCTGGTGCTGTTTCCGTATAAAATTCAAACCCTTTTGAAGCTGCAAAAAGTCGACAGACTTCTTGTTCTTTTAGTGCTTCTTCGCCTCTCCAATTGTGATTAAAGTGGGCGGCGATGACTGTTAAATCGGCATATTCAGGTAAATCTTTTATTTTGGAGAGTAAATCAAGCAGACACATTGAATCATATCCGCCGGAGAAACCGACAATTATAGTCTTGTCTCCCAATTTATATTTGTTTAAAAATTCAATAAGTCCAGCTTCTAACACAATATATCCTATTTACTGTTAATTCCGTGCCTGATTTCAGAAGAGTCTGCTCCTAAGTTATCGAGAACTTTCATTGCAATGGAATCCGGCTCATCCAGTATGGCGAGTAACAAATCCTGTGATTCAATTCTCTGCTTATTATTCTGTTTCGCTCTTAACCAAGCTTTTTCCAAAACACGTTTTGCTCTGTTAGTAAAAACTATTTCCTTGTCGAAGTATTCATTCCCGTATCCAATGAGGTTCTCTACTTCCTGCCGGGCATCTTTTATCGTTATATCCAGGTCATTTAAAACTTGAGCAGCTATATTTGTCCCTTCTGCAAGTATACCCAGTAAAAACATTTCCGTGCCTACTACATTTCGTCCGATTCTTCTTGTTTCTACTTTTGCATGTTTCATTATAAGCAGTGTTTCCGGCATTTGATTTTCGATGGGGCGTACAATATCTTCCGCTAATTTTTTGTCATTAATATCAAATGATTTAATGATTTCGTAAGCTAACCCTTTTTTTGTATTTAAAATTCCCAAAACGATATGTTCCGGAGTAATTACGGAAGATCCTAACTCTTTAGCTGTTTCAAGTGCTTTGTTCATCATGTAAAAGGCATTTGGGGTGAAAATAATTTTTTTACCTTCAAATTCCGAGCTTCTGTTTCCGATAGATTTAACTCTTTCTTCAAAGGTTTCACTTGTAATTCCATATTCGCCGAGAGTGGCTGTTAAATCCGAATCACAAGTTTCTAAAATTGATGCCAATATTTGTTCCGTACCTAATATTTCGTAACCGGATGTTGATAATTTAGCGACGGCTCTGTCAAAAACAGAAGATAATGCATCCCCTTCGTACAAAGCTTCAAAACTATCTTTTTCTTCAACATCAGTTGTTTCAGGATGCTCTAACCGTTTAATTTTCTTTTGGACGAGTTTGCTTAAAAGATCGCGGGCTCCAAGTACGTCAAAATCAAATTCGGCAAGAATGGATTGGATATTAGAATTTTTATCCGTAATTAATGCCAAAAACAGATGTTCAAATAGAATGTTTTGATTACCTGATTTGGATGCCAAATCCATAGTATGTTTCAAAATATCTTTTACACTGTGGCTGAAAGGTATATTTTCAAATTTTTTTGAAGAGGTTATTACATATTTTTTTATGTTATCCATAAGCTTTTCAGGTGTAATATCATACATTCTGAATATTTTTAAAGATACGCCTTTTGCTTCCGATACAAGTGCAAGCAAAAGATGTTCCGGACAAACCTCCGAACAGTTCATCTCTTTTGCGATGCTTTGTGATTCGCTTACCACATTTACAGCTTTTTCTGTAAAACGTTCTAACATATTTTATCCATTCTTTAATTTAATAATTGGTTATTCTTCTTCAAATTCTTCTTCGTCCACGTCGAGAGTTTGAATATATTCGCAAACTTTATCAAATTCATCTTCATCATCGATGCTTTGGAAATAACATTCATCTCCTTCTTCGATATATTCCAAAACAATAAGTTCTGCTTCTTCGTCTTCCTCATCTAACGGTAAAAGCAGTGCGTATGACTTTCCTTCAAATTCTATGACATCATAAACTTCGCACTGTGTTGCGACGCCGTCTTCATCCATAATTTCGACGATGTTTTGTTCTTCTTCCCCCATTTTTACCTCCTCAAATATTGTTCTAAAATTACTCCTGCGCTTTCCATGTCTACAAGACCTTTGTTTTTTCGAAAATCAATTTTTCGTTCCCTGAGTCGTGATTCTGCTTCTTCTGATGTTAAGCGTTCGTCTTCAAGTATTATATCAAAACCATGAATTTTTTGCGAAAAATCTATACAATCCTGTGCTTGAGCTCCGATTGTATTATCCATATTTTTAGGAACACCGACCACAATCTTTTCTACATTGTTTTCTTTTGCGATTTTGTAAATTTCCTTCAAGGCCTTATTTTCCGGTGTTCGTGATATAACGGAATGTGGAATAGCTATAATTTGAAGATAATCACTAAGAGCTACTCCTATACGTTTTGTTCCTACATCAAGAGCCATCACTTTATGCATTGTCTACCCACTTAGCTTCTATGCTTGAAATTATCATATCGAGTTGCAGTAATTCAAAATCGTCAGTTTTTGGCTGTAGTTTTTTCTCAAACATATTGGAAGCATTTCTCTGATTTTGCAGTACATAACGCTTGCCCACATAATATTCATAAATACTTTTCCTCAATATATTTGTTAAGAAAGCATAATTTGTCCCTAATGAATACAGGATTTGAGCCAATTCTTTATCATTATTTATGTATCTTAAATATGCTGCCATATCGAAAATGGCTATCATACATGCCAATTCCTTTGCTGTATAAACCTCATCATAATGGTCTGCAATAAATTTATCCAAGTCAACACTAAAGTTGTTGGATTTGTATCCGCTTGAGAGTTTATCTATAAAAGTTTTAAATTCAGAAGTCGTTATTTCATCAAAAAACCAATTCTGCACATATGGATTTAAACAAAGTTCATCGATTGTTTTTTGATTAAGTTCGATTTTTTCAAGATTAATTTCGGGCTTTTCCGGTTCAATATCAAGCAATATACTTTCCCAACAAATGTATTCATATGGAAGTACATCATTATTGTCGTAAGTAATTTCTACTGCATGTTTAAGCATATATTTAACAACTTCTGCCGGAATTTCATATTTTTCCTGATAGTTATAAAATTTGTCTACAATCTTGTAAAAATCACTCTCAGACATTGAATTAAAACCAAATGCATCAAGAATTCCGTAATGCGGATTAACAACTACCGCTAGAAATTGTAAAGTACGATTTGCTCTTTTTCTCGAAAATATCAGGGCAAGATTTCCGTGCCCGTCAGGAAACGAAACGTAGCATTTATATGGCTTTGATTCTTTCAAGATATCTTTATAAAACTCTTCGGTATTATCAACTCTTATGCCTGAAAGTTTCAATGACGACAAAGCTTTATTTATTCCGGAAAGAATTTCTTTGTTTGCATGTGCTTTTGCGGCATCAAGAGCATGAAAAGCCAATTGGGAACGTGAACGTCCCAAAATATCAAGCGCTTCATCTCCAACAGGAGTATTTATGTAGTATAAAAATACCGGAATTAAAATGTTTGCGAGAGCATCACTTGTGTAATCCTCTTCTAAAGATTTTATTAAAAGAATTTTGTCGCTATCATTTAGGGCATTTAAAAAATCCATAAAATCAATCTGTGCTTCGGGATTCATTATTGCAGTATCCAAAAGTTCTTTTGTTTCCTGATTTATTAATTCATTAAACTTTTCAAAATAACCGCTAATAACTTCATAATCAATTTGGTTCCCAAGGTCTTTGAGCATATTAAATGCAAGCATTTTTACATGGTCAGTGCATGATGGATTTTTAATTACATCCCATAGTTTATTGTTCAGATCTTCTTTAGTAATCAGTTCCGTAAGCAACCAGCATATAATTAAAGCTTTGTGGTCATCCGCATTTGAGAGCTCTTTAATTAAAATATTAAATACAGTTTCTTTATCTTCAATATTTTTTAAATCCGTTAAAAGAGATGGTGTCGGAGTGGTTGTATTTGAAATAGCACGTATTGTCGCCAGTATTTCAGCTTTAATTTGTAATTTATTCATACTATTATTCTGCTCCTCATTAGAATTTAAACTTAATATAAATTTTACCCAAAAACTCTTATCTGTGCAATGTTTGTTAATTAAGCTCTCTAAGTGCCGCGATTTTCATCACGTTTGAATCGGGAGATTTTCCTGTCCAAATTTCAATTGCTCTTTGTGCTTGATATACGAGCATATCAAGTCCTTCTATTGTACGTAAATTTCTACGTTTTGCTTCTTTTAACAAAAGCGTTTCGATAGGATTGTATACAATGTCATAAATTATTGTGTCCGGTTTGATATTATCAAAATCTTTGATTTCCAGCGGCATTTCATCTGCCATAAACCCTTTCATTCCTATAGGTGTGGCATTTATAATCATTGAGTAATCGGCCAAACTCCGAATATTTTGTATTTGATATACCCCAAAATCAATGTTAGGAAACTTTGCCCTCAAGTAATCAAGTGTTTGCTTTGAATTTATAATATTTCTTGTGTAAAAGTCTATGTTAGTTATACCTTTTTCAACAAGCCCTACGGTTGCAGCTCTAGCAGCACCGCCTGTCCCGAGAATAGCGGCTCTTTTTCCATTCAGATTAACATCTGCAGGTATTGCTTTTTTAAACCCGTAAATATCAGTGTTGTAGCCGATAAAAGACTTGTCATCTGCGATTTTAACGGTATTAACACATCCTGCAATATTGGCGTAGTCATCAATATCATCCAAAAACAACGATACTGGGACCTTTAGGGGAATCGTTACATTAAATCCGTTGTACCCGTTTGTTTTTAAAAACTTAATTCTTTGAATTAAATCTTCGGGAGGCGTTTCTAAAACATCATAACTACCTTCAAGCCCCAAATTTTCGAATCCGGCTTTTTGAATAACAGCAGAAACAGAATGCCCCAAAGGATATCCTATAATCCCCAATTTGTACATATAAAGCCCCCCATGTTTAACATTTTAATTATATCAAAATCAGTCAAAATTAACAAATTTTAAGCATTCTTTTTAGATTTACTTTTTTTCTTTTTTGGTTTTTCTATATTTAACTGAACTTCACCATCCGTCAAATTTCTGCCGATAAATTTCTCTAACTCTGCTCTTGCAGAATTAAACTGATACAAAGCATTATAGTACTGAAGCATTGCATCCTGATACTGTACTTGTGCTTCTTTTAATTCAACGGGGTTTCCTACACCGACTTTGTATCTGCCATATGAGAGCTCATAATTTTCTTTTGCCTGTTTTAAACCCAAAAAAGCAACAGGAATTGAACTTTTCTTTTCTTGCAAAGAATAAAATGCCTGTTGGATCTCAAAATAAATGTCATTTTTTGTACCTGCTGCAGTTGACTGTTCTTTCAAATGAAGGGCTTTTGCTTCTTTTATTTCATTTTTAATTAACATTCCGTTAACGGTTGGAAATGTTAAATATCCGCCGAAGTTATAACCGTAATTAGAAGTCGGGGTTGCGCCACCTATTTGATACTGACCTTCAATATTAAATGTCGGGAAGTATGATTTTTTTGCGAGTTTTACGTTTTGCCTTGCTTCTTCCACGCGAACGTCCGCAAGTTTAAATTCCGGCCGTGATTCTCTTGCTATATCAACGGCATCACTCAGTGTAATATTGCACGGATTGTATCTAAGATTGTCGGAAATGTTATATTTGCTGGCATACGGCAATCCCATTGTATTGCTTAATTTAGCCATTGCAATTGAAATTGCATGTTCTGCCTGAATTAGCATTAATTTTGAATTGCTTAAATTAACTTCTGCAATTGTCACGTCTACTTTGGGGGAGGTTCCTGCTATGTAAAAAGCTTTTGCCTGGTTGTAGAATGCTTCATATCTTTCAACCATTTCTTCTGCAACTTTTTTGGCTTCAAGTGCATATTGAAAATTGTAGTATGCTTTCTTAACTTCACATACCACATCATTAACTGTCGCTGTAAGTGAAATTTGATATCCCTGTTTATCTAATCGGCTGATTGTAGCTTTATTTTGTGTAACTCCGAAATCATAAAGCATTTGAGAAGCACTTATTTGTCCGAGAAGGTAATAGTTAAAAATTAGGGTTTTATCAAGCACGTCTGACAATTGTAATTGACGTATTCTCGTGTAGCCGGTTTGCCAACTGAGCTTGGGAAAATAATTCGACCAGACTTGTCTTAATCTCGCATCTGCTGCAAAAACATCTTGCATTGCAGCTTGGATTCTGGGGTTATTTCCGAGCGCAAGTCTTAAACAATCGTCCAAATTTATATCTCGGACTTCTTCAACGCTACCGGTTATAACCGTGGTATTTTCTTCTGTTAAGGGTTCTTCGAAGGTCGGTTCTACATCTTTTCCATCCGGAAATTCTTCTTTTTGAATATCATTGCCTAAATCCGCGGCAGAATCTTTATTCCAAAAAGCCGCAAATGCTGTTTCGGAAAGCATTGCAAAAATTATTAAAAATGATATGAAAATTCGAGTTAATTTCATTTTTGTTTCCTTTTGCTCAAATATTCAGAGCATTTGTCTTTCATCGTATTTACTGCAACAAAAAATGCGGGAACCATAATACTCCCTATAAAGGCAACTGCAATCATTCCGCCAAATACAGAAATTCCTATTGAATGCCTGCTCCCTGCACCTGCACCTTTTGCAAGAACTAAAGGCAATAAACCGAGAATAAATGCAATGTTTGTCATCATAACCGCTCTGAATCTGAGTTTTGCGGCTTGCATAGCGGCTTCTATGTACCCTAATCCGTCTTTTTCCATTGCATCTTTTGCAAATTCAACAATCAAAATGGCCTGTTTAGTACTCAGGCCTATTAGCATAACTAATCCTACTTGTGCATATATGTCAAGCGCCAGCCCCGGATATACTATGCCTGCTACATATTGGAAGAAAAGTGCACCTGATAGAGCAATTGGTGAAATAAGAAGAACTGCAATTGGTAAAGTCCAACTTTCATACAAAGCAACAAGGAACAGATAAACAAATGTTATTGCCATAGCCAAAATCGGCCCCATCTGTCCTGATGACTCCTGTTCTTGTAAGGATGTTCCTGACCAAGCAAAATCCATATCTTTTGGAAGCACCTTATTTGAAAGTTCTTCCATAGCTTTCATTCCGGAACCGGAACTTACCCCTCCGGAAAGAGATGCATTTATCGTGACTGATGGGTATAAGTTAAACCTGTACATAGTATACGGTCCGACTAAATTTTCCGTAGTGATTACAGATGTTATAGGAAGCATTCGCCCATAGTTATTTTTTACATATATTTTGTTTAAGTCAGCCATTGTCGCACGGTAAGGGGAATCTGCTTGCATATAAACACGATAAACTCTGCCGAATTTATTGAAGTCATTTATGTATGCTGCACCGTATTGTGCTGCTAAAGTATTATAAACTTCTGAAACGGGAACTCCTTGTGCCATAGCTTTTTCTTCAAGAACATTTATTGTTACTTGCGGAAGAGAAGAAGTGTATGAGGTATAAACACTTGAAAATGCTGGATTTTTCCTTAACTCTGTCATAAGTTTTTGAGTTTCGTTGAATAATTCATTAGGTGTTCTGTCACCTTTATCTAGCAATTGATACTCTAATCCGCCCAGCATGCCCAAACCGGTAATTGCAGGCGGTTGGCTCACAAATACGGTTGTTTCCGTATATTTTGAAGAAGCTTTATTTACAAGCTTCATTATGTTGTTTACTGAAGTTTTGGACGAACGTCTGTCATGCCACGGATCAAGTTTAACAATTACAAATGCCGTATTTTCACCTTCAAATCCGTTTATTGAAATTACGGAATCTACGCCTTTAATTCCTTCAATGTCAGCGCAAATCTTTTTAACTACTTCGGTTGATCGTGATAATGTCGCACCGTCTTGTAGCTTAACCTGCACAAATAATGCGCCCCTGTCCTCATCTGGCAAGAAGCCGGTAGGTGTAATTTTGAACATAAATAAAATGAATCCAACTACGCATAACAAAGTCAGTATGGTCTTTTTCGGTTGGCTTACAAAATAGTTTACGGCACTAAGGTATTTATCCCTTATGCCCATAAACCAATCCTCAAACTTACGAATGAAATCAAAGTCTGTTTTCTCTTCTCCGTCTTTAAGTATTATGGAGCAAAGGGCAGGAGAAAGAGTTAATGCAACAAGGGTAGAGAGACCAATTGAGGTAGC
>CAJOOA010000051.1 GCA_905236055.1 Candidatus Gastranaerophilales bacterium | reverse complement strand
TAAAATTCGGAGCGGAAAAACCGCAGCTGGAATTTTGTAAAACGCTTCAGATGTATTCTCCGATAGAATCTTATTTAACACCTGTTCCGGATGAAGTTCCGGGGTATGATGATAAATTAATTATGGCAGGTGGTTCATTTATAGAAGGTTCAACCATAGAGCTTTCGGCAGATGGCCCGATGCGTCCTCCATATGCTGCTTATATGCAAGGCGGACTGAATTATGCACACGTAAAAATATGCCTTCAAGATATGGTTGCAAAACTATAAAAGTATAAAATTGTATAGTTGGGTTGGAAAATATTTTTTTTCCAACCCAATTTACAATTGAGCTATGAATTAGCTAAACATTTCGCTGTATAATATTTTATCAAATTTGTAGGCAATAATTTGTAAAAGTTTATCAATAGATATACCGAATGTGCTAATTGTAAGATCATCTCTAAGACCGTTTAACGGTATATCGTATGAATTTTCCAAAATTGCCAGTACACCTTCTCTTTGGGCTTGTAGGAAATATGCGTTAAATTTTTCCTCAGACAAAGGCGGAACATAAGAATTTTGCAATCTTGTACGTAAATTATTTACTTCTCTTTGGTAAATTTTATCAGATTTATTATCATGTAAGTGTACATTTCCGTCACCGTAGTCCAGATTTGTTTTGCCGTTATCATATCTTGTTATATGAGTGTCTTTACAATTTACCATAGTGCTGTTTTGTTCAACTTGCGCTATTGAACTTCCGTTCTGAATAATTTTTATATATTCCGGATTTTGTGCAAGTGCAGACATTATTGATTTTACGTTAGATACTACACCTTCCAAAATAGTTTGTGAATTTACTTCATTTACGTTAACGAACGGATTGCTATTGTATCTTGGAAGGTTACTGATTGTAATTAACCAAGCTGAGTTATATATTTGTTTAAATTCTTGTTCTGAAAGACCGCTGTTTTTGAATTCTTTTGATGAAAGCATATCATTAAGAAAGCTGTCATACATTTTTTGCAAAATAGCTTGACTTGCTTTTTCACGTATATTTCCGGTGGCAGGGAAAGTAATGTTTCCGTTTTCATCAGAAAAAACACGAACATCAAATGTACCGTTTACGTTATTTTTCTTTATAAAATCTTTTATTTTTGATGAATTATATGAGTCAGTTAGGCTGTCAAAAGATGTATTTGCTTTTTGATATTTTGCTTTTTCAGCCTCATCAACTTTTACTTCTGCAGCCTGTGTTTTGGATTCGGTATTTCCTGATAAAAGATTAGTATCTGTTAAAGCTTGTTTTGCTAATTCACGTTCAAAATACATTAATGCAATATTGCAAATATCTTCTGCGTAGGCGCTGTATCCATATACTTCAAGAAAACTTACAGGTTTATATGTACCAAAGTTGTAATCGTCGCTGTATCTGCCGGGAATATCTCTAAAATCTTGGTTTGCAATATTTTGTATTACTTTTCTTATACATTCATAATAAATAGTTTTTATAGTTGATTTTGGCAAGTCAGGATATGCTTTTTGAATATTATCAATAACTTTGTTTATATTTTTTTGTAAAAATTCATCAGACTCGTCATCTTGAACGTGAACAGTACCATCATCGTATACCATAGGTTCTTTATCGCATTTTACTTGGAGATATGTTGTATTATTGTCCATATTGTATCTCAAATGTGCCGCATCATACAATCCGTAGTGATTGCTGTCACTGCTTTGAGTTGCACCTGTATAGATATCCAAGTATTCAGGATTTTGTTGCAAACTTTTAAGGATATCTGTGAAATAATCTTTTACTTTATTTAAGAAAGTTGAAACATCGTGTTCCAGCGAAGAAGGATAATTAGTATACGTCATAACCCACGCAGTTTGGAACAGTTTGTTCAACATATTTTCATCAAAAGTATTTGTTCCTGCAATATTTTTAACTGCCTCAAACATTTTGTTGTAAATATTTTCTTGAACAAATTGTGAACTGAATTGTATTTTGCCTGTAACATCATAATGATATTCAGTATTTACTTTTGAACTGGATGTTTCAATTTTACAATCCAGTTCAATTGCGTTAATCAAACCGGTAAGAATGACATTATTTTGTTGAAGTGCATTATGTGCATTTTTTGCGTTTTCAACAGTATTTTGGTTGTATGTATCAGATTCTTCATGTCTGCGAAGGTAATTTAATGTTCTTGTTATTAAATCTCTTAAAGCTGTTTCATATGCTTCGGCACTTGTAAATTCGCCTTTTAGTGACTGGTCATTACTAAGTTCATATAGTATTTGTTGATATTCTTCGCTTGTTACTTGAGCATGTGTTTCACGAAGTACTTTATCTTGAATAGCAAATCTTTCCGCACCGGTTAAAGGTGTAGCAGGAACATCTTCAGCATCAGCCGTCGGAACATCCTCTGTATGCGCTGGAGCACGAGTCGGAGCTCCCGCTTTTGGAGAACCTTCATCATCATGATACGTTGCACCTATCTCTAAGGCTTTCTTTTTAAAGTTGGCTTTATCGGTATCACTTCCGTCACCGGCAAAATCCTTTATACCTTTATTACTTTCGAGGAAGGATTGCAAACCGCTACGGTCTGATATATTCGGGAAATATACGTATTCAAAAAAACCTCCCTTTATAACTGTTCTCAGTACAATATCTTGAATTATC
>CAJOOA010000050.1 GCA_905236055.1 Candidatus Gastranaerophilales bacterium | reverse complement strand
TTTCATTTTAGGGTTCCAATGTTGTGTTTGGTGTCCGAAGTGTACACCTGCTTCGAGTAATTCGATAAGTGATGCTGTTGACATCTTGTTTCTCCTTTTTGTTTTAACTGTAGTTTACAACGGGCCAACTGCTCCATTAGGGGTAGATATCAACAAGTTATGTTAATATCTTTGCCTAACTAGGGCTTCGCCTATCGAGCTAGTATAACCAACAAAATCGTATTACAAACATGTTTTAAAGGCAAGCGTGTCATTAAAATTCGCATATTTGTTCGTGTTAATTTATTGCACTTTACCCAAGGATTTGTCCATGCTAAACTGTTTAGTATGGTTGTTGCAAGTTCTTTTGAAGAAGCAGTTTCTCTTATTAAAGACCGGCTGGATATAGTAGACACAATATCACAATATGTCGTTTTAAAGAAAAGCGGTGCAAATTATTGGGGAATTTGTCCGTTTCATGACGACAAGCATCCTTCTATGTCTGTAAGTCCATCAAAGGGGATATATAAATGTTTTTCTTGCGGTGCCGGCGGTGATGCACTCAATTTTCTGGTAAAAATTCAGAATAAGGATTACAAGGAAGTAATACTTGAACTTGCAGAAAAATTCGGCATTGAATTCCCTAAAAAATATACTCCATCGAATGAAAATAAAACACAAAAAGAATTGATGCTAAAGGCATGTAAAAAAGCAGCACAATTCTATAATATGCAACTAAAATCCTCAAAAGATTCCAACAAAGCAATGACTTATTTAAAGGGTCGTGAAATTACTGATGAAATAATTTCAACATATATGTTGGGATGGGCGCCAAACAAATATGATGCGCTTTATAATGAATTAAAAAAAGAATTTAAAGATGAAATTCTGGAAAAAGCCGGCTTGATATTAAAATCAAACAAATGCAGTTGGATTGACAGATTCAGAAACAGAATTATTGTTCCGATACAGAATGAAACAGGCGAATTTGTTGCATTTGGCGCAAGAGCTGTAGACGAAGGACAGAATCCTAAGTATCTTAATTCATCAGATTCGTTGATTTATAACAAGAGTAAAATATTATTCGGTTTGTATACTGCTAAAGACGCGATAAAAGAAAATGACTCCGTGATTATTATGGAGGGCTATTTTGATGTAATTACAGCGCAGTCACATGGCGTTAAAAATGCTGTTGCTTCTTGCGGAACGGCACTGACGTCCGATCATGTTAAGCTGTTAAGCCGGTATACTAAATCTCGTAAGATTTATCTGTCATTTGATACTGATTCTGCCGGAATCAATGCTACTAAGCGCGGAAGTGAGATAATAAAAGAAACCCTTGCTTCTGTAGGCGAAATAAAACAATTTGATGAAAGCCATATTTCAGCAGCTTCTGATGGTAAATATTCTTGTGAAATACGTGTAGTGTCGCCTCCTCAGGGGAAAGACCCGGATGAGTACATACGTTCAATGGGCGGTGATGCCTTTAACGAACATGTTAAATCAGCCCCACTTTTGATAGATTTTTTGTTAAACAATGTTCTGAAAGAGAAAAATACGGCAAAAACTCCTCAGGAAAAGTCAGAATTAGTTGCACAAGTTATTGATATTTTGAAAGATGTTAATAACAAAGTTATTCAAACTGAGTATGTAAAGACCGTATCTTCGGTTTTAGAGGTTAATGAGAATGCTATACTAAAAGAGCTAAAACGCAGTGAAAATGCTCATTTTGGCAATCATATTCCCCAGATACAAAAAAATTCTGTAACAAATTCTTCACAATTCGAAATAAAAGCGCAAAAAAATTTATTGAGCGTTTTTATATCTAACGGAGGTTATGAAAATTATGCAAACTTAAGTGCATTACTCCCTGAAAATATCATTCATGACGAAACATTAATAATTGTAAAAAATACAATTGACAAATTAATCGGTACAGTAAATAATGTTAGGGAATTAACGAACAATCTTTATACAGAATTTATTGAGGATGATAACATAACAAGAATAATAACTGATATAGTTGACATGTCCGAATCCTTTAACGGACTTGATGCGGACGAACTTAAACAATCAGTCAGGGAAAATATACAAAGATTAAATAGGTGTTACACTGAGCACGAAGCAGAAGAACTTCGCCAGAAATATCGTCAAGTTAACAGTGATGACATGGAGGCGCTAAAGGTTCAAATGCAGCTAAGGGACGAAATAAAATTAAGGACTGGAGATAAATAATGCCACAAAAACGTAATTCAAGATCATCAGTTATAAGCGTAGAAGACGAAAATATGGATTTACTCAACTTTGATTCCGAGAAGGAAGACGAAGGTGATGACTATATTGCTGCCGATTTAGGCACTGATAATATAGAAGATATTATTGAAACTTCAAAGCTGGATGGTATAAAAAGCGAAGATTTTTATATGATGGATTCATCTGATTCGGATACAGATGCAGATGTTGATGTAGAATTGGGAGAAACAGATTCTGCAAGAAGCTTAGCCGTAGAAGATCCGGTAAGACTTTATTTAAGAGAAATCGGTCGTATAAAACTTCTTTCTACTAATGAAGAAATCGAACTGGCAAGGAAGATTATTCAAGGCGGAAGCGCAGGTGCTATTGCAAAGCGCAAACTTGTTCAGGCAAATTTACGTCTTGTTGTAAGTATTGCGAAAAAATATGTAGGTCGTGGAATGCTGTTCCTTGACCTAATTCAGGAAGGTAATTTGGGCTTGATAAGGGCTGCAGAAAAATTTGACCATGAAAGGGGATTCAAATTTTCAACTTATGCAACATGGTGGATAAGACAAGCCATTACAAGAGCAATTGCAGATCAGGCAAGAACAATACGTATTCCCGTTCACATGGTTGAAACAATTAATAAACTTAAAAAAGTAACTCGTCGCTTGGCGCAAGAACTTTCAAGAAAACCAACCGAGGAAGAATTGGCTGTTGAGATGGGCGTTTCGATATCAAAGTTAAGAGAAATCGTAAAGATCGCTCAAGAACCATTATCGTTGGAAACTCCGATTGGGAAAGAGGAAGATTCAAGATTAGGCGATTTTATTGAAGATAAAGAAGCTGATGCCCCGATTAAGACTGTTGCTTCGGAACTTTTAAGAGAAGATTTGGCAGAAGTTCTTTGCACGCTTTCTCCTCGTGAAAGAGATGTGTTGAGATTGCGTTTTGGTATGGATGACGGACGTCAGAGAACTTTGGAAGAAGTCGGACAGCTGTTTGGTGTTACACGTGAACGTATCAGACAGATTGAAGCGAAGGCGCTGAGAAAATTGAGACATCCTAACAGAAGCAAACGTCTCAGAGAATATGTAGAAAATTAAGAATATTGTGTGAAGTGTAAAAAGAGGACTTGCAGAAAAGTCCTCTTTTTTGTAGTATTATGTATCATTATAATAGTTTAAGGAGTTATTTATGGCTGTGGCAGTAAATGATGAAATAAATAAAAAAAGTTTAGCCGACAGAGAATCTGCAATAAAGACGTTAAATACGGAAATCGAAGCTATTTCCGGTTTAAAGGATTCTGTCGCTTTGACGAATCTTACATCTGCTCTTGATTTAATGCAGAATGCTCCCGGACGAATTATTGTCACCGGAATGGGAAAATCAGGACATATAGGGAGAAAAATTGCTGCATCTCTGGCATCAACAGGAACTCCGTCGTTTTTTGTTCATCCGGCAGAGGCAAGCCACGGTGATTTAGGGATGATAACGGAGGAAGATGTTGTTATTGCAATATCGAATAGTGGTGAATCGAAGGAATTGATTGATATATTGAACTATTGTAAACGTTTCGGAATAAAAATCATTGCAATTACTAAGAATGCACAAAGTTCATTGGGGAAAGCAGGTGATGTTGTTTTGGAGCTTCCCAAATATGAGGAGGCATGTCCTTTGGGGTTGGCACCTACAAGTTCTACAACAGCAACGCTTGTATTAGGGGATATTCTAACTGTAGGCCTTATTGAAAGAAAGGGGTTTTCAAAAGAGGATTTTAATGTAAGACACCCTGGCGGCAAATTGGGTTCTATACTTAAACGTGTAGGAGATTTGATGCATACGGGGCAGGAAATGCCTTTATTGGATGAAAATTCCAATATGCAAGCGGTTCTCTTGGAAATGACTTCCAAATGTTTGGGCTGTGTAGGATTTGTAAACAGTCAGGGCGAATTAACCGGAATGCTTACGGATGGTGATTTAAGAAGATGCCTGTCTGCTTCCATACTGGAGGAAAGAGCCATTAATCTTATGACTAAAAAACCAAAAACTGCAACAAGGGATATGCTTTCTGCTGAGGCCTTGAAGATAATGCACGATAAAAAGATTACAAATATGTTTGTTGTTGATGGTTCGACTCCTGTAGGGGTAATACACATTCATGACCTTTTAAATAATGGTGTTGCGTAAATCTTTGTTGGAAAATATGTTGATGGTTTTGTTTTATATCAAAGACTCTAAATGTGCTGAAAAACTTTTAATAATTGACACATCGCATTATGTGAGTTAATATAAAATAAGACAATATTGATTAACACGTAAGGAGAGATATAATATGAAAAAACACGGTTTCACTCTTGCTGAAATTCTGGTCACCCTTGGTATAATAGGTGTCGTAGCTGCATTGGTAATGCCTACATTTGTGCAAAGTACACAAAATGCAAAAGTAGGCCCGAGATTAGCTAAAGCAGTTGCTATGTTTGAACAGGCAAACCAAGCTATATTATCTGATGAAGAAGCTGATTCGCTTGCCGGTGCCGGTGTAATTTCAAATACAACTAACTACTTTGCAACTTTGGCAGAACATTTGAAGGGTGCCGCGACTGACGTAGCAGTACCTGCTGATGGCCAAACAGGTGATCCTACCATAGCAGGATTTGTTATGCCTGACGGTACTGCGATTGTTATCCCAGAAGGCGAAGGGGACTTATTTACAAATGCGGTAGGTGAGTTTGCTCATCAACGTAGGGTTAGCAATTGTGTAATGATAGATATAAATGGTTCAGCAGGCCCTAATAGACCTGCACGTGACAGATTTTATTTCTACATGATGGATGACGGTTCTTTGCAACCTTATGGTGGTGCTCAGGAAAATGAAAGAGATCGTTGGACTAGAAGATGTGCTAAGAATAGTACACCGGCAGGCGATGATAGAAGATATTGCACGGGGCATGTGCTCGAAAATGGTCTAAAAGTAGAATACAAGTAATTCTAAATTAAATAAAAAAAGAACCGTCCTGAAGTTGGCGGTTCTTTTTTGTTATAAATCAACTTAAATCTTTATTGCTTGGATATCAAGTTTTGAAATTTCTTGTGAAGCCCTTGTCATTTCTGTGGCTCCCGGTGGAATTGAGACTTTTTGAGCTATTTTAGCACCTGCGAACAAGCCGGCAATTGTTCCTGCAACGGTGCACAGAACTTTAACAAAAGTACCGGGTTTACGTACCAAAATAGCAGGAGTCATACCGCCTGCAAATGCTCCGATGGCAGTAATCCAACGACCTTTTTTCTGTGCTTTCCTCATATCTTCTTCTGTATGAGTTTGCATATATTTTTCAAGTTTTGGTGCGGCTTGCATAATGTCATTATAGGAACGTTCAAATCTGTCGCAATCTGCAGAGGCAACACTTAAACCTCCTGCGATTTTGCCATCTGCACCCATAACCTGATAAACAACTCTTCCGTCTTGTGTTGTACCTACTTTATTGATTGCTCCATACGGATTCTGAGAATTTACACCAACATTACTAACCATAAAATTTTCCTTTATTTAACTACAACTACACATGTATATAAACGTATTTTTTTACAAAAAATTGCTTTTTTTATTAAGTAATGTTAAGTGATGGTGAAGTTTTTTTATGCCAAGACGTGTATTTTATTTAATATATTTCTTATTCTCAGTGAATATGTTATAATAATCAACGAAGAATAGGAGTTTCTTATGTCTGTAATATCAAAATCGGTCTATGTATTTGCATTTATTGATGCGTTTATAACAGCGTTTATTGCTTATTTGAGCTTTGCATTAATTGCACCATCGCTAAAGAGTTTACTGGTTGCGATGTTTATTTTTGCGGCAGTTATGCTCATTATGCTAAATGCCAAGGGATTTTACCAAATAAGACGGTATGGATTCAAGGATATATATCGTTTGTTTGAAGGTATTTTTATTGCCGGATTTATTGCGGGGGTTATGGTTATACCTGTAATCAAAGGATTCGCTGTTGTGCTTATTCTTTATGATATAGCATTAATTTTTGCAGTGAGTTTGATTTCTCGTGCGGTGTATGAATTGTACAAAAGATTCTTTAAGCCGGTTAAAAATATTTTGATTGTCGGTGCAGGTCAGAATGGAAAGTTTATAGCTGAAGAAATTCAATCAAGACCTGAACTTGGGATGAAGGTTGTCGGTTTCTTGGATGACAACATGAATACAATAGCAGAAGAAGATTCTTCTATTCCGATTTTAGGACTTACTTATGATTCGGAAGCTGTAATCAAAGACAATAATGTTGACATGGTCATAATCGCTGTCAAATCAAGGATGGATTCAAATATATTGACAGATTTGGTATACGGAATACCTTTGGGAGTAAAAGTTTGGCGCATGCCGACTTTTTATGCGCATATTACAAGGAAGCTTTTTGTATCTAAAATGTCTGTAAACTGGCTTTTTTATGATTATGTAAGACCAAAACACATAATGTATTCGCATATTAAGAGAATTTTGGATAAAATTGCGGCGCTTGCAATTTTGATAGTTACACTTCCGATTACGCTGATTGCCGCACTAGGTATCAAAATTTCTGACTTTGGTCCGATATTTTATACACAAACAAGAATCGGTAAGTTCGGCCGACCATTTAAAATGCTCAAATTCAGAACCATGTATCAGGACAAGGTTGATAAGGGATTTGATGACGATTTAGTTGAAATTGCGCATAATGATAAACGCATAATGCCATTCTGCAAATGGATAAGAAAGTTCCATGTGGATGACATTCCGCAAATGCTGAATATTCTTAAGGATGAAATGAGTATAGTAGGTCCTCGCCCTGTTAGAGAAGATGTTTATGATGAAAATAGGGAAAATATAAGATATTGGGAATGTCGCAATTGGGTTCGACCGGGGTGGACCGGCTGGCAGCAGGTTAATGTCAACGAACCAATACCGGAAGAACGTTTGAGATACGACTTGTACTATATCAAAAACAGAACCCTGATTTGGGATATTGCAATATTCTTCCAATATCTCGCAAAACTTTTAAGTGGTAAATGTAAATAATTAGGATTCATTATCCAGATATTTGTAATCTAAAAGACTGCCTTCGTAGTTTGTATCGGTATCATAAAACATTGACATGTTGTTTACGACACGATTTCTGTCTGCAATTTTCTGCTTTTCTATATCCGATTCAACACCGTAGGCCTGAATTTCTTGATTTGTAACTTTTCCGTCATGGTTTTTATCAATATCATCAAAATGAGCCAATACGGTTTCCTGTAAAGAGGTTAATCCAGAAGATCCCGCAAGTGCCATAATTTGCTCTCTTGTTAATCCCTGAGTTGCCATTCTGTTCATTAAATCCTGAATTTCTGTAGCAGAAATAACACCATCTTTATCTGTATCAATTGAATTGAAGTTATTAGTCATGTATGAGGCAAAAGTCGTTCCGTAAGTAGTACTTGTAATGGCCGTATTTGTAAGGGCCTTATTAAGATTTTCAAGTGTAATTCCATCCGTATATTGTCCTGTTAATTGAGCATATGTATTTGCTAAGCCCGAGTTAACACCCGTAAACATTGATGTCCCGTCTAATCTTTTACCCATAACTAATCTCCTTATGGTTATAATTACTATTTATCATTATCAGTTTAATAATATTTTTTAAAAAATCAAACCTTTATTTAATGGATTTTTTAAAACTTTACATTTGCGTTATAAACATTATAATTATAGGTATGTTTAAGAAAATATTGGCAATATTTTTATTGTTTACGGTTAATTTTTGTCTTGCTTCCGATGTGAAGCTAAGAGATTATGATGAGTACAAAATTCCGGCGGGATATTTTATTCCTGTTCTATCATTACAAGAATTTTCGACCGCATATACGGAAGAGGGCGAACCCCTAAACTTTGTTACAACAAACGACATATACCTTTTTAATAAAAATGTGATACCGCAAGGTACAAAGCTTACGGGTTATATTGAAAAAAAGAACGAACCGGTCAGAGGTACTAATGCTGCCATGACAGTTTATGTTAATAAAATGTACCTGCCGGACGGATTTGAAATTCCGATAAAGTCTTATATATATACAACAAACGGTAATAAAATCGGCGGCGAATTGACTGAACCGGAAACATATAATAGAGTGCCGCATTATCAGCGTTGGACAATGTTTCGTGCTTTTGGAGTCTTACAATACGTCCCCGGTGGCCAACGTAGAATGGGTGAGCATGTAACGATTTCTTCAGGTGCTAATTTGAAAATAATGCTAACTGAGCCGATAATTATGACACATACCGTAATAAATTGACAAAACATAAGTAGAGTATAAAATATTATTAGGGAGAGGATGTTACGTTATGTTTAATTATATGCGTAAAATAAGATTGTCAGTGATATCTGTATTATTGTTAAGCTTAAATGGCGTGGTTTTTGCCGGTAGTAATTTTTCATACCAGCAAGAGCAACCTGTTAATAACAATAATTATAATACTGTTGCGGCACCGCAATACCCTCAGGGTAATGTTCTGCATGGTAATGTTGTTATGGTCCCGGCAGGTACGTTTGTTAAAGCAAATGTTACATCTGCACTTTCAAGTGAAAATTTGATAGCCGGTCAGAATGTAACGCTTTCACTTAATAATGACTTTTATTATTGCGGAAAACTTGTAGCTCCGGCAGGAAGTTATGTATCAGGAACCGTTGTTGAAGCTTCTAAAGCCAAACATGGCAGTATGAATGGTAAACTCTGCATAAGATTTAATATGATTACAACTCCGTATGGAACACAGATTCCGATATCAGCAGTTATAAAGACTGAGGATGGTTCGGGAGTACTTGTCGGCGGAACAAAAATGGATGTTACAAAAGAATATGCAAAAGATCTTGCAGTTGGTTCTGCAGCAGGTGCATTATCTGGTGTTGTATTTGGAGCTCTCGCAGGAGGTAGTGTGGGACGTGGCGCAGCACTCGGTACGGCAGTTGGTGCCGGTGGCGGGTTGGTAAAATCCGTATGGGATAAAGGAAATGATGTCGAGATTCCTGCTGGCGCAGCAATAGAATTGATGCTTACTCAGCCGATGACAGTAAGCGTTCCGTCTTATCAGTTTGAAAATTAGTTAAAGGATATGTTCTACAGGATAATTTAAAATAATTTTTTAAAGTTTTATATTAAATTAACAAGAGGCCGAAATATAAACAAGCTCGGGTGGGGAAAAAATAAGAAGTGTCATTAATAGATAGAAAAAGTTTTTTATATGAGGAGGAAGAAACGGATAATAATCCTTATGTCTTGCCGTCTATAGTTACAAGCAAGCCGGAGGTTATTCCGATTAAGAAATCTCTTGCAATTTCAACAGCACTCCACCCAACTGCAGTGTTGTTAATATGGCTTATTTCTATCATTTTGGCTTTGGCAGGGATTAATCTTTTTAAATTTAACAAAGTTAAGCCCCAATTAAAAAAAGATATTGAATTTGTTCTCGTGGATAAGCCCGGGACACCAAGAAATCCACATACCAAAAACAGAGCAGATATAAATTCGAGAAGCGGTGGGATCAATGATCCGAAACGTAAAGTTTCAATGCCTTCCCCCGCACCTAAAAAGCAGCAAAAACCATCTGCCGCAGCTAATAATGCAAATAAAATTATTAAAAAACAACAACAGCAAGCTGCTCAGAATATAAAAAAGACACAACAAACGCAGGCGAAAGCTCAACCACAGGCAACAAAGACGGTTCAGCAGCCATCTAATATAAGTAAGCCATCACCGGCAAAACCGGCACCTCCGACAGCACGTCCAAGTGCGGCACCAGTATCGGCACCAACGCCTGTGGCTAAACCATCTACACCTTTTACGGTTCCAATTCCGCAAGGTGCACCTGTCGGTAAAACTCTTTCAACCGGACCAATCGGCGGAACTTCTTCTACGACCGGTGGCGCAAAATCCGGTGGAGCAACTGCCCCGGGCAGTAGCACCGGTTCATATGCTCCGAGACCATCCCTTTCACCATCAGCAGGCGGCGGTTCAGGTCAACTTGGCAGAGGTACATCAGGAGGCGGTACCGGTAACATAGGAAATCCTGGTGGCGGTGGTGGTGCACCTGGTATAGATGCACTTAGAGAACCGGATTTCGGTCCTTATATGAGGGAGCTTCAACGCAGAATTAAGCTCAATTGGGATCCGCCAAAAGGTAATGAAAGTAAAACGGTTGTACTGCTATTTAAGATTGCTAAAGATGGACGCTTGTTGACTTGCAGAGTAAGTAAATCTTCTGGGTTACCATCGGCGGACCAGGCAGCATTGAAAGCGGTAGAGTTGACAGCACCGTTCAGGCCTCTGCCTGCAGACTTTAAGGGACAAAGTATTGATATTCAATTTACTTTTGACTATAGGGTATTTGGGGCATCAAGATACTAAACGAAAAATTAAAAATTTAATACGAATAAAAAAGATAAAGGGGAAATATTATGGAATTATTAATTGAAACAGCGAAACAGGATTGGTGGGTACTATTACCAATTTTAATCTGTTCTATTCTAACTGTTATGGTTGCAATAGACAGATGGGCATTTTACAAGGCAAACAAGAGAAATGTAATCGAGTTTATACCGAGACTTCAAAAAGAACTTGCTAAAAGCAATCTTATGGGCGCACAGAATATTGCAGTGCAGTGCGGCGGTATAATAGGTGAAGTTACAGAAGAAGCAGTAAGAATCCTTTCTGAGCAGAAGAAGGGCTTTTCACGTTCATTTGATATTGCTGCAGCTTTGGCTACAAGAAAACTTGAACACAGATTAACCATACTAGGTACAATCGGAGGTGTTGCACCGTTCTTAGGTTTGTTTGGTACGGTTGTAAGAATCCTTTATACATTCCAAGACTTAGCTTCGCAGGGTAATCAATCCGCAGCGGTTGCTTTCGGTATTGGTTCTGCTCTTATTGCTACTGCTGCCGGTCTGGGTGTCGCTATTGTTGCAGTTGTTTGTTACAACTCTTTCCAATCTGTTGTTAAGAGATTTGAAGATGATTTCCAATTAATAAAACTTTTGTTCTTAAGTTTTGTTGATTCAGAAGAAGATACTAAACTTCAGTCTCAATCCAGTGTCGCTTTATAGGGTTAAATAGAGGTAAACGGATGGCAATCAAATCGGGTAAAAAGGCAGTATTTTCTGAGATAAACATAACACCGTTAACGGACATATTTTTGGTCCTGTTAATTATAATGATGGTTATTGCTCCAACATTTCAGTCTATTGATAACACAATAACAATACCTGAGATTAACAGCGGTAACTCCATCGAACAAGGAAAAGTTACTGTTTCTGTAACAAAAGACGGAACTATTTATGTTGAATCCAAAAAAACTGCACCCGATGCATTGACTGCGGAATTAGAAGCTGTCAAAGGTGATAGAGAAAATCCTGAGCTTGTTGTAAAGGCTGATGAAAAGGTAAAAAGTTCAGTTATTATGCAGATAATGGATTCGGCTCAAGATGCTCAATATAAAAAACTTATCGTTGCTGGTGAACCATTGAATAAGAAGGACCAAAAAAAATTGGAAGAGGCCTATGAACAGACTCGTGCGGATAACAATGTTTTAGAAGGAGCAACAACGGCGTTGCCTCGTGATGGTGAATACGAAAATTGGAATGACTAGGTAATTATTATGAGAGACAGTTTTAATGAAATTAATATAACACCGCTTACAGATATATTTTTGGTATTGCTAATTATCATGATGGTTATAGCACCAATGCTCGACCAGCAGGGCTTAAACCTTGCTGTTCCGGAAGTCGTCAATAAAGAACAGATTTCAAAAGACCCTAAAATTATGAATATTGTTGTTACGGAAGATAATAAAATTATATACAATGGTGATGCAATAGAGCCAGCTGACTTGGAAAAGTTTTTTAATGATAATTCAAAAGAGTACCCCGACGGACTTTTAATACAGGCCGATGATGATTCGGAACACGGTACTATTGTAAAAGTTATGGATAGTGCCAGAAATACTGGAATAACCAGCATTTCGCTTTCAAGAGGATAATAATTCCATAATAATTAGAGATTTAGATACATTAAAAAAGCCGTTACATTGTTGTCAAAATTGTTCGCAAATGTTACGATAATCTTAGCTTGGGGAGTAGATTATGGATAAATTTGAGATTGTTAAATTCTTAAAAAGTGCTGTTGTATCGCATGCTTCTGATGAACATTTAAAAGTCGGATATCCGCCATACATACGTAAAAACGGCTTTATAAAAAAAATATCCATGGATATTTTAACAAAAGAGGATATGGAATTTGCTATACAAGAAATTGCGCCGGTTGAGTTGAAAGATAAAATTTTGACAAAAACTGACTTCGATTTTATGTATGAAATTCCAGGGTGTTCAAGATTTAGGATTAACTATAACAGACAGCTGGGAAATCCATCTTTAGTCATAAGGAATATCCCCTACAATATTCCTAATCTTAGCGAGCTGGCGTTACCTGAAATATTAAATTCGGTTATTAATTACCAAAACGGTATAGTTTTGGTTACAGGACCTACAGGAAGTGGTAAATCAACTACGCTTGCATCTTTAATAAATCAAATTTCTTTGCATACAGCAAAGCATATAGTAACAATCGAAGATCCGGTAGAATACGTATTTAACAGTACCAAAAGTATAATTTCTCAACGGCTGGTTGGTGTTGATACGGAAACATTTTCTGAGGGTATAAAATATGCTTTGCGTCAAGACCCTGATGTTATATTTATTGGTGAAATTAGGGACAGAGATACAATGGAAGCCGCTTTAAAAGCTGCGGAAACCGGACATTTGGTATTCTCTACGTTACATACAAATGATGCTGTGCAAACTATTAATCGTATTGTAAATATGTTTGAAGAAGCCAATCGTTTCATGATAAGAAAACAATTATCCGAAACACTGAGGGCTACGATAGCTCAAAAACTTATTTATTCAAATGCAAATGACAAAAGATATCCTGCTTGTGAAATAATGGTAGTAACGCCCACGATTAAAGATTATATAAGAAAAGATAATTTAGACGAAATATATGCGCTTTTAGCTTCCAACAATATTGATGATATGGTTTCAATGAATATGTCTTTATTACATCTCTTTAACCTTGGAAAAATATCTGAAGAAGAAGCTCTTGAAGCGTCGAATGATGCAAATGAACTTGAAAAAATGTTTAAAGGTGTTTATCAAGGGACAGTAAACTACTATGAATAAATATGTAACAGATGCGATTAATCTAAAATCATATAATCTTAACGATGCCGATAAAATTGTTTTAATGTATTCAAAGGAAAACGGACTTATAAAAGGCGTTGCAAAAGGTATAAAGAAACCGAAAAGCAAACTTGGTGCGAGGATGGATTTGCTCGTGGCAAATACTTTACAACTTTTAAAAGGACGCTCCATGGATACTATTCTTCAGGCGCAGACGGTTAATAACTTTAAAAAATCGAGGCAAGATATTGATAAATTAATGTACTCATCATATCTGACCGAATTAATAGTGAATTTCGGAGAGGGCTCTGAGGGTGCGTCAAAAGAAATCTATGAATTGCTTTATAAAGCTTTAAATCGGGTTTCTGATGCTTTAGATAAAAAAGATGCACTAATTGCGGTTATAAAATTTCAGCTCAAACTTCTTTTGATAATGGGCTTTTGCGTAGAGTTAGATACGTGCTTATGTTGCAGAGAAAGAGTTCTTGACGAAGAAATGTATTTTTCATCATCTATGGGCGGTATTGTTTGTGGTGAATGTAATGAAACTCTTGGCGTTTCTTTAAAAATGCACCACAAAATACGAGATTTTTTGCAGGCGATGCTGCAATTTGATTTTAACTATGAAAGTGAATATGACAGGAAAGCTACAGAAAAGGTTTGTCAGGTTTGTTTTAATCTTTTAGATGATTATATTAGGATTCACACGAATAAAAAACAGAAATCTGTTAAAGTTATACAGGGGATTACCGCATGAAAAAGGTAAGGATAGCACATCTATACCCAAAGCTTTTAAATATATATGGTGATAATGGCAATATAATAGCACTTTCGAAGCGCTGCGAGTGGCGAGGCGTAAATGTGGTTGTTGACGAAATAGGCATAGGTGATGCCATATCTGAGCACGATATCTATTTTATGGGGGGCGGACAGGATTTACAGCAAATAGAAGTTGCTTTTGAGCTTCAAAAACATAAAAATTTTCTGCAGGACGAACGTGATCGCGGTGCTGTTTTCTTGGGTATATGCGGCGGCTATCAACTATTCGGCCATTACTATAAACCACATGAGGGTGAAACTTTAAAAGGGATAAGTTTGTTAGATGCTTATACAATAGCAGGACAAAATCGTTATATTGGCAATGTAACCGTGGAAACTGATATTGTTGAGCCGCATACTCTTGTGGGTTTTGAAAATCACAGCGGGCTTACATATTTAGAGGGTGATACAAAACCTTTGGGAAAAGTTAATACAGGTAACGGAAATAACGGAGAAGATAAAACTGAAGGTGCAAGGTATAAAAATGTCTTCGGGACGTATTTACACGGCTCATTTCTTCCTAAAAACCCCCATTTTGCAGATTATATGCTAGAGTTGGCATTAGGAACTTCTTTGGAAAAACTTGAAGATGATGTAGAATTTAAAACTCACGACTCATTAATCTGCAAAAAATATTAAAAATTAAACTTAAAGATTATTTTTCCCACCCGTTGCAGAATAATATTGGTTTATATATAATCGTACATACTATGGGCATTATCCAAAAATCACAAAAAGCATTGGAATACGATAAGATACTAAAAGAATTGTCTGGTTTTGCAAAAACCGAACAGTCCAGAAGATTATGTTTGGATTTGACTCCATATATGAAAACGGAGGATATTCAAAAAGAATTGGATTACACACGTGAAGCCAAATCAATGCTGGATCTTTCTGGCGATATTCCAATTGATTACATACAAAATTTTTCCGAATTAAAACTCAAACACGATTATTTTAATGAAGAAGAATTGATTGATATTGCAAAAACAATGCGTATTTTTAGGTTAGTGCGAAATTATATAAAAGAAAATTTGTCTTATGAAACTAATCTTGCAAAGTATGCTGATAGTGTTTATACAAATAAAGAACTTGAAGAGAAAATTTCTGATACATTTGACGAAAATTTTACTGTTAAAAGGGATGCTACGCCTGAACTTGCCGGCTTATATGCATCATTAAGAGATACGGAAATAGCACTTAAAGATAAGGTGCAGGAACTAATGAATACTCCTTCATTTCAGGCACACTTACAGGAAAATATTTATACACTCAGGGATGACAGAATCGTTTTTCAAGTAAAAGCTTCAGATAAAAGTAAAGTTTCAGGAATCGTTCACGATGTTTCTGCAACAAATAAAACTTTTTATATAGAACCTTCTCAAATAGTTCCTTTGAATAATAAAATCAGAGAACTTAAATCTAAAATTTATGGTGAAGTTATAAGGATTTTAACTGTACTTACGAATAGTGTTCGAAAAGAATTGCCGGACTTAATAACGGCCGAAAAAACCATCGCTCAGATTGATTTAATATTTGCAAAAGCCAGATATGCCGTTAAAACACAAGCTGTGGAGCCAATTATCAGTGATAAAAAAATAATTAAAATTGACTTGATGAGACATCCGTTGCTGATTGACAGGGTTGAGAATATAGTAGAGAATGATTTTTTATTGGGTGACGGTTATAATTCAATAATAATAACCGGTTCAAATACCGGTGGAAAAACGGTTACTCTAAAAACGGTCGGACTTTTTATTTTGATGATGAAATCCGGCATGTTTTTACCTTGTGCTGAAGCAAAGATATATCCTTATGAAAAGATTTTTGCTGATATAGGTGATGAACAAAATATTTTGCAAAGCTTATCCACATTCTCTTCTCATATGAAGAATGTTATTGACATAATAAACTATGCTAGTACGGAATCTATTGTTTTTATTGATGAATTATGTGCAGGTACAGATCCTCAAGAAGGTGCTATTCTTGCAGAAGTTATATTGAAATATCTGGCTAAGAAAAAAGTGGCTTCGGTTATCACAACTCACTACGGAGAACTTAAAGCCCTTGAATATACTGATTCGTATTTTAAAAATGCTAGCGTGGAATTTGATACAGAAACCTTAAAACCAACGTATAAACTGGTTATAGGAATTCCGGGATTAAGTAATGCGATTTCAATTTCTTCAAATCTTGGTTTGAGTGAAGATTTGGTATGGGAAGCAAAGGGATTGCTTATCACAAAACGTGATAATTCAAGTATTGCTGTTGAAAAGCTTCATGATACTCAGCTCCAGCTTGATAATAATCTTAAAAATGCAGCAAAATTGAATGCAGAAGCTGAAGAACTTAAATCGTATTACGAAAAAGAATTAACGCAGCACAAAAAAGATAAAAAAAGATTATTAAAACAAATAAAAGACAAATTCGAAGGTCAAATAAACTATGCAAGGCGTGAAATTAAAGAGATTTTAACCGAATTAAGACAGGAGAAATCCGAAAAGATTGCACGACGTTCATATGATAGATTAGCAAGTTTGGAAGAAAAAATGCATCAAAAAGTTTCCCTTGCAGAAGATGCTGAAACTTACACGGAATTAAATTGGGATGATGTAAAAGTAAATGACATTGTTATGATTAAAGACCTGAACCAACAAGTTAAAATACTCTCTTTACCGGATAAATCCGATTCTCTTTATATACAAATGGGGATGATTAAAACAAAAGTTACCAAAGACCGTCTGGCTGCATATGATAAAAATTTGACGAATAAAATTAGTTTACCAACTTACCAAAAAGAATCATTCAACCTAAAACGCTATAATATATCTAACACACTTGATTTACGAGGCGAGCGTGTTGAAGAAGCATTAGATAATTTAGAAGCGTACCTGGATAAAGCCAGTCTTGCGAATTTATCTCCGGTTTATGTTATCCATGGGCATGGAACGGGTGCTCTGAAGTCTGCTGTCAGAGATTTTGTATCGACTTCACCCTACGTTGCCAAATATCGTCCCGGAGAAACTGCTGAAGGCGGGGATGGTGTTTGCGTTATAGATATAAAATAATTATTCAATCAACTAGCAATTTTATTTTTTAGGGGTTTTATCTATGTAAAGATTAAAGTCAAACATAGGAGATATTATGAAAATTAATAGCATTCAAGGTGGTTATAATAACAGTACTGCATTTGGAAAATTCATTTTGTCGAAAGAAGTTTTACCGGAATATGAAAAATTCCTAAAATTTCACTTAGGGGATATGATAAAAGAAGGTAATGCGGAAGGTGCCCAAAAGTATATGGCAGAACGTAAAGAGGCATTTTTAAAGCCGCTTAGTTTGCGTCTCGTAAAATATGGTGGCAAGGAAGATTATTACGTGCCGGAATTTAGTAAAGATAGAATGAATTACAAATATGATTCAAAGGGTGAAAAAATATATAGTAAAATGGTTGATAAACTTGGTAAACAGGCCGATGATCTGGATGTTTATATTCTCCCCGCTGCTGAAAGACAAGCAAATGGATGGGGCGCTTTGTTTTTTGATATTCCCGCATTAAATCTTAAAAATTATAAACTTGATAATATGTCAGGATATGATATCAATTTTATTGAATCAGATGGTAAATTGATGGGGGTTCCAACGAAATCAGGGATTGAGACAATCAAGAATTTTATAAATTTGAATTTGTGGAAACAGGTGGATAATGAAATAAAGCAAACTTCAATAAAAGAAAATCTTATAAATATGTATGATGAAGTGCAGAAATTTATTGAAGATTTAGGTAAAAAATAAGAAAGTTTAGCATCAAAAAACACTTCGGTAAATGCGAAGTGTTTTTTTGTCTCCAATAATAATGCAATTCCACATGTAATCCACAAATATTGGATTATACGGAAACTTCATTCTATGATTTTTTAATCTACCAGCTTGCTTTGGTTACGCCGGGCAATAAACCTTGATGAGCCATCTTACGTAAACAAATTCTGCACAAGCCGAAATCTCTGTGATATCCGTGAGGACGGCCGCAGATACTGCATCTGTTATGCAATCTTACTGCCGGATATTTTCCTTTTGATACTAAGATTCTTCTTGATTCTTCTTTGTTTATCATCGCTTTTTTAGCCATGAATTTTCTCCTTTATATTAGTTTAGTGTTATTTTCTAGTTTTTCTTGAATGGCATACCGAGTAATCTCAAGAGTTCTCTTGCTTCATCATCTGTGTTTGCCGTTGTTATTATTGAAACGTTCATTCCCTTTACTAAATCTACTTCTTCGTAAGAAATTTCAGGGAACAAAGATTGTTCTCTAAGTCCTAATGTATAGTTTCCTCTGCCATCGAAACTCTTTGGTGAAACGCCTCTAAAGTCTCTAATACGTGGAAGAACTACACAAATCAATTTTTGCAAGAAATCGTACATTCTTTCTCCGCGTAATGTAGCCATTGCACCAACCGGCATACCTTCTCTTAATTTGTAGGATGCGATTGATTTTTTTGCCTTTGTAACTACCGCATGTTGACCTGCAATTTTTGTTAATTGAGCTTGAATAGCATCCGCTATTTTTGAATTGTGGGAAGCTTCACCAACACCCATGTTTAAAACGATTTTGTGAAGTTTAGGTATCATCATATCGTTTTCATAGCCGAATTTTTCTTTGAGCGCTGATTTTACTTCTTCATTGTACTTTGCTCTTAAATTTTTTGTTTTCATTTTTCTTTTCCTTTTCTTTGAACACGGAAGATACAGGCGGGGATTTTACTCTGGATTGCTTCGTCACTTAAGTTCCTCGCAATGACGGACCGCTGCCCGCCCCCTGATCGCGTGTTTACTATTAGTACTATACGTCTAACTGTTCACCGCATTTTTTACAAACGCGAACTTTTTTACCGTCCACAATTTTGTGAGCGATTCTGGTTGGCTTTTCGCAACTCGGGCATACTATCATAACGTTTGATGAATCCAAAGGAGCTTCTTTCTTAATCAATCCGCCTTGAATACCGTATGCAGGGTTTGCTTTTGTTGCCTTGGTAATCATATTAGCACCTTCAACTATTACTTTACCTTCAGAAGGAAGTGCTTTTTTAATATTACCTTGTTTTCCCTTATCTTTGCCTGCTGTGATGACCACTCTGTCACCGGTTTTTACATGCAAGCTTTTCTTAGAATTTGTCATTTTTATTTTCTCCATTTATATTTCTTGAGATTATATAACCTCAGGTGCAAGTGAAACAATCTTCATGAAGTTTTTATCACGAAGTTCTCTTGCTACAGGTCCAAATACACGGGTTCCTCTCGGGTTGCCATCTTTGTTAATAATAACTGCAGCATTTTCATCAAATCTGATAACTGAACCGTCAGCACGTTTGATATCGTGTTTAGTTCTTACAATAACTGCTTTGACAACTTCAGATTTTTTAACTGTCATATTTGGAGTCGCATCTTTTACAGTTGCAGTAACTACATCACCTACGGATGCAAATTTTTTATTAGAGCTACCCATTACACGAATAACGAGTAATTCTTTTGCACCTGTATTGTCTGCTACTACTAATCTGGTTTCTTGTTGTATCATTTTTCCGTTTCCTTCTACTATGCTGATCGTCCATGAGCTCTGCGTTCAAGCTCACCCAAACAGCTTTGTTCTAATATAAAACTACTTAGCTTTTTCAACGATTGATTCAAGCGTCCAACGTTTGCTTCCTGAAATTGGTTTTGATTCAATTATTCTTACTGTATCACCAATACCGCATTCATTCTTCTCGTCGTGAGCTTTGTAATTTTTGTTTGATTCTATAATCTTTTTGTATTTAGGGTGCGGACTGTATGAAGCCACTTTGACGACAATGGTTTTATCCATTTTATCGCTTATAACTACACCTTGTTTTTCTTTCTTAGGCATTTTTTCCTTTCTCCTTGTTTGCTCGCGTTAAACGTGTTTTCGCCATTTTGAATTGCTATCGCAATTCAGCATGGCTACGCACTCTGCTCGCAAGCCGCTTCTTTTTCTGTAATAACAGTTTTAGCTTGAGCAATTGCTCGTTTTGTCTTTGAAATTTCAGCAGTGTTTTCTAATTTGTGCATAGAAAGCTTGATTCTTGCATCAAACAAAGCTTTTTTAGAATCTAAAACGAATTGCTTAAGTTCTTCAACTGTTTTTTCTCGCATTTCACTTAATTTCATTGTTATGTTTCCTTTCAGCTTATTATTCGCTTATGCTTCTTCTTTTTCTATTACTTTAACTTTAATAGGAAGTTTCTGAGCTGCCAATTCCAATGCATTGATAGCTACGCTTCTATCAAAATAATCAAGTTCAAAAAGAATTCTGTTGGGCTTAACTACTGCAACCCAATATTCTACATTACCTTTTCCTGAACCCATACGAGTTTCAGCCGGTTTCGCCGTAATCGGTTTATCCGGAAATATCTTAATCCAAACGTTACCGCCACGTTTGATTTCTCTTGTCATTGCACGTCTTGCAGCTTCTATCTGACGGCTGGTAATCC
>CAJOOA010000049.1 GCA_905236055.1 Candidatus Gastranaerophilales bacterium | reverse complement strand
TAATGAAGTACCTCCGCATGTAGATTATACATTGACAGAAAAAGGTAAAAATGTTATTCCTGCTTTAATTATGCTTAGCGAATGGGCGCAAAAATATACACAAGAAGAAAATATTACATCTGAATATGAAGAATGTTTATCAGATATAAATAAAAATTAAAGTTGTTTTATTTTATAACTCACACTTAACTGATTTCTAAATAACAACTTTGATGACACCGGTTCATCATTGGTGTAGGCGAATATGTTCTATCGGCTTTTTATCCTAAATTAATCGGATTTAATCATATTTAATAAATTAAGTTTTTCTTTTGTTATATATTTGTCTAATGCGTCAAGACATGTTTGTTGCATATATAAAAATTGGAACGCATATCTATATGAGTCATCAACGTATTCGGTTCTTATGAATTTGGCGGATGCTTTTACTTTTAAATTTTGTTTTAAAAACACAGCAATATAACAACGGTCACCAGCTGAAAATTGCAAATCCCTTTTCGAATCATCAAACAATGATTCTGTATTACACAAAAGAACTCCACCTTTGGATATATTTACTGATTGTGCAAGGTAAGTCTGCTGCTTACTTCTATGATTATTAATTAAAAGAACACATGGAAGTTTTGCATTTACTCTATAAAACCTTCTGTTTTGTTGTCGTATTGTCTTAGTTGGAGTTTTTAAGACAAATATAAGTTTATTATTAATATTTCTAATAATTTTTAATATTGCTTTTGCAAAATATATGGCATTATGTGCGGCAATCTTTATAACAACCCCTGTCGGACAAGTTAGATTAACATGTTCATTACCGTCTGAAGACAGTTTAATTATATTACTATCTATTGTATTAACTTCAAAATTGAGCTCGCGCAATTCATTGTTTGCATCAGCGAATATTACTTTCATATATTGCAAATCTGGGAATTGAGAAATATCAAAAGGTATCGTATTTGAAACCGACTCATTCTTAATTTGATCATTATTTTCCATTGATTATCCTATTATATGGTAAAACAAAATTTTTATACGATTAATGCAGCTACAACAGTAGTGTTATGTGGCTATTGTAACAAATATTATGAATTATGTAAATTGTTGTTGCAGTAATATTATTCGTAAATATTCATTTTCATAAGCTATGAAAATAAGATATATGGGAATTTGCACATTTTATGTGTGCAGATTAAACTTGTTGAAATGTCTTCATATTTGATAAATATTACATTTATTGCATAGTTTTGCTAACATTTTCTTGTCGCAAGGTTCCAAAATAGTAACCTCATCGACATTTTTTATTTAACAATTTTTTGCGAACTTATTTTGTCAATTGCACCAAGCAAATCTTTCGCAGATACTTTTATATTACTCAAGTCTTTGAAATTAAAAATTTTCGCATCCATTTTTGCATTCATACCAAGTCGTTCAAGGGCATTAAAATACCCTACAGTGAACATTTCTGCAACGTCAGAACCGTTAAACTTCTTTTCAAGCATTATTTTTACAAATGCAGGTTTCAAGACGCTTTCGTCTAATGGTTGATTTTTTGAATGTATTTCGTAAATACTTCCCAGGGCCTCCTCATTCGGCATAGGGACTTCAAGATGCAGACCAAAACGTCCCGTAGCAATCAAAGCATCATCAAGGAGGTCTTTTCTGTTTGTTGCAGCAATAACAAAAGAATTAACATAACTCTTTTCCAAATCACTCATGCTCCCCAAAAGCTGGTTCACTACTGCATTTTGATACCTCGCAGTAGAAGCACTTGACCTTTTCATACCGATTGCGTCAAATTCATCAATAAATAAAATAGTAGGATTTTCCATTATACCGTTAAATGCGTTTCGTATACTTTTTTCTGAAGAACCGACTTCGGAGCTTATAAATTCGTTCGCATTCATATATGTATATTTCGCACCTGCCTCATTTGCCAATGCTTTACCCAAAAGAGTCTTACCGCATCTTGGCGGACCATATAGCAAAATGCCTTTATTTAATCTGACATTTTTGTATACATCAGGGTAATTTATCGGACGAATTACATATTTTCTGAGTTCTTCAATCTGAGTATCGAGACCCCCTACATCTGCAAAGGTGAATTCTTTTGCCGAAGAAACCTTATTTGTTGGTCTTGAAAATATTGATACTGTTGATTTATTGAAATTACTGATAGCTTTTCCTTCAGCAAATCTGTTTTTTACCTCCATATATTTTTCTGCTTCTCTGGGATTATATTCTTTAGGAGGAGTAAATTCTAATATTACGCCGGGTTCGTCAAACAGTGTAGCACGAACCATTATTTTATCTCCTTTGCAGAGTTCTCTTATTTCACCTTGGCCGAATCGTGATTTATCATAATCCTTTATATTTCTGCCGGCATACAAGCCACCTAAAGAATTTATATCCATAATATAGTATTTATCACCTTTTTTATACACAGCAAAAGACGGATTGAGTTCTGTCTTTGGCAAATCCTCTTTGCTTGCCACAAGGGTGTAAGTTTTAAAAATAGGGATATCAATTTTTTCGGCTCTGTCGTTAAAACAAGCTTTTGCCCATTGAGCATCTTTCTCCGTGGTAAATATAAATACGGAATTTCCGTCTAATGCAGCAACACCGTCATTAAACTTGTCCTGCCATGATTTTTTAAACATCCCGTTAAATGATACTTGTTTTATCGGTGAGGTATTATACGCCTTTGTATTGCGATATTGATAATTGTTGTTAATTGGAATTACTTTCATTGACATTACCCCTTATATTTTAATCTGCTGTTAAGCAGAGTTTTTCCCCTATTAAATTTGTTGTATTTTTTGTGTAAAGATTTGAAGATATGTAATATTGCTTATTTATATTTTTGCCTTTAAATGCAAGTTTTCCCGCACGTTTTAGGAACATTGCACCATGCTTTGCGGTTTCTTTATTTAAAATTATTTTACCATAATCTTTTCTGACAAGTTTACACAAACCGTTTTCGAATCTGTTTATGACATATTCAGTTTTATCTTTCCCAAAAGCATTTACAAATGTTGTACCGGCGGCTAAAGCAACGGCAGACGGAAGTATTATACTTTCAAGTTCAAAGTTTCCATCTTGTTTGAAAGTTCCATTATGAGTATCTACACCGAAATTATTTACTACAGTTATTACTTCTCCGTCATTTTTCGATTGATAAAGCATTGCCATTGCATTAGGATTATTCGTTTCCAAAATACACGGATTACCATTATTTATTGCTTCCAAACCCTCGGCACTTCGAATTTTCATAACTTCTTTAAATTCGTTGAAAATTTTCGTTCTGTATTCTTTTAAAGGATTTTCTTCCTCAAGTTCTGAATATTTGACAGTATTTCTGCCTTGTAGGAAAATATTTTTTGCTTTTTCATCATATCCAAGCCCGCCTAAAATATCTCTGTAAAATACAGAAGGGATTCCGGGGAGTGCTGATAGAAATGAAAAATACATAAGGGCCTTTTCAACTGCCGGTTTTGTTGCCGCTTCGAACACTTCTTTTAGAATATAATCTTTTTCTTCTTGAGAGAACGCACATCCGGATTTAAATTCCGCCTGCCGTATAACCATATTAATAACAGTTTCTATATCTCGTGCGGCATAAGCTTTTTGTTTTTGTACAACGGAAGCTTCCTGCGTTAGCGGAAGTTTAGAACGGTTTTTTTCTACCTCTTTACGATCATATTTTTTTACAAACGCTCTTGTACCATTGATAAAATTGGCAGTGTCTTTATAATTTGTAACTTCGTTATAACAATCAAGCAATAACGCTGCAACACTTACAGTGTAAGGACTGTATTTCATATAATCCCATTCGTCATTACCTAAAACAGTTCCGGTTCTGTATTGAAGTTCCTTCGCGGCCCAGTGTTTACCTTCTTGCCAATCAAAATCGCCTCTTGCCGTGTGGTTTTCAATTCGTCCCTTTTGTTTTGCTTTTTCTATGATTAATTGTTTTTCACTTCCGCTAAGGTTAATGTTTGTTTTTGACAATATTTCATCCAGGGCTGCTTCAAGAGTTTTTAGTGCAGGAATTTTTATGCTTTCGATATTTAAATTTATCCTTTTTGTTAGATAATTACCATTAGTTAAATCTACCAGTGCATCTTTTAACAATTCTTTTTTACTAAAAGAGTCAGGAATTCTTTCGTTTATTGAGTTTCGGATAAGTTTGCTCATAGCTGCAGCACGAGTATTTGCTGTTTTAAAATATTCTTTATTATCAATATTCATCATTGCTTCAAGAGGTAAATCTTCAAATCTGTCAGAGTTTGTCAATTCTTGAAGTACTGAAATTCTTGAATTGCGTTTCCTGATTTCATAAGCATCATTGCTGAAGTCGGTTAAGTTATATTTATAATCTGCTTCTAAGTTGTTGGTATGGAAAAGCTCCATATCAAGCGCCATAACATGCAGTACGCTGGGTTTATCTTGGTTGTCCGCAAAGGTCCAGAGATTTTTTATATAATCAAGTGAATTATTTTCCAAAAGGGCATGCATTCTTTTTTTCAAAGCATTCATGCCGTTTTCGTAACGAATTCCTTGCTCTCCGTCGGCCGAAAATACACGGAGTAAATCTGTATAGGTGTAGGAATAACCTGCCTCACTTGTTATTCCGGTTTCTTGGAAAAACGCTCTCATTGCATCCTGAACATTTTTATATTTCCCTCCGACTCTTGATAAATCTGCATCCCAAACGTTTGCATCTTGTCCGTATATTGCTCGCATAAGTTGTCCCATATCAGTAATTTCGGCAACGATGTAGGAATTTGGATTAACTTTTTTTATTGCGGAAACATATTTCTTCCAAAAATCTATTACTTGATCCCAGGCCTCATCAAATGTCATATCTCCGTTTCTTACGGCATCCATATCAACGACATCTTTTGCTGCATCAAGTCGAAAATCTAATCCCAATGCTGCTTTTTCTGCCATTGCTTCTGCGAGTCGGAAACTGCTTAATTTTGTTCCTTCAATTTGTTTTAAAACAGAACCTGCTACGTATTTTACATCTTTTTCATTGAGAAAATCCAAACCGTCGGATATAACTTCAAATAATGCTGCTGCTTCAGCTTCTGGGCTAGGTGCGTTAATTCCGAGAGATTTGAGTGTTGTGTTCTTTTTTAATCCCGGATAATTATAAGTAATTTTTCCCTTTAATACATTGTCCGGTAGAATTTTGGTTTGCAGATTTTTACCTGCTATAGCTTTTAAGAGAGCATATTTTGCAATATCTTTGCCCAACAAGTCTATGACATATTCACCATATTCAGTATAGTTTCCGTCTTCATCAAGTAACTTTTCCGAGGAGAACTCATTGACCGATTTAATAACTTCGTTTGCGAAATCACTCATTTTTGTTGCATACAAGTTTTCCATTTGATAGTAAATTTTGTGATAAGGCGAATATATTCCTTTCCCTCGTTTATAAAAATCATAACGTGAAAGCCCAATACTTTCTTCATTTGCGGCCCTATTTGTAAAGAAAGAAGTTGAAAGAACTCCGACAGTGTTTTCGCCCAATTCAAGAGAATCAAGCGGAAGTTTCATCAAAGCTTTTATTGTAATATCTTCTTTTGATTCAACCCCTTTTCTTGATGAATCATACCAACCATCCAGAATATCGTTTATTGTTTCTGAATCAAGAGTAGCTTCTTTTGGCAATTCTTTTTCTATAAATTTATCAATATCTTCTTTTGATTTAGAGTTACCTAGAATCTGAGCGGTGTATAAAGTTTGTACATCTTTTACTAATTGTGATCTGTATACACCTGCTTGAATTGCCATATCCTGAATTTCACAGTTCGCACGTTCTATGTGTTTTCTTATATCATTACGTTCGGATTGCCAAGGTATGGAAGAAATTAATTTTTCATCATATCCTGAAATGTAATAGTTACGTTTTAATAAATCTTTATTGGCATCCCAAAATACTGCACCATCTGCGTTTTCTCCAATCTTGAAATGCGTAAACTGACCTATAAAAAGAGTTCCCTCAGGTGAATTGAGTTGAATTGGTTTTTGAGAATTTTCATTCATTTTAACAAATTCTTTAAGACGATTTTCATATTCTTGCGGCCGTATTTCAAAAGCGTAATCAATTACGGTATCACTAGAATTGTTTATCAAAAGTTTATTTTCATACTCAGGGTTTTTGTAGCTTCTAATAAGCTCATTTTTATTTAACAGCTGCTCTTTTGTTATCTGCGAAGCGTCATAAATTTGGAAATAAGTCTCTTTATTTGGATTATAATCCGGATTTTTCTCTACTTTTTTCGTTTTAGCATTATAAATTACGCTTGGATTAATAACTCGGTGTCTTAAATTGTCTTTATTTTTTGGAACAACACCAATTATGAGCGGTGCGTCTTTTAAACCACTCATTCTAAACCAGTAATATGTTTGTGGATTTTGATCAGCCCAGCGTAATGCATATTGTACATGAATCCCTTCCAGTCCCTCCGATGTGAGAGCAATATCATCAACATATTGCATACCGCTTTTATACAATTTTCTTAACATCGTCTCGTAATTATCAATGTTACCTACGCTCTCTGATATTTGCATGTCATTTTTATTCCAATAATGATGAGAAGATACATTATCTCCACCCCAAATTGGTGTCATGAAAACCTTTTTTATACCCAATTTCTTAAAATTATCAATGTCATACTCAATTCCTGCAAGAGTCCCACCACCTTGATTTGAAAATGTACGAATAATATTTTCTGACTCTCTTTGTTTATTTATATTGTATTTAACTCTGCCTGTATCAATATCATTAAAATCACTATAATAAGCTCCGGGACGGTGTATATCCGGCATGGTCAAAATCGCCTGACCTCTGAAATTGGGGGGCGTAATGTTTTTGTTGATTAAATTAAAACAGCTGACACTACTTACTAACACATGCAGGATTCCTCCGGATATTAATGTAAAACCTTGAAAAACAAAATTTTGCTACTGTGTATTAAAAACCTATTTAGACATTTACAAATCTTAATGATATTAGTGCTATAAAACTATTTCTGTTTCAAATTTTCTTTTCCAAGGGTAGGTAATTTTTACTCCGGAATAATCACTTTCATACCCAAATACAGTTGCTAATTTGTCATAATAAGGTTTGATTAATGGTTTTATATCAGATGGTTCTTTAATTTGTCCCCTGATATTTGCCTGATAAGCCCAATCATCAAGAAACCTAACCATTTGTAATTTTTTAAATGCCGATAAATTATATTTTTTTGCTTGATAAGCGACTTTTACCCCCGCAAGCAAACTCCCTAAAGTGTTTGCTGAAGTATTCCATCCGGCATAACCGAGAAAGAATTTATTTATTTTGGGTATTAATTTTTCAACAAAGTCATTGTCGGCTCCATTTGCGTATCTCACATCAGCAACGGCAAATGGCTTATCTGGGATTACGACATTTTTGTTAAATGGTTGAGTTTTCCATCCCATAACCAGTTCACCCTGTTTTTCACGAAAATTATTTACCAACAAAATAACATCCGCAGTTTCTTTCGAATCAACTCTTGTAAAACCGCCAAGCTCTAGCTGACCGGAAACGGATTTATCTATTGAAACATCTTCGTAATTTGAAACTAAATTTTTGCAGTCAGGTTCAATATAATCTACAAAAATTTTTATATCTTTTTTAATAGCGCGGGCCAATAAAGTTAACGGAATTTCATCAGCACCTGTTTTGGTAAAACCGCCAAGAGCTTCTATTTCTTCTGCTTCTTTAACATTTAAACCATACTCGGCACAATCATCCTTAGAGAAAATCAGTGTTTCAAAAAAGCCCTCTTTTTGCCAATCAATGTAAATTTTATTAATATCAAAATTCCTTTTTCTGGTTTTAAGATAATCGTCTATAATTTCAGACGGAATTTCTTTTGAGTCAGCGTTCCCAAATTGGTGTATGTTAAAAGAATATTCAAAAATTTTTTTACCGTATTCTGACCAATATTCTTTTTCCTCTTCATTATAATTATTGTTTGAAATTCGCATTATACTTGAAAATGCATATATTTTTGCTTTTTTATCGGAAAGGATTTCTTTTAGTTCCCCAATTCGTAATTTAATTTCTTCAAAAGTATTGTGGCATCTTCTTGAAGGAATCAGCCCTCCATATGCGAGGGTATCTAAAGAAAGTATTATGGCATCACATTGGGGTTGTTGACGTAACCAATCAAATAACTTGCTAATATCGGCTATTTTAGTCAAGTCACCCAAAAATTTCCTAGGAGGAATCAAAAGTTCGATAGCGTCATCTATTGCCGTAATATCTTGTGCAAGCGTATAACAAACGGGTCTGTTATCAATAGGTATAAAACAAATTTTCATAATGTTATCTTATCATATATTGCCCTTTAGTTTAATACTTAAACAAAAAAATTAGCCACTTTAGGGATAGTATAATCACTTTTCTTAAAGTTAAATATTAGTATTAAATCTTTTTCATACTTCCAGCTATTCTTAATTCCAACAGCTCCTTTAGGGGAGCTTTTTTTTGCAATTAAGCTTTTTTAATTTCAGTTAGTGTAGGATCTAATAATCTGCGTCCTACGTTGTCAAAATTTATGGAATAAAGATTTTTATTACCGTATTTAATCATTTTTTCAACGACACCGGAACCATACTTGGCATGTACTACAGTGTCACCCTGTTCAATGGGATCAGAAATGACTTTATCTTCTTCGGGGATGGAGGCCTCATATATAGGAACAGTTGTTGTTGAAGATTCTCTTGTTTCAAGTACTTCTTTTTCTTCTTTTATATTTTCAGCGGAATCGGATATTTCCTCAAGCGGTTCTAAAAAGCCGTTTTCATCCTCACTGTCATCAAAATTTTGCAAGGTTTCAGCATCTTCTTGAGAGAAGAAGGACTCTTCCGATAATTCATCATCAGATATTTCAGGTCCGTTCAAAGTATCTATTAAATCTAAATCCGACTCTGAAATACCTTCTTCTTTTATTGTAGAGAAAACTTTGTCAACATCTTCAACTATTCTTTTATCAAGTTCGTCTGCAGACATATCAGATTCTTCTTCGGTATCCACAGAATCTTCTGAATCTTCGTTTAAATCCACTAAAATATCGTCATCGGTAATCTCACTGGTTTCCAACTCCTCAAAATCACCTATGTCGGCACCTTGCTCTTCTAACGGGATTACTGGAATCTCTTCAACACTTTCTGTTTCCGAAGATTCTGATAATTGATTTGACTCATCAATAGATTCTTCTGCAATAGACTCATCATTTTCTATTTCGTCAAAATCGTCTGTCAAGTCGGCCGGAATATCAATGTCACTCAAATTTTCGACACTTTCCTGTAAAACCTCTGTTTTATATTCCGTTATTGGAGATGTTAATTCGGAATTATCCTCTTCTTCAGATGTTTCGGGTATATCCGTATGAACAACAGTCAGCCCGATGTCATTTGCGGATTCGGGCATTTCCTCTATATCATCACCCTCTGAATTATCTTCATCCGGTTCAGATTCATCAATGTAGGCATCTTCAATTAAATCCGGCTCATCTGTATCTTCTTCACTTATAGTAAGTTCCTCGTCAGTTTCTTCAATTTCTTCTTCAAATGAGTCGCTTAAATCTTCGGTTTCAACATCAGAATCATCATCCTTATCCTCATTTTCTTCATCTGTGAATATTGATTCTGATGCTTCGTTTTCATCAACTCCATTTTCATAAGTTGGATATTCGGAAGTTGTATCTGTTATTTGTGAATCATACCCAACACTTTTCACTTCTTCAGATACGGAATCCTGTGGCAGCTTTTTAACCTCAGTATCACATTTTTCGGCAAATGAAAGTAACGGAACATAATTAGTTGTATCGCCAACTATGAGATAATTATCATTCTCCATGGATTCTAAGAAGAAAGAATACAAACTGAAAATATCACGATTAGCCATGGTATTTTCTAAAATGGCATTTTTGAATACAGATTTTAAATCTGCGAGATACTTAAATCGCGAATGAGTTACAAAAATTGACTTTAATCTTTCGGAAGTCAAAATAGATTTAATATTTTTCTTGCTTATTGCATTTGATGCTTCTAATATAACAAAAGTTTTAGCATCCGAAGCATTCAGTTCGGATAAAATTACTTCTAAATAACGATTTTGGAAAGAACCGTCTATTTTTGACATATCTATGACAGCAAAATTTGATTTAAGAATACTTGATAAATTATCTGCATCAGCCACATTCGAGGCAAAATAACCTTCTTTTTCAAATTTTACTAGTTTATTTTTTAATACTAATAATTTGAAAATATGAGATTTTTCAACCATATCCTCAACTATGGTTTTTAGAGTTGTAAACGGTAAGAATTTTACTTCTTTTGCATAATTAGCCAAATCTGCAAATATTTCTTTAATTAATTCTTTGCTATCAGATGTTGCGTCGTTCAAGCAATCTTCATATATAAATTTCAGCGATTCTAAATTTAATGGAAGTCGGAAATCTTTGCCTGCGGTATATTTTTCACAATTTAACATTCCGAGCATATCAATAATAATTGTTCTTCCTTTTTGCTGAAATTGTTTTGCAAAGTTTTGAACTACAATGTCGTTCATTACCGGATTGTCTATACTAGCAATTGTGGTATTGCACAAACTGTCAGTGTCTAATAATATGTTTTCTCTTTCTGATACAAATTTTCCGGCAACGATTGGCTGTGTATAGCTGAAGGAATTATTTATTTTTTCAAATGAGAACGGATTTACGCTCGCGTTGATATCCGGCATAGTTTTGTCGTATTTTCTTAAAGCTCCGTCGTATATAAAAAGAAGTTTTGCGTACACATTATATCCGGTCCCGTTGCTTTTAGACCGCACAACTTGTGCGATATACCGTTTTTCCATGCCTTTAACTTCCAAAAAAGAGGAAATCGCTATTTTTTCGGCTGATTCAACTTTTACAAATCCATCTCTAACTTCTGTAATTTTCATCATAATCCCTCTCTATAAATTCTAACATGAACATAAGAAAAAATTTTACAATAAACTTTTTTGTAAAATTTTGATGATATAATTGTCAATATAAGATGTAAAGGGAGGAGCTAAAATGGTATCAGCAATGTTAAGTGAAACAAGATATAATACAAAATGCGGACTATCTGCAGTTTTTTATAATTCTGAATTTTCAAAATTTTCAAATTACATAAACGCAGCTGTAGAAGAATTTAAATCCAGAGCAAATAAACCTGGACAGTTTTTGAATTGGGTAGATTTACCTAAAAACCAACTAACAAGAATTGATGATATTTATTCTATGGCATCAAAGCTTAAATCACAAACGAGTGCTCAATATTTAACGGTTCTTGGTATTGGCGGTTCAAAGCATACAGTTGAAAATATGTTGAGTATTAACGGTTTAAATATTGGCAATCGAGAGATACTTTTCTATTCTGACATAGATTCAGCAAGTTTTAACAGATATTTATACCTCCTTGGTAACGATGTTACAAAATCAAATTATCTTGTTGCATCAAAGTCCGGTTCTACTTTTGAAACTAAAGACGGATTTTTGCGGATTAAAAAAATGCTTGAAGATGCTTATCTTGCAAAGGGTTTAACCGAAGCTGAAGCAAAATTAAAAACCTCATTGCATTTTATTGCAGTAACAGATAAAAATTCTGAAAAAAGTGAATTGAGAAGAATTTCGAATTCTGAAAATTGGTTAGGTGATTTATACATACATGATGACGTGGGCGGAAGATTTTCTGCACTTGACGACCATGCTCTGTTTACGCTTGCATATGCGGGCATGCCAAAATCAAGTATGGAGGAAATGTTAAAATCTGCTCAACAAATTTCCGAACTCTCTTTAAGTTCTGATTTTAATTTTAATTTGGCATATGCAGAGGCAGCTTTCTGGGCTGCTGAAAGAATCAAAGGTGTTTATTCTTCAGTACATCAGTATTTGGGTTCTATGTTTGATTGTACGGTAAATTGGCATTCGCAAATGCAAAATGAATCGGTCAAAGATACTTCAAAACAAATAGCAAAAGTTCCGGATGCTATGCACCATAGCTCCGAGGCGCATTTTAATCCTGATAATAAATTCGCTTTTGCGCTCACTGTTCCTACTGATAACGGAATCGCAAGCGAGAACACGGAAGGTTATATAAGTGCTTTAAGTAAATCATATTCGGTTTCTGGCTCTTATTTTTGTGAGTATCTTGAAACCGAAAAAATGTCCTTAACCCCTGCTGCTGCCGGTGCAATGGTTCAAATTAGGGCATTCGCTACTGTCTATCAGGAAATTATTATGGGACTCTATAATTCAAAGGCATTACCGGATGTTCTTTCAAGTGTATTACAACCGCATGTGGAATTTTATAAAAAGAATCTCAAGCCGCAATCCGATGGAAAAGATGTGGTAGTTGCTGGCAGAATTTCTTAATATATGAGGAGTATAATGGCAAGTTTATTTAGATTATACAAACAGAATGCAAAAATTATTGTGGAAATTTTGGGTATTAAAATGACTTTTAAGAATCCCATTATAAATCATTTGGAAGACTGTTGTTTCATTCCTGATTTAGACGAGTTAAGAAAAAAAAATACCTATTTTGTTCACCCTATAGGTATAGTTATAGTAAGAGGTGCACAATTCGGCACCGGATGCAGAATCTTTCAAAATGTTACAATAGGAAGATGGAGAAATAAAGTACCGAAACTCGGAAATAATGTCGTTGTATTTCCGAATGCTTTGATATTAGGAGATGTCGAAATCGGTGATAATTGTATAATTGGCGGTGGAAGTGTTGTTACAAAATCAATTCCTCCCAACAAAGTTGTCGTTGGAAATCCGGCAAGGATAATCAAGGATATTGAAGGTAAAGAAGATTATTGGATCCATCCGGAAAAATATGATGATGTCCAAGAATCGGATTAAACCTTGTTCTTTTTTTGTTTTCTTGTCGTGTCGTTAAGGAAGTATATAAAAGGTACTATCAAGATCACGGCAACTGCATAATAACGAAAAGTTTCGACATAACCCCAAAGTGCTGCTTGCTGTCTGAGTAATCCGTATATTTGAGCTTGCGCCATATGATAGGCAGTGACATGATCCACTGTAGTCATAAAAGAGGAACTTATAGTTTGGATTCTTTCAGAAAAAACCTGATTAGTTTCGGATAAAGATCCGACCATCATCATTTGATGTGCTTGAGAGAATCTTGCAATCATAGTTGCAGCAATAGAAGTCCCTATTGCTGCACCGACATTTTTGAACAAATTTTGCACTCCCGATGCATTTGTTTGCGCTTCATTTGGGAGTGTCGAGCAAGAAATGTTTGCCAATGTTACCATTGAAAGTACCATGCCCATTCCAAAAACAAAGTTTGGAAAAGCAATGTTTGTAAGTGCAATGTTTGTATTAATTTGTCCAAACAAAAGCCCCCCGATTGCAAGAATTATTAAGCCGATGGTGCAAATGGGTTTGATTCCAAATTTAACCACTAAAATTCCACTTAAGAATGAGGCAACAAAGCAGCCCAAACCTCTTGGTAGCATAGAAAGCCCGCTTAAAAAGGCAGTGTATCCTAAAAGCGATTGAAGCATTGAGGGTAAAATTGCAGCTGACGACATTAAAATCATCATTAAAACGATTTGTCCAGCAGTGCCTATTAAAAAATTGTGATTTCTGAATATTGAAAGATTAATCAAACTGTCTCCAGTTTTGCTCTTTTTTCTTTGAATGCAGATAAAAGCAATGAAGGACACCATAGAGATTGTAAATAGCTGACAAATCCATGCTGAACCGAACCAATCAGCGTCATTTCCTTTATCAAGCACCACTTGTAGTGATAAAAGCCAAACCGCCAGAAAAAAGAAACCCGAGAAATCCATTTTTACATTGGATTGTTTTCTGGAGTATGGAGGTTCTTCAACGTATTGTTTTGTAAGATATAGGCACAAAATTCCAAACGGAATATTAATGAAATAAATAAATGGCCATGACCAATTTTCTGTAATCCATCCGCCGACAGACGGTCCTAATATCGGGGCCATAATTACGCCTAATCCAAATACGGCCATTGCTTGAGGCAATTTTTCTTTGGGAAAAATCTCGAAAATAACAGCTTGTGCAATAGGCATTATTCCGCCTCCGCCTATCCCCTGAATTATACGGGAAATAAGCATCATTGGCATTGAATTAGCGAATCCGCACATTATTGAGGCAACTGTGAATATAATTATGCTTAATGTAAAATATTGTTTTCGACCAATAAGTTTACTGAAAAAATCTACCATAGGGATTATGACGCCGCTTGCAACAAGGTAACTTGTTATAATCCACGTTGATTCGTTCTGACTGACGGAAAATGTACCTGCCATATAGGGAAGTGCAACGTTTGAAATGGTTTCATCAAGAGCAAACATAAATATGGATAACATAACCGGAATCATTGTTATCCAAGGATTTATTTTAAATTTCCACTCTAGTGCGGCAGTTTCCATATATAACCTTCAGTAAGCTAATTAAATCACAAATGTGTTGCAATTACAACATGTTGTTTAAATAACAGATTATATAGAATGAAATTTTACTAGATCCTGTTTGCGCATTCTGATACTCTGAGGGGTAATTTCTACGAGTTCGTCATCACCTATGTACTCAAGGCATTCTTCAAGCGAAAGCTCTTTGTGTGCTTGTAAAGTTACCATAACATCTGCTGTTGAACTTCTCATATTGGTTAATTTTTTTGTTTTGCAGATGTTTACTACAATATCCTGTGCTTTATTACCTTCGCCGATTATCATACCTCTGTAAACCTTGGTATGAGGGGTTACGAAAAATACACCTCTGTCTTCAAATTGTGCTAATGCATAAGGAATAGCTTCACCCTGTTCGTGAGCAAGTATTGAACCGCTTCTTTGTTTCGGAATATCACCCGCATAAGGTTTATATTCATCAAATGTGTGGTACATAATACCTTCGCCTCTTGTCATACGAATAAATTCAGAGCGGAAACCGATTAAACCTCTTGCCGGAATGGAAAACTTCATTTTAGTTCTGCCGTTAGAGTTATTCATTTCAAGCATTGTTGCTTTTCTTCCGGAAAGCCGGTCAATGGCACCGCCTGCGTATTCTTCCGGTACATCAACAAGCAAGTTTTCGAACGGCTCATATTGTTCACCGTTGATTTCTTTATAAATAACTTCCGGCTTTGAAACCTGGAATTCGTAGCCCTCACGGCGCATCGTCTCAATTAAAATCCCAAGATGCAGTTCACCTCTTCCGGAAACTTTAAAACAATCAGTAGAATCCGTATCTTCAACACGCAAACTTACGTTTTTTTCCAATTCATCATAAAGACGTTTTCTTATTTGTCGTGAAGTTACAAATTTGCCCTCCTGACCTGCATACGGACTGTCATTTACGGAAAAATTCATCTGTAAAGTCGGCTCGTCAACTCTAATTAACGGCAAAGGATTTATATTATTAGGGTCACAAAGAGTTTCGCCTATTTGAATATCAGAAAATCCGGCAATACCTACAATATCACCTGCTTCAGCAGATTCAATTTCAACTCTTCCTAAATCCTTAAAACCAAAAAGTTTTGTAATTTTACCCTTATTAACTTCGCCATTGGCATTAACCCACGCAACAATATTCTGAGAGTGCACTACTCCGTTTGCTATTCGTCCGACAACGATTCTTCCTACATAATCATTGTAATCAAGAGTTGTTGCTCTAAATTGGAACGGTTTTTCTGAATCACCGGTCGGCTCAGCTATGTTTTCAACAATACAATCCAAAAGCGGAATCATGTCTTTTCTTTTGTCATCAAGCTCTTTTATTGCAAAACCTTGTAAACTGCTTGCAAAAATAAAAGGGAAATCTATCAAATCTTCTCTGTCCGTAAGTTCGGTAAATAAGTCGAACACTTTGTCTAAAGAAGTTAACGGCTCTGCTGCCGGCTTGTCTATTTTGTTAATTACAACGATAATTTTTATTCCCAATTCTAAAGCTTTTGAAAGCACAAAACGAGTTTGTGGCATAGGTCCTTCTGCCGCATCAACAATTAATAATGCCCCGTCAACCATACCAAGGACACGTTCAACTTCTCCGCCAAAATCAGCATGCCCCGGGGTATCTACGACATTAATTTTTGTACCTTTATAATCAATCGAAATATTTTTTGAAAGGATTGTGATTCCTCTTTCACGTTCAAGGTCGTTGCTATCCAAAACACGTTCCTGAACCTGCTGATTTTCTCTAAAAACACCGCTTTGTTTTAAAAGGCAATCGACCAGTGTTGTTTTGCCATGGTCAACATGTGCAATAATCGCTACATTTCTGATATTTTTGGTAGTCATAAAATTATCCGTTGTTCTTCTAGTGTATCTTGTACACTTATATTGTAAGGGATAAATGATTAATTGCAAGATAGATAAATTTTGGTATTTACTTAAATTTTTCCTCCATAGAGATGATGTTTTGGAAAAATATTTTAAGATTTGAAAAAAAATGCCGATAAAAAAATTGACAAACGCAGAATAATCATTAAACAAGCCATGAAAGCAATAAGAAAGGTCTGATTACAATGGCAGAAATTGTAAACTTTTTAACACGTGTATTAACAGCACAGCCGTCATTTCAATCAAAACAAATTACACGTACAAATACAAGAAGTTCATCATCTAACCCCTTTGCATCAAATAATCCCTTTGTTTATTCAAATACTACAAATCCGTTTGTAACATACGGACAGAATCGTCCCGTAGCGGGAGGGTATTTTGCCGGTTATTATAATAACCAGCCGAATATAGTCGGAAGACGTTTATTTATTGAAGCGTAGACTCAAAAATATACAAACTTAAACCCAATTATAACCCGGTCTTGTACCGGGTAAAATTTTGATAAAATATAAAAATCAAAGTCGGTATTTATAATATGCCGTGTAATTTTATATATTCCCCTGTAACAAATAATTTGTTATAATCTTATCGGGATTAAGTAATTAAATAATTATGTAAGAGGGGGAATTATGACCGAATTATTAACAGAAAACAATTCAGGCGGCGGAAAAGATATTATTGTATCAGAAGAAGTCTACAATCATTTTAACTGGGGAGCTTTTTTACTAACATGGATTTGGGGATTAGGCAATAAGTCCTATATTACATTGCTTGCACTTGCATGCTGGTTATTAATATTTGTGCCTTACATATCTATGATATCTGGAATGATAGGTTTAGCACTTGCTATATGGTTTGGTATAAAGGGCAATGAATGGGCATGGCGTAACAAAAAATTTGACGGAGTTGAGGAATTTCATAAATTCCAAAAGAAATGGGTTGTTGCAGGTATTATAGTCCAAGCCATATCATTTACATTTGGATTTGCAGTTATAGGTTTCATATTTGTAGCAGCATTGAAAGGTATGGGAGGTTAAATTTTATAGTTTATGGATGAAAACTATGAGATAAACACAAAATTATACGGTTTTGGAGGAATCCTCGGAAGAAGAGATTACTGCATAAACTTGATTTATATTTTGGTGATAATGTTTCTTATAAATTGTCCTTTTGCAATTTATTTGTCCAAAAAGCTTTTGTCATTTGACGAAATCCTGAGGTATAACGAATTTTTTTATGGAGCGCCTCTTATATTGGTGCTTATATCATTATTAACTTCAATTGCAGTCGGTGCATTGTTGCTGTCGAATGTTCACAGACGATTAACAGATATATTGGGACGAAAAAGCAGTTTTCTCACTACCGTGTTCGGAATAATGATTTTGACCTCATTCCTGTGGTTTATTTTCCCATATACTATATTAGGAAAATTGTTTTTACTTACATTAGTTTGGTCAGTATTTTTAATATTTATGCCAGGTTCAATTACGTCCAAACTTCCATATGACTATACGAAAATATTTAACTGGGGCGCATTTTTAGGAACTTGGATGTGGGGATTTTATAACAAATCCTACATAACGCTGTTTCAGTGGGCAGTCGGCCCTACACCGTTCGGGTTTCTTTTTAAAATATACTGCGGATTAAAAGGTAATGAGTGGGCATATAAAAACAAAAAATACGATGATTTGGAAAAATTTAATAAATCGCAAAGAAGACAAACAGTATTTTTTATTTTTTGGAATTTCGTAATCCTTCCACTATTATTGGCGCTTCCGCTTATTTTAATTTTTACTTACACGCTGACTTTTAACAATTACTACACGGGTTGTGCAATCAAACAAGATGAGAAGCCACCTATAGTGAAACAGGTTAACAGGTCACAAGAAAAAGTTGATTTGGATGGGCTGTATAAATTTTTGGCTAATCTGTATTTTGAATCATACGAATTTACGAATAACGAAAATAAGTTTTATCTCGATACAGATGAATATAAATGGAAAGATTCATCCATATTCGATAAATGCGAAATCATGGATAAAGCATTAAAAATATCTAAGGGTTATCGTTATAAAGAAAATCGTATAAAAAATCCTAACAAATGTCCTGCCGCAAATAGTTACGACGAAATGAGAAAGATAAAAATCTATTCGGCAAAAACAGGTCAATTAATTGGAGAATACAATACTTTAATCGATGATAATGCTTTCACATTGAAAGATGCTATGAGCATTTGGAAATTTTATGACTTATCAGAATAACTAAGAGCTAACAATGCACAAAAAACGAACGCTTTTACACGTTCGTTCTTTAGAAATAAATGGTCGGAACGACAGGATTTGAACCTGCGACCCCCACCACCCCAAGGTGGTACGCTACCAAGCTGCGCTACGTCCCGAATTTTATTTGGCGAAGTGCCAAAACCGTATTCAGTTGTCAGTAACTATATTATTATAAATAAAAAATTTTTTAAAGCATTATAATATAATTCCTGATATCTAATCCTTAAGAATTATTTTTGTTACAATATTTAATATTCCGCTAACCCTTATAAATAGGGCGTAATAACGTTTTGATCGTAATTTCAGGGACATGTACTATACAAAATTTCTCAAATATATGGTATATTACTATTATAAAGAATGGGAGTTTATAATTCTTTAGTAGTACACAGTAATAAGGGTTTAAAATTATGACATTACCAAACGTAGCTTATTTTTCAATGGAAATTGCAATGGACCAATCTTTGAGCACCTATTCCGGTGGTTTAGGGTTCCTTGCTGGTTCACACATGCTTTCTGCCGGCTATTTACAGATGCCTATGGTCGGTGTAACAATGCTCTGGTCTTATGGTTATTATGACCAGCGAATCGATCATTCTGGAAATGTAGAAGTTGCATATATAAGAAAATATTATGATTATCTTGAAGATACAGGTATATATGTTACTGTAGATACTTTTGGAGAGAAAGTAAGAGTTAAGGCATACAAAGTTAATCCAGAACTATTCGGAACTTGTCCTGTATATCTTTTGACTACGGATATCGACGGAAACAGTGATTGGGCAAAAAGTATTTCTCACAGATTATACGATGGTAATGAAAGAATAAGAATAGCTCAGGAAACTATCTTGGGTATTGCAGGTATAAGAGTATTACAGGCCGCAAGATTTAAATTTGATGTTGTACATATGAACGAAGGACACGCACTTCCGGCTGCATTTGAGCTTTTGAGGCAATATAACGGTGATTTACAAGAAGTAAGAAAGAAAACCGTATTTACAACTCACACTCCTGTTGCCGCAGGAAACGAAGTCCACTGGGTTGATACACTTATGGAAGGCGGATTTTTCTCGGGTGCATCAAGAGACACTGCAATAAAATTGGGTGGCGAAAACTTCTCATTGACGGTTGCAGCATTAAGAATGTCAAGAATTGCAAATGCTGTATCTCAACTTCACGGGCTTGTCGCAAACAAGATGTGGGAATGGGTTGAAGACAGATGCCCAATCAGAGCTATTACAAACGCTGTAAATCTTCAATACTGGCAAGATAAGAGAATCGCATTAAACAAGAATAATCCTGAAAAATTGCTTGAAGTTAAACGTGAAATGAAAGCAGAACTATTCAAATACATTGCAAATGTTGCTGGTAAAAGATTTAGTCCAGATGTTCTTACAATAACTTGGGCTAGAAGGTTTGCAGATTATAAACGTGCGTGGCTTATACTTATGGATAAAGACCGTATCGGCAAATTATTAAATGCGGACAAGGTTCAGATTATATTTGCCGGAAAATTCCATCCGGATGACGTTATGGGTAAGGAAATGTTCAATAAACTTTTGAATCGTTCTCACTCATTGAAAAATGTTGTTGTCCTCCCGGGATACGAATTACAGCTTTCGGGAATGTTAAAGAGGGGTTCCGATATTTGGTTAAATACTCCTTTGAGACCGTTTGAAGCGTCAGGTACTTCCGGTATGTCAGCTAATATGAATGGTACTTTGCACTTATCAATATTTGATGGGTGGACAGTTGAAGGTACATTCAACGGAATTAACGGTTATACGGTTGAATATGAAGGCCTTGATGATGATATGCCTTGGGAAGAAAGACATTGGAAAGACCACGAATGCGTTATGAGCATTATTGAAGACCAAATTATTCCGACCTATTATAATAACAAACCAGAATGGGCAAGATTAATGAGACAAGCTATCAGAACTTCGGAAGCTTACTTTAACTCAGACCGTATGGTTATCGAATATTATAACAGGTTGTATAATCCAATTGCGCATGATGATTGTCAGGCAGGAGAAAAGAAAAAAGAAATCAACGTTTCGGAAACTCCGACATTTGACGCTTGGACTTATTCAAATATCAAATAGATTTATACAGTATAATCAAGACGGACAGATGGCAACAGTTATCTGTCTGTTTTGCTATAATAAGTAAATTTTTTTTACAAAACGGTTCAAAACATGAGATTTTTTTTATATCTTACGCTATAATGTAACTTGTTGGGTAAAGGAAGATTATAATGGGAACTTTTGAACTGACAAATTATAATTTTTATTCAAACAGAGTTGATATGGAGATTATATCGGCTATCGTTGACACTTTAAAGGAAATTCTTGAAGAGGACAGCAAGCAAAAGCAACCTTTATTCCTGAAAGTAGCAGACGATTTTATAATGAATATTGCCCGCAAAGTTGTTCAGGAAAAGAAGAAGGTTTTTTTAATAGGTATAACAGGCGAAAGTGCTTCAGGTAAAACAGTTTTTGTGGATAATACTATAGAAGCTGTTGTGCGTGAGAAAAAAGAAGGTATTTATACTGTAGTAAGGTGTGACGACTATTATAAAGATACTTCTAAAGAGCTTATTGAAGCCGGAAGTTATGATGCACTTTTTAAAACCGGATTCAGTTTTGATACGCCGGAAGCGATTGATTTGGGACTTATGCGAAAACATCTTGTTGCATTAAAAAATCAAGAAACGGTAGTTTCTCCCAACTATGATTTTGTAACTTGTGTTTCTAATCCGAACGGTGAAGTAAAAAAACCAGCGAAAGTTATTCTAACCGAAGGTTTGTATGTTTTGGATGAATGCCTTAGAGATATTATGGATATTAAGGTTTACGTATTTACTCCGTTGGAGGTCATAAAGGAGCGATGGTATAAACGAGCTGTTTTGCGGGGGAAAACTGGTGAAGCTGCTGACCTTCAATTTAAAGATGTTAATGAAACTGCTCAGCACTATATTCGTCCTACTTATCAAATATCCGATTGTATAATTAACGGGATGGTTGATAAGGAATATATTAAAGTTATTACTGATAAGATTTTGAAAAAACTTTCAGAAATCTGTAGTAACGTGTAAAGGAAGAGGGAATGTTTGAATTAAAAGCACAAATGTATTTTTCGGCTGCACATCATTTGCTGAATTATGAGGGCGAGTGCGAAAATCAACATGGTCACAATTGGCTTGTTGAGGTCTTTGTGGTAGGTAACGAACTTGATAAAAGTAATATTTTAATTGATTACAAAGTCTTAAAAAAGGAACTTAAAGCTGTTTTGGATTTGTTGGATCATAAGGACATAAATGAATTACCATATTTTGAAGGTATTAGTCCGAGTAGCGAAATGATATCCAAATTTATTTATAGTGAACTTAAGAAGAAAATAAAAATATTAAGCAAAGTTTCTGTCTGGGAAACAAGTACTTCCTGTGCTTCGTATTATGAAAATTAAAAGAGGGGAATATGCATTTACTACAAGCAATATTGATGGGGATAGTTCAGGGATTAAGTGAATTCTTGCCAATATCAAGTTCAGCACACCTTGTATTCACTTCAAATTTTTATAAGGTCATTAAACATATTGATATAACACAGGTTTCGCAGCAGGAAATCTTTTTTGATATAATGCTTCATTTTGGCACTCTGATTGCTGTCTTAATATTCTTTAGAGAGGATATTATTAATTTAGCAAAGGCATTTGTGGTCAGTATAAAGAATAAGGATTTTGGGAACAAAGATTTCAAAATGTGCCTTTATATAATTATAGGTACGATTTTAACCTCAATAATTGCAATTTGTCTTTGTGAAATTTCAGAAATGCTGGTATTTATGCCTGCAGGAGTCGGAATATTTTTAATTTTAACAGGGTTATTAATTTTATTGAGTGAATTTATTTTAAAAAAACGCATAGAAAAGAAACCCATTACATTAAAAGTTGCAATTCTAACAGGTCTCGCTCAGGGGCTTGCATCTTTACCCGGGTTTTCACGTTCCGGCTGGACAATTGCGGCCGGTTTGATGATGGGTTGTGATAGATTAACTGCGGCAAGGTATTCTTTCTTGTTATCAATTCCGGTTATACTCGGTGCGTCTATGATATACCCGTTTTTACAAATAAATCCTGTAGATGTGTTCAGTTTTAATTGGGGAATGATAATTACAGGAACTATTGTATCAGGAATTGTAGGATACTTTTGTATAAAATATTTTCTTAAGTTTTTAGAAAAATTTTCTATGGCACTTTTTGGTTATTATTGTATAATTGCGGGTATTCTGGCTTACATATTTTTTATCGGTAAAGTTTAGTGAAGGAGGCGAACATGGAATTGAATAAGTACATTGAACACACACTTTTAAAACAAGATGCTCGAGAATCAGAAATAATAAATTTGCTCGATGAGGCAAAACGATATAACTTTTTAGGAGTTTGTGTAAATCCTTCTTTTGTAAAGCTTTCGACTGAATATCTAAAAAATACCGATATAAAAGTCGTTACTGTTATCGGATTCCCATTGGGACAAACAACGTCAGAGGCAAAAGTTTTAGAAACTATAGACGCTGTTAAAAACGGGGCCGATGAAATCGATATGGTCCTAAACTGCGGTAAACTAAAAGACGGGGAATATGATTACATTTTAAAAGAAATTTCCGGTATAAAAACTGCATGCCAAGGAAAAGTTTTAAAGGTAATTTTAGAAACAGACTTGTTAAATCAAGAAGAAATAAAAAAAGCTTGCGAATTATGTATAAAAGCGGAGGCCGATTTCGTAAAAACTTCTACAGGATTTGTGAAGAATGGAGTAGGTGCCAAAGCGGAAGATGTTAAATTGATGTATGAAACCGTTCATTCTGCCGGGCTTGGCGTAAAAGCATCCGGTGGAATAAGGGATAGGGAAGCAGCACTGAAAATGATTGAAGTAGGCGCAGAGAGACTTGGAACAAGTTCTGGAGTGAAGATTTGTGCAGGAGAATAAATTAGTCCTGTTTAACTTTTAAAACTTCATAGATATCTATTTTATTGGCTTTTCCGCGTATTTGAACTTCCGGGATTTTGATAATGTCTGCAATATCTTTAACGGCCTTATATGTTGAAGCACTAATGAGCATTTTAGTTTTGTACATTTTGTTGTAACTTTCTAATCTGCTTGCAAGGTTTACGGTATCACCAATAACAGTATACTCCATCCTGTTTTCTGAACCGATATTTCCGACAAAGACTTCGCCCGTATTAATTCCTATGCCTATTTCTATTTCCGGTTTTCCTTCCCTGTACCATTTTTTATGAAGCTTTTCTACCTTTTGTAACATCGCATAAGCGCATTTGACGGCATTTTGCGCATGATTTTCATCTTGTATAGGTTCGCCAAAAATAGCCATAATGGCATCACCGATAAATTTATTAATGATACCGTTATAGCTTGTTATAATGGGCTCCATCTCTGAAAAATATTCATTAAGAAACTCGGAAACTTGCTGAGCGGACATTTTTTCACTCATTGAAGTAAAACCTCTTATGTCGGCAAATAACACGGTTACAACTGCTCTTTTACCGCCCAAACCAAGGTTGTCGATATTTTCAACAACTCTTTGCATAACATTTTGGGACATGTATTTACCCATAGCACTTTTAACCTTTTCCTTGTTTCTGTTTTCAATAACATATTTGTTTGTGTAAGCAAATATTATTGATATTACAAGCATTACTACAGGAGTTATAACATTTATTATGGTACCATAGTAAAAACATATAGTGCATATAAACAAATATCCGAAAATTAGGAAAAATATTGCGATAACAGATTTTATCAAATTTAATTTTTTGATTAATAAATAGACTGATATCATAAGAATTAAGGTTATCAGGAAGTTTACAATTTGAGGAATTACACACAGAAAGTCATTATGAACCAAATTGTCGATAGCGGTGGCTTGAATATCAACCCCCGGGTGATTAACTGATACAGGAGAATTTTTATTATCATTTAATCCTGCACCCGCAGGAACGTTTGCGCCAAGTATAACAATTTTGTCTTTAAATACCTCAGGTGAAATTATGGGCGCTTGCCCACGGTTAATCATTTCATAAGATTGCATAATATCAATGGCAGAAATGTTATTATGTGAATATCCTGTGTTGTACAATTTATAGTATTTGATAGGAATTGTATTGAAAAAATCATTATGTACTTGTTTTATGCTGTAATTCATTTCCGGAAAAATGATTTTATCATTTGTTAATATTGTTTTGTTAATATTATTTAAGAACATAAATGTTTTTAAACTTAAAGAAGGGTAATAATTTTCTTTATAATATAAGAGTGGTGTCGTGTTACGATAAATTTCGTCTACGACTTTCAAATTTCCATTTATAGCGCCAGGAACTATTGCCACGCATCCGACATATTGCAGCGCATTAAAATACAGATCAGGCATTGCCATTAAACTCTTATATATATTTAATGTGGGGGTATTTTGTTCATCTATATTGATAGCAAATTTTTGCTTAAATTTTGAATCATAGCGTTTTCCAAATTCAGGATCTCGCCATTCATGCAAATCCGGCATGAATCCTGCAATGTAGTTTTTTGTGTTTTTAACGGAGTTAAAATATTTTCTGTCAGATTCGGGGTTATCTCTATCCGGTGTCGTAAGAATTGAGTCATGAACAATTACTTTTGGGCGTGCATATTCTGAAAAGTATTTCAGTATATTGCAATATAATTCTCTTTTCCATGGCCAGCGGTATTTTTCTGTAGATTTTGCATCTATAACAACAAGAACAATATCATCACTTCCGTATACTTGTTTATGATTATCGAATGACAATTTTTGTACAAGCACATTTTTTGTCATAAAGTCGTATGCTTTGGGTTCGGCACAATTATATGATAAATAGTAAACGGCACATAGAATAACAGTTATTGTTATCCAGCTAAATATCAATCCGATTTTGTTTAGTAAAAACTTAATCACTTAATCACTTAATCAATTAGTTACTTATACAATTTATGATATAATAAATTTAATAAAAAGGATTCGTATAAATGAGTGAAAATTATTTAAATATAATTGCAGAAGATAGAGTTTATCCTATTATAAGAGATAAGGATCCGGATAGAACTTTAGAAACTGCAAAAGCCCTAATTGAAGGCGGAGTGAGAGTTTTGGAGATAAATGTTGAGACTCCAGAAATATATGATGTTATAAAAGAAGTTTCAAAACACGCGGCTGTATGTGCTGGGGGTATAATAACAGCTACACAAGCAGATTATGCATTTAAATCTGGTGCACAATTATTTGCATCTCCTATATTTCAAATGAACATGGTAAAAATTTCGAAAAACTTGAGGATACCTTTTATTGCTGGGACAACAACGGCAAATGAAGCATATAATGCTTGGAAATCAAGAATACAACTTATAAAAATATTCCCTGCAGAGGCAATGGGTGGAGTTCAATATATAGAAAGTATTTTGAAACAGATGCCGTTCTTGAATCTAATGCCAACCGGAGATATTAAACTTCATGATGTGGTTTCATACTTAAATTCAGGGGCAGTTGCTGTCGGTGTCGGTCGTGATTTTTATTCCGGCTTCACTCCAAAAGAGATAACAAAAAGAGCAAAAGAAATATTGCTTGAAGTTAAGGATTTCACACAATGGAACAAAAAATCGATATCGCTGTAATAGGCGAATGCCTTATAGAGCTTTCTGCGAACGGAACCTTGGCAGATACCTCAACTTTGAATAAATACTTCGGGGGGGATACTGTTACAACGGCAGTTGCTATTGCAAGATTAGGCGGAAATGTTACATATCTTACCAAAGTTGGTAATGATGGTTTTAGTGAATTTATTTTATCCGCATTGAAGAAAGAAAACATTGACACATCTCTTATCAAGACCAATGAAGAACAGAACGGCATGTACATAGTTTCACATACTCTTGATAAAAAGGAAATCCTTTATTATAAGCGTAAAACAGCGGCTACAAAATTATCGGTTGATGATATTTCCGAAGACGAAATTAAAAAATTAAAAATGGTATATTCGACCGGAGTTGTGCAATCATTGAGTGCAAGCTCAAGAGAATTGGTACGTGAAACCTTTAGAATAGCAAAAGAAAATGACGTTATGACGGCGTACGACCCGAATTACACGTCATGTTTTATGAATTCCGCTGATACAAAAGAGTATTTTGAAGAAATTATTGGCATGTCTGATATCGTATTTTCAAGTTTAAAGAATGATTCTCAACGGCTGTATGATATGGATTCTGCTGAAAAAATTATTCAATATTATTGGGATAGAGGTGTAAAAATTGCAGTAGTCAAATCGCATGTCGATAACGGTTATTACACAGGATATAGCGGAAATATTGATTTTACCGAGTTCTATAATACACAGAAAGCAATTGATACGACAGCTTCAGGAGATGTATTTAACGGCGGATTTTTGTATGCAATAACGAACGGATATACTCCTTGTGATGCTTCAAAATTTGCGGCTGTTGTTTCAGGACTTCAAACTCAAAATTATGGTGCTATTCAGTCGATTCCTTACAAAGAAACTGTAATGGAGAATGTATAATGACAAAATATGTCATATCCGGATATATCGGTTTTGATAATTTTGGTGATGAGGCAATTGCAGGAGTTTTGATAAATCACCTTAAAAAACTGAATGCTGAAAAAATTACTGTTCTGTCTGCAAAGCCGGAAAAAACATCAAGACAATACGGTGTGTATTCTTCAGGTATTTTAGAATTTATCAGGCCGATTTTTACATCTGATGTTTTAATATCCGGAGGAGGAAGTCTACTGCAAGATGTAACAAGTTTGAAAAGCTTGTTGTACTATCTTATTGTAATTATGACTGCAATAATTTTCGGGAAAAAGGTTATAATTTTTGCACAAGGATTTTCAAAATTTCAAACAAAAAGGGGGGAATGCTTAGCGGCATTTGTTTTAAAAAAGTGTCATAAAGTTACAGTAAGAGATAGGCAGTCGCAGGATTACTTGAAATCTTTGGGAATTAATGCGTATTTAATTTCCGACCCCGTTTTCGGCATTGATATTCCACCTGTGGCCGAACACAAAGGAGTAGGAGTGCAGTTAAGAGATTGCAGGGGCTTGAATAACGAATTCTTAATTTCACTTGCTGAAGAGATTGCGCAGAAATTCAAAAATGAAGAAATTAAATTATTTTCTTTTCAGGATAATATCGACTTGCCGATAATCGAAAAATTTGCCGAATTTTTAACATCGAATGGAAGTG
>CAJOOA010000048.1 GCA_905236055.1 Candidatus Gastranaerophilales bacterium | reverse complement strand
CTCCCGTTGGGAGAGGGGATCTAGTTAATCACCTCATCCCTACCTTCTCCGCATAGGAGAAGGCGTTTTGTTTTTCACCTCACCCCATCCCTCTCCTGAAAGGAGAGGGAGCTTAGTTAATCACCTCTCCCTGCCACTCACCTCAACAGAGAAGGGAAATAACCCCCTGTGTACTACTTTACCCTGTAAGGTGTTTATGTTATCATTCTTTTGATTGGAGAGGATATGTAATGATAGGTTTGTTATTAAAACTTTTGGGAGATCCCAACGAAAAAAAAGTTAAAAATATAATGGGAATAATTGACCATATAAATGCTTTGGAACCGGAATATGAAAAACTTTCCGATGCCGAGCTGAGAGCAAAAACTGACGAATTTAAAGCAATTTTGGCGAAACGCCCGACTTCTGACAATCCGAAAGCAGACAGAATTTTGGAAAAAGAAGCGTTGGATAAAATACTTCCCGATGCTTTTGCAACAGTTCGTGAAGCGGGGAAACGTGTTTTAAATATGCGCCACTTTGATGTCCAATTGATAGGCGGATATTTTCTGCATAACGGCCATATCGCAGAAATGAGAACCGGTGAAGGTAAAACCCTTGTCGCAACTCTTGCGGCTTATCTTAATGCACTTACCGGAAAAGGTGTTCACGTAGTAACAGTTAATGACTACTTAGCAAAACGTGACAGCGAATGGATGGGACAGATTTATAAGTTTTTGGGCTTATCAGTTGGTGTAATTCTTTCCAATCAACACGATGCGGATGAATTTAATCGCAAGCGTGCAGCTTATGCTTGTGATATTACATACGGAACAAACAACGAGTTCGGATTTGACTATCTCCGTGATAATATGGCCGGCTCAACCGAAATGCTTGTCCAAAGACCATACAACTACGCAATTATAGACGAAGTCGACAGTATTTTAATCGACGAAGCCAGAACCCCTTTGATCATAAGCGGTCGTGTTGAAAAATCTGCCGACACATACAATTTGATGGCAAAAATTGCACCTCAACTTGAAAAAGACAAAGATTATGAGGTTGATGAAAAGAACAAAAACGTAATATTTACCGAAGACGGTATCGACAGGGCTCAAGAGCTTATCGGATGCAAAGATTTGTTCGATATTAATACTCAGCACGCTCACGATTTATTGAACGCTTTAAAAGCAAAAGAACTATTTATAAAAGATACCGATTACGTTGTAAAAGACGGCGAAATAATGATTGTTGACGAATTTACCGGAAGAATGATGCCCGGACGTCGCTGGTCAGATGGACTTCACCAAGCAATCGAAGCAAAGGAAGGCGTCGAGATTCAAGACGAAACACAAACTCTTGCAAGCATTACTTTCCAAAACCTGTTCCGTCTTTATCCTAAATTATCCGGTATGACCGGTACAGCAATGACTGAAGAAGCCGAATTCGGTAAAATTTATAATCTCGAAGTTACTGCAATACCTACAAACAGAACCGATATAAGAATTGATAACCCTGATGTAATATACAAAAACGAACGGGGCAAGTATAACGCCGTAGTAGAGGATATTATTAAACAGCATGAGCTCGGCCGACCGGTTCTTGTAGGTACTATAAGTATTGAAAAATCCGAATACATTTCGTCACTTTTAAAGAAAAAAGGAATAAAACACAACGTTTTGAATGCGAAACAGCACGAACGCGAAGCTTACATAATCGCTCAGGCAGGACGTGTCGGCGCCGTTACCATTGCAACAAATATGGCAGGCCGCGGTACTGATATACTTTTAGGCGGTAATGCGGAATATCTTGCAAAAGAAGAGCTTGATAAGAAAAAAATTACTCCTGAAAGCAAAAATTATGAAGAATTGAAAAACGAAGCTCTTGCGAAAGCTCGCGCAATAACCGAAGAGGAACACGCAAAAGTTGTAGAACTCGGCGGACTTCACGTTATCGGAACCGAAAGGCACGAATCACGACGTATTGATAACCAGTTAAGAGGTCGTGCCGCTAGACAGGGCGACCCCGGTTCAACAAGATTTTTCTTATCTTTAGAAGATAATCTTATGAGAATATTCGGCGGGGATAAAATTACAAATCTTATGAATATGCTCAATGTTGAAGAAGATATGGCTATTGAATCTTCGCTTATTACAAGACAAATTCAATCCGCACAGAAAAAAGTCGAAACTTATCATTTCGATATTCGTAAAAATGTCCTTCAATACGACGATGTTATGAATGTTCAGAGAGAAAAATTCTACGCTCAAAGAAGAAAAGTTCTTGAAGGAAAGAATTTGAATGAAGATATCAAATTCATGATAGACAGAGAAATTGACCGTCTTTTGAAGAGTTATATTACACCTGAAATGAATCCGGAGGAATACATACCTGAAGATTTGGGAACCCTTGTTAAAGAATTACACTCAAATATACCTCAACTTTCATATATAGCGGTTGACGATATTAAGCCCTACAGATATTCAAGAATATACGATTCGCTTAGAGATGCGGCACAAAAAGCTTATAGAGAGCACGAACAGGAAATAATCGGCTTCTATAATTCTATAATGGCACAGTATGATCCTGATGCCGAACAGCAGGAATGCTTTGCTGACAATAACATTATGAGAAGCTTGGAAAGAGATGTGCTGTTGAGAATCGTTGACAATCAATGGATTGATCACCTTCATAACATTGATATGCTTAGAGAAGGTATAGGACTTCGTGCTTACGGACAAAAAGATCCTTTGATTGAATACAAAAAAGAAGCTTATGACTTGTATAACAAAATGATGTATGAAGTTCAAAGTAATACAGTACGCTATATTTTCCGTGCAAAATTCGGAATACAGTTTGTATCGGAAGATGGGGTGCAAGTTATAGATCAAGCTTAAATAGCTGAAGGGAGAAAAATGTTTAAACAGATTTGTGATTTTATCAAGAATCATTTTGATTTTAAGTTTTATGCGGTTACTTGGATTGCACTTGCAGTCGGGCTTGCAATAATCCCCTCTCTTATATGGATGCCGCAAACTTGGGGATATGAAAATGGTGTTATTGAAAATATTCAATTGGCAGTATTATTCTTTATGGTTTATATCTGCGCAACACCAAAAGTAAACAAGCCGTTTTTTCACTTTTTAATACTTGTTTTATCAATATTAATTATACGAGAAGTCAACTGCGGCAGAACTCTGTTTTTCCCTATACCTGGAGAATACCACAAATATTACTCTTGGAGAGCTTTGCCATGGCCATGGTTAGGCAAAATCGTCCACTTTGTATACGGAATGTGGATTGCAATTGTATCTTTAATTTTCTTAAAAAAGAAGTTTTATGTTGATGTTTGGGAAATGATTAAAGCAATAAAACTTCCGTTTTGGAATTTATTTTTTGGCGGTTTTGCAATGTTTATGGGTGCTATTGCAGAAAAAGCTACAAATAACAATTTCGTTTTTGAAGAGGGATTTGAATTACTGTTCTACGTGTCTCTAATGGGCATCTTGTGGTTATACTCCAGAAACGAAAATTTTATGCTAAAAAAATAACTGGACTTTTAACTGAAAAAAGTTAAACTATTATTATGAATAAATTGCTTGGAATAGTTGTAATATTTTTGCTGGCAGTTAGTATTCAAACCTGTTTTGCTGAAAGCTGGGATGATTATGCCGGACTAGATCACGCTTGGGATGGGCAAAAAGCCATTACCAATCAGGAATTTGAAAAGGCAATGGATACTTTGCAAGGAAAAACAAAAAAAAGAGAGGCCAGACAAAAAAAGAGAAAAGCGAGGAAAATCAGCGGAGGTGGGACAAGCTTACATAACGAACTTGATCCTGATAAAGTGATTCCGGAATTAGAATCCGTAAAATCCGTATCGGACGATTTATTGATAAATCTTCCGGTAAATATTGTTATTGACGGTAAATTGGTAGAAAAAGGGTATTATAATGTTTTGGGCGAGCGCAACAAAGAAAACGGTAAAATATACTTGTCTTTGTACCAGGGACATTATTTGAAGGCAAAAATTGAAGCGACTGAAACCGAAGATGACTACGGCGAAGAAGAAGTTAACTTCATCAATATAAAAGAATACAATAATTCTTTTGTTAAATTAATCTTCGGCTCGATTGATTTTAACGCTTACGCATACGTTCCGTTTGTGGAATAATAGATATTGGAGATAATTAAAATAGTTTATCGGAGGTTTTATGATAGATTGTCTGTCAAATCCATCTTGGATAAATCCGCAAATTGATTTTTTAATCTTTTTGCAAAATATAAGACTTGGTTGTCCTGATTACATTGATAAATTTTTCCTATCAATTACTGTTTTCGGAGAATTTTGGCTTCCGACTCTTATATGCGCAATTGCATATTGGTGTATTGATTTTAGAGTCGGTTTATATCTGTTTACCCTAGAAAGCTTTAATGTATTCCTAACTCATTTGTTTAAAATGTTAGCTTGTGTATATAGACCATGGATTCTTGACAGTCGTATGCAACCATCAGCATTGGCAGTTCCTTTTGCAAAGGGATACTCATTCCCGAGCGGGCATTCGGCCATGAGTTCTTCGATTCTTGGTGGAGTTGCATATTTGATAAGACGTAAGAGAGTTTTATGCGCTCTGTTAATATGTTTAGTCCTTTTAATCGGGTTTTCAAGGTTGTGGCTCGGCGTTCATACTCCGCAGGATGTTGTTTGCGGGCTAACTTTAGGACTTATTCTTATCTTTGGCGTTAACCAAATAATAAATTGGGCAGAAGAAAATAAAAACAGATATTGGTACTTAATGACAATAGTTAATATTTTTGCGTTGATTTCTTTAATATACATTTTATTTTTCAATACCTACCGAATGGATTATTTGTCAGGCGAACTTCTCGTTAATCCTATGAAGGCAAAATATTTTAGTGCAACAGTTTATGGCTATTCATTCGGAATTATTAACGGCTGTTTTTTATGCAGAATGTTTTGTCCTTTCAACCCTAAAGATGTTTCAATAAAACGTCGAATATTAAGGGGTTTATTAGGAGCTTTAGGGTTTATATTGCTCTCAAAATTCGTATTTACATACATAGTAATGAACACAGTAGCTCTCAAACCCGCATTATTAATAATGTTTTTGATAGGGATTTGTATAACATTAATCTACCCATTGATTTTTACAAAATGCAAACGGTTATAAAAATTCTTAAGCTATTTTAATCCGATATAGAGCAACCCGAGTAAAATAGCAGGAACTGCGTATTTTAATCCTATATCAAATACCTTTGCGAAAAATTTATTCTTAAGGAATGTTTCCCCTTTAATTTTCAAGAACCAACCCGCAAGAATACATACGAAGAACGTATTCAATGGCATTAACAAGTTTGAAGTAATAAAATCTAAAAATTCAAAAACAGTTTTTCCTATTATTTTCATGTCACCCAAAATTCCGAAGGATAGTGTTGCAGGAATCGCTAACAAAGAAATAAGGAAGAATAAGAGAACACATGCCTTAATTCTTGATAATTTAAACCTTTCCGTGAATACAGCAGCAGAAACCTCTAGCATACTTATTCCTGATGTTATTGCGGCCGCCGCTAACAGAAAGAAAAACAAAATTGAAACCAAATTTCCGTTAGGTATTTGCGCAAATATATATGGCAAAGTAACAAATACAAGCCCGGCACCAGAATCAGGTTGCAAGCCGAAAGAAAATATGGCCGGAAATATCATAATACCAGCCAAGAGCGCAAAAAATGTATCCGAAAAAATTATCGTATACGCAGATTTTGCTATAGAACTGTCTTCTTTAATATAACTACCATACGTAAACAAAGCTCCCATTCCGATACTCAGTGTAAATAATGCCTGCCCGAGCGCAACCAAAAACATGTGCGGATTAATCTTTGAAAAATCCGGTTTAAACATATATTCCAAACCCAAATGCGCATTCGGAAGCTGCAGGGAAGATATGATTAGAAATATTAATATTAGCGCAAATAGCGGCATTAAAACATTATTAGCGAACTCTATACCTTTCTTGATTCCCCTTGCGGTAAAAAACATGCAAATGAATAAAAATATTAGCGTATACAGGCAATTTGCCACAGGTGCTTGTGTAAATTGCGTAAAATAATTACCATAGTCAGATATTCCGCATTTACTAAATCCTAGACATATATAATTAAGAATCCAACCTCCGACAACGAAATAGAAAGATATTATTAGAATTCCGGTTATCGGGTTTAATGCGCCTATAAATTTGAATTTTGGGTTTACAGACTCAAAAGCTCCTATACACTCTTTTTGAGTTATTTTACCAGTTGAAAGTTCAGCTACCAAAGGAACGAAACAGATAGTCATTATTATAAGAAGATATATTACAAGGAAAATAGCCCCCCCATTTTGTCCCATAATATAAGGAAATCGCCAAATATTACCTAAACCGACGGCAGAACCTACTGCCGCAAGTATAAAAGTACCTCTTGATGTCCAACTCGGTCTTTGATTCTCCATTTTTATCTCTCTTACTTCCTTTACCCCTTTACCCCTTTATGATAACATATTTTTACAGGATTAAGAATATGATAGATGAAATCGTTGAAAATCTTAAAAAAGCAGATCAGCCAAAAAGCGAATTTGTAGGGCTTATGGACTCTTTTAATGACCCTTATTTGGTTTTGATTGCCTGCATTTTAAGCTTAAGAACCAACGATAAGACAACCTACCCTGCGACTTTGCGCATGCTCAAACTTGCTAAAACTCCTCATGAAATGAAGGGGGTGAAGGTAAATGATTTGGCAAAAGCCATTTATCCTGTGGGGTTTTATGAAAACAAAGCAAAGCAAATCATTGAGCTTTCAAGAATTATTGACGAAGATTTGGGCGGAAAATGTCCCGACGAAATTGAAGATTTAATCAAATTTAATGGTGTAGGAAGAAAAACTGCAAACCTTGTTCTCGCCAGGGGCTTTAATAAACCGGCAATATGTGTAGATGTTCACGTACATAGAATTTTTAACCGTTTGGGTTATGTAAAAACAAAGAATCCAGAGGAAACAGAATTCGCTCTCAGGAAAAAATTACCAAAAAAATATTGGATTGATATAAATACTCTAATGGTTACGCACGGTCAAAACTGCTGCAAACCGCAAAAACCCAACTGTCCCCACTGCCCGATTGAACAATATTGCGCAAAAAATATTAAATAAAAATAAAGCGGTAATTCAGAATTACCGCAAAGTTATGTGTGTGTATTATATATTTGTATAGTTTTGGATTATTATGCCATATAGTCGGCTGTTTCGGCTATTTCTTGATGATTCTTTTCTGCAATTGCGTTAAAAGCCCTGTATAATTTATATCCCAATGCGATTATCGGATTTACTTCAACAGAATCCGCTTTCCTTGAATACTCCTGATTCTGTCTGAATTTTACAGCCGCTTTTGAATCACGAAGCATTAATATTGCATCGTCCGAATCCATTTCCCTTGAAAGAGTGTTTTCTTTAAAACTTATTATATTTATTTTGTTTACTATCATTTTCAACTCACCTCCTGAGTCTTTTTGCATCATTAAGTGTTTTGTTTACACTTCTTATGACATTTACATTATGCTACGCACTAAAAAATTTGTCAATACCTTTTGAATTTTTTAGCCATCTGGCTAAAAACCAAACGAATTAACGCTTTACAATTAAGTGTAAAAAGTGCACTTAATCGATGATTTTTGCGGTTTCGAATTGTAAACTTTGCTTAACTAATTTTTATTGAATCGGCTGTTGTGGTATCATATTATTGGGAGAGAAGATGAAAAGAACAGAAAAAACTAATAAAAACAAGATTTTTACCGATAGGATAATGTTGTTGCAGTATATTTTTGTGGCACTTGTCGGGATATTTATCCTATATTTGTTTTGTGTGCAAGTTTTGGATACTCGCCATTTCCGCATAAAAGCGAAAAAACAGCGCAGAGCGTATTCTTTTGTAATGCGAGGTAATATTTACGACAGAAACGGCATAAAGCTCGCAACAGACACAGTGTATTATGATATTTTTGCAAGAAAGGCCGATTTTGTTCATACACCGGAGGAACTTGCAAAGCTGCTTGCACCAATCCTAAAGATTTCTCAAATTAACTTAACGGAAAAATTAAAGCAAGATACCCCCATGATTCTTATAAAAAAGAATGTTGACAGACACGTTAGGGACAAAATTGCACAATTGAACTTACGTGAAATACCTATGGATAAAAAGAGTATAAGAACATATCCTCAGGGTACATTAGCGGCACACGTACTTGGATATTATAACTTCGATGCTGATATTGCCTCCGGCGTTGAATATTCGGCAAAAGATAAGCTTGAAAATGTCGCAAAAGGTGCAGACTTCGAAATCACCCCAAAAGGTAAAATCATATACAACCTTTCCACAGATCCTGTTGCGGCGACAACTTCTGTCAGGGGAAATGACATAACTCTTACAATTGATGCAGCCGTACAACATGTATGCGAAAAGGCCTTGATGCATTCTATCCAGAAGTTTAATGCTTTCAGAGGCGCTGTGATAGTTATGAACCCCAGAAACGGTGAAATTCTGGCTTACGCAGTTTATCCGTATTTTGACCCGAATAATTTTAAAAATGCTTCAAGTTTTCAAACAAAGAATTGGACGCTAACAGACGTATTCCCCCCAGGGTCAACATTTAAAACCATTACTGTCGCTTCCGCGATGGAAACAGGAAAAATAAATAAATATTCAAGAATCAATGATACCGGTAAAATTAAAGTCGGTTGGTGGACTATAAAAAACTATGACTATTCAAGACATCCAAATCCAGGCATGATTGATTTAGTTTATCTATTTGAGCACTCCAGCAATGTGGGATCGGTAGTAGTCGCTCAGATGATGAATAAGTATGAATATTACAATATGCTGAAGAAATTCGGTTTCGGTGAACGTACAGGAATAGATTTGCCCGGAGAATCCGCAGGGCTTTTAAAATCACCTTCCAAATGGGATAGTTCCGACCATGCGTCAATGGGTTACGGTTACGGTTCCTCAGTAACAGCAATACAAATGGTCTCTGCTGTTTCTGCAATTGCCAATGACGGTGTGCGCGTCACTCCACATGTTATAAAATATTCTCCGGAAGAGGAAGCAATAAGGATAAGACGAACCCAAGTTATGACACCGGAGCATGCAAGGGCTGTTACTGAATTGCTCACAGAAAGTATAAATCGGGGTAAGTCACCTATAAAATCGGATTCTTACAACATTGCAGCAAAAACCGGAACTTCAATTAAACCAAAAGAAAATGGTGCAGGTTATACAAATAAGTTGTATACTTCTATTGTCGGCTATATGCCGTCCAGCAATCCGCAAGTGCTAATATATGTAATTGTAGACTCTGCTCAAGGCGGTGAAATTTGGGGTAATACTGTTGCAGCCCCGATTTTTAAAGAGATTTCAACTCAGGTTGCACATATATTAAATTTGCAGCCAGATAAAAATAAGAAGATCTAATTAATGTTAAATAAGAGGTAATTATGAAATTAAGAAATTTGATTGATTCAATGAGCTATTTGGAACTTGTAAATTGTGAAGATACGTCAATTGAAATTGACGGGGTTTCTTATAATTCCAAAAAAACAAAGCCGAATGATATATTTATATGTTTGACAGGCGAACATGTAGACGGACACGAATATGCAGAAGAAGCTGTTTCTAACGGAGCTGTGGTCTGTGTAGTTGAAAGACGTCTTAACTTGGATATCCCTCAAATCGTTGTTAGCAATACAGAAGACGTTTTGGCAAAAATTTCTGCTGAGTATTATGCAAATCCATCTACTAAGATAAATGTAATAGGCGTAACTGGAACTAATGGAAAAACTACAGTCACACACCTTATTCAGCATTTATATGAAGCTTTTGACCAAAAATGTGTATTGATAGGAACTTTAGGATATAAATTCACAAGCAATGAAAAATACCATGGAGGCGAACATACAACACCACAAGCACCGGAGCTTCAGCGGCTTTTATATTATGTAAATGAACGCTGTTTTGATAATGTTGCAATGGAAGTATCTTCTCACTCTCTTGCTCAACATAGAGTTGATTATGTTGATTTTAAAGGGGCTGTATTTACTAATCTTACACAAGACCACCTTGATTTTCACATTACAATGGAAAATTATTTCAGAGCAAAGGCAAAACTTTTTGAAAATCTTGTTGCAGGTGATTTTGCCGTTATTAATAATGATGATGAATACGCTACAAGATTAAAGGAATACATATCACCGTCCGTATCTGTTTACACATACGGTTCTAACAAAGATTCTGACGTTATGGCAAAAGATATAAAATTCGGTAACAGCGGTGCAAAATTTACGTGTATTGTAAAAGGTAAGAGTTATAAAGTTGATCTCAAAATGAACGGTATGTTCTCCGTGTATAATATTTTGGCTGCCTTAACAACTGCGTTGGCTATAGGATTTGATATAAAGAAAGCAATTAAAGTTCTTGAAAATGTTTCAGGCGTAGCCGGGAGATTTGAAATTGTTGTTACAAAGCCAACTGTTATAGTTGATTACGCACACACTCCTGATGGTTTGGAGAATGTACTAAAAACGGCACGTGAAATTACTCCTGAAAATGGTAAACTTATTTGTATTTTTGGCTGCGGTGGCGATAGAGATACTACGAAACGACCAAAAATGGGGAAAATTGCTGAAAAATATGCCGATAAAGTTATCGTAACCAGTGATAATCCGCGTTCTGAAAATCCGCAGCAAATTATTACTGATATTCTTGCCGGTTTCAAGAGCGTTGCTGAGGTGATTGTCGAACCGGATAGAGAATTGGCATTAAAAGAAGCTTATAAAATAGCCAACGCAAATGATGTTGTTCTTGTTGCGGGCAAAGGACATGAAGATTATCAAATACTTGCAAATGAAACAATTCACTTTGATGACCGAGAAAAAGTTCGTGAAATTTTTATAGGTGAATAAAATACGGAGTTATAAAATTGAACACGCCTTTAATGATTGAACAGCATATACATGGCGCATTTGGAATTGATTTTAATAAGGTTTCAAATGTTGATAACATCGTTATGGTTGCTGACAAGTTGTTAGAACACGGTATTGGTGGATTCTTCCCTACTCTTGTAACTGATTCGGCAGAAAATATTAAACGTCAAATTTCTATAATAAAAAAAGCTTCCGAAATATGCCCCCATATTTTAGGAGTTCATCTGGAAGGAATTTTTATCAATCCTGAAAAGAAAGGTATTCATAATCCTGCGCACTTTATGCCATTAACAGCCGATAATTATAAGCTCATTGAAGACGATTTCATAAAAATTGTTACGCTTGCACCCGAGCTTGATGAAGGGCTAATCAGTTATTTAAAAGGCAAGAACGTAAAAGTCCAAGCCGGACACTGTGTTGGAGGCGATTTGAATAATGTTGACGGTACGACACATACATTTAATGCTATGTCAGGAATAACTCACAGAAATAAATCTACAGCTTTATCTGCGCTGATTAATGATGAATTGTTTGCTGAAATAATTGCGGATGGTATTCATGTAAGCGATGATGCTCTTGCACTATTTTTTAAAGCAAAACCCAAAAATAAAGTTCTTCTCGTAAGCGATGCTCTTCCTATAACAAACAGTGATATAAAAGAAACCGTTTTTGCTGATTCAAAAATTTATTATGACGGACAAAAAGCCACTTCAAAAGATGGAACTATTGCAGGAAGCACAACCTTGCTTGATAAAATTGTAAAAAAACTTGGAACTATGGGATTATTCAATGAACAATATATAGAAAACCCTTATATTTACCACAATTTGTCTCCATTTGGCGAAATTATTTGGAACAAAAGTTGGGATATTTCACAAATTACTTACGAAGGGCGGACAATTTCATGACCTGTTTTTTTCGAAATCAACATGAAGCCCTTTTTAACGCAACAAAACCATATCAATATGTAGGCGGAGAATATCTGTCCTATAATAAGGATTTTGATTCTGCGAAAGCCAGATTTGCCTTTGTTTTTCCCGATAAATACGAAATCGGTATAAGTAATTTAGGTGTAAGGATTATTTATGACAGAGTAAATTCTGTTCCATCCTATATGGCAGATAGGGCTTATGCACCCGAACCGGACTTTAAGCCGGAATTCCTATACGGCGTTGAATCAAAAAGGGCACTAAAGGATTTTGATGGTATTGGCTTTTCCTTGCAGTATGAATTATCCTATCCTACAGTATTAAAAATGCTTGAAATGTCGGGAGTAAATGTAAAAAATAAAGACCGGAAAGAAAATGAACCCATTATATTCGCTGGAGGTCCTTGTACTTTTAATCCCCTACCGCTGGCAGATTTTATAGATGTCTTTTGTATAGGTGACGGCGAAGAAATGATGGTTGAAATTTGTAAAGTTCTCGAAGAAACCAAAGGTAAATCGAGAAAAGAAAAAATAAAAGAACTGTCAAAAATTAACGGGTGTTGGAGTGCTCAATTTGGTGGTAGTGTTACTAAACGGATTGCTCCGTTAATTCCGGAATATGCCCCAAAAGCATACCCTATACCGTTTTCGAATTCAGTTCAAGACAGAGCTGTAGTTGAAATCCGCAGAGGATGTGGAAGAATGTGTCGTTTCTGTCAACCGGGACACGTTACACTGCCAATCAGAGAACGCTCAGCTGAAGATATTATAAATATCACTAAAGATTTGGTTAAAAACACAGGTTATGATGAATATTCGCTACTTTCACTTTCATCAAACGATTATTCAAACATAAAAGAAGTTATTAAAGAGCTTGCCGTTGATTTTAATGAACGAAAAATTTCGGTATCACTTCCAAGTCAAAGAATCGACGGATTTAATCTTGAACTTGCCGAGCTTACACAATCTGTTCGGAAATCAACAATGACCTTGGCACCTGAAGCGGGAAGCCAAAGGTTAAGAAACGTTATAAAAAAGAACATTTCAGAAGAACAAATAATCAACGCTGCACTTACTCTTTATGAAAATGGTTGGTCAAAACTTAAATTTTACTTTATCTGCGGACTTCCGACTGAAACACTTGAAGATATGGATGAACTCGCAGAACTTCTTAATAAAATTAAATACAAAGCAAGATTTATAAAAAAAGAAAAAGGTTTAACCCACGGATTCGAAATAACCTGTACTCTTTCAATATTCGTTCCAAAAACGTTTACCCCTTTCCAATGGTGCGGACAGATGGATTTGGATACGGTTACGGAGCATATAAATTATTTGAAAGAAAAAACTAAACACATCAAAGGGTTAAAAATTAATTATCACGATAAATTCGTGTCCCAAATCGAATCCGTACTTACCAGAGGGGATGAATCACTTTGTGATTATATTTATGCATTATATAAAAAGAGTTGTTACCTTGATGCTTGGGGTGAGCATTTCGATAAAAATGTGTGGAAAGAAACGGCGGAAGAACTTGGTTTTACGCTTGAAGAAAAAGCTCAACGTGAATTTAGTTTAGATGAAAACTTGCCATGGAATTTTATTAATACAGGTTTAAGCAAAGAATGGCTTATAAACGAGTATAAACAAGCTTTTGCACAAGAATGCGAATTTAATCTCCAGCCGACTTGTGAACACAAATGCATTAATTGCGGGGTTTGTAAGAACTTAAAGACTCATAAAAGTTTAGCCAAGCCCTACAAAGCATCTAAAAAGGCACAAGAGATTAATTGGAAAAAAGAAAAAGTTGACCCCACAAGAATTAACGTTGATCCAAATATTCCTGTTTATAAATACAGGTTGAAGATTACCAAAAAAGGACTTTTAAGGTATTTTTCACACCTTGATTGGCAAAATACTTTTCACAAAGTTCTTGCAAGAACGGGCTTAAGAGTTGCATATACGTTGGGATTTAACCCTACAATGAAGGTTTCAATGGGTATTGCACTTCCTCTGTTTTCCGAAAGTGAGGGCGAAATAGTCGATATAGAAATTCTTGATAAGAAAACACCGGAAGAAATAATTGAAATAATAAATCCCAAGTTACCTGAAGGAGCAAAGATTATTTCGGTAAAAGAAGTGGAAAGGTTTTGTAAACCTATAGAAACAGAGGCACAATGGGCCGAATACAAGATCACACCTTACTTTAAGACAGATGAGCTTTACAATTTCGATAAAATGAGGTATGATGTAAAGAGAGTTTTATCTTTGTCAGAAATTTTATTGACGAAGAAAAACAAAAAAGGTTTAGAAAAAACAACAGATATTAAAAAATCTATTGGCTCATATAGATTTGACGAAGAAAGTCTGTTCATATACCTTAAAACCGGTCAAGGTTCAGAAGTTCCCGCTCTCAGAGCGGATAGTTTGATGGAGCTTATTGCTCCCAGGCGAATATTTGAAATCACAAGATTGAGGTTCCTTGACGAAAAATTGAAAGAATTATAGCAGTAAAGGATTTGAATTATGAGAGAAATTAATGTACCCAACAAAATTGTTATTGCAGAACGTGACAATATCGCAGCTGTAATGGAAAACGGAAAAGTTGCCGAATTTTATGTACACAGAGGTGAAATTATACTCGGCGATGTATATCTTGCACAGGTAGAAAACATTTTACCAAGTATTGAAGCTGCATTTGTAAATGTCGGTTCCGATAAAATGGGCTTTCTGCATGCTCAAGATATAGGTGGTAAAGGTGCTTTACAGGATAAGTTAAAACCAAAACAAAAAATAGTTGTTCAGGTTGTTAAGGAACCGACCGGACATAAAGGTCCAAGAGTTACTACAGAAATATCACTTCCCGGAAGATTTTTGGTTCTCATGCCAAATGAAACGGGGGTGAATGTCAGTAAGAAAATAACCTCCGCAAAAGAAAGAGCAAGATTAAAATCGGTAGTAAATCTGCTTAAACCGGTAGGTGTGGGTATTATCGTAAGAACAGAAGCTGAAAATCAAACAGAAGCCGACATTCAAGAGGATTTGGAAATTCTCTTGGAAAAATGGAATAACATAATAACTTCTGCGGAAAGTTTGACCCCGCCTAATCTTTTGTACCGTGACCAAGACTTATTATACAGAGTTATAAGAGAAGCTTGTAATGAAGACACTACAGATATAATAGTTGATACCGGATTTGCATTAAATAGAGTTCAGAATCTGCTTCAAAATTGGCACATGAACAAAAATATAAACGTAACATTGTATAAAGGTTCAGAACCATTATTAATGTCAATGGATATTCATAAAGAAATCAAAGCAGCACTGGGAATGAAAGTAAATCTTCCGTCAGGCGGTTATTTGTTTATTCAAACGACAGAAGCACTTACCGTAATTGACGTAAATAGCGGTAAATTTACAAATTCTGCCACTCAGGATGAAACTATATTAAAGACTAATATTGAAGCAGTTCACGAAATTGCACGTCAACTTAGACTAAGAAATATAGGCGGTATGATTATAATCGACTTTATTGATATGTTGAGCCGCGTTGACAAACTTGCAATGATGGAAGAGTTGGAACTTGCAATGGAAGCTGATAAAGCTAAGCCGCAAGTTGGGCAGCTATCTGACTTAGGTTTGGTTGAAATGACTCGCCACAGACAAGGCCAAGCAATCAGCGAAATTTTTGCTAAAAAATGCCCACACTGCCAAGGTAATGGTTACATAATGGAAGATATTAAATTTGCTTCCGCTACCGCAGAAGGTGAATATAGAGCAAAAGCAGCTAAAATTAAACTTCCTATGAACAATAAGAAAAATAAATTTAATAAATTTAACAATAACCAACAGGTTAATGAGCAGAGAGAAGAAGTAACCATTCAGGAAGAAACGCTTGAAAATAATATTAATCCTTCTTTAGAAGCCCAAGCAGAAGTTAAAGAAATTAAAGAAGAAAATATAAGAAAAACTACAAAAAAACCTCGTTTCGATAAGAATAAAATCAAACAAGATACATTAAACAAAAATACTGCTTCAACAGTGATAAACAAAGACATGCAAATCGAACCGGAAATCCCTGATATTAAAGAAGCAAAAATAGTTAAAAATGAGCCAGAAGAATCGCCTGAAAAAACTACACGCACAAGACGTTCAGGTAAAAACACACAGAAAAAAACAACAACTTCGAAAAGAGTGAAAAAAAATGAAAAATAAAATACTAACTATTATTTTATCATTACTGTTATGTTCTTCCATAATGGTTCTTGCGACAGAAAATGTACAGGATGTGTTAAATAATACCGTAAATGAGGAAGAAATAACAGAGGACACATCCAAAATAATTTATTCAGAAGATGCAAATGAATCCTCAATATTATCGGAAAATCAGGAAATACCTTACAAACAACCTATTGAAAAGAATAAATTAATAAAGAAGTTCCTTCTTGCAATGCTAGCCGTAGGAGTTTCATCGCTTATGCTCTATTTCGGACTTTTAATGTACAACAGGATAAGAGACGGACTCCCTATGCAAGTAAAAACAAATGACGGAGAAACTCCTTTATCCGCTCCTGATGATTTCTCTGACGCAGTAAAAATATTTCTAGAAAAAACTAAGTGGAATTCTGATAAATAACTGATAAATAAATATGGTACGCGAATTTGATTTATATATTGTTCCGACTCCAATCGGAAATATACAAGACATTACACTACGGGCAATTGAGGTTTTAAAATCCGTAGACATTATTGCTTGTGAAGATACAAGAATTACTCAAAAGCTTTTAAATCATTATGATATAAAAACTAAATGTGTTTCATACCACAAATATAATGAGCATGAACGTGTCAATTTGTTTATTAATGAGTTAAGCAGCGGAAATAAAATTGCGCTCGTTTCTGATGCAGGAACACCCATGATTTGCGACCCGGGTTCAATATTAATATCAGAAGTTTTACGACATGGATTTTCCGTAACATCTTTACCAGGTGCATGTGCAGTAACCACATTTTTATCTCAAATCGCCCGAGATGACGAAAAATTTGTCTTTGTTGGATTTATTCCCCGAACAGCCAAACAAATAGAAGCTGTTGTAACTAAATATAAGTTTGAAAACATTGTTTTCTATGATTCCCCCGAACGTATTTTGAAAACACTTAAAGCAATTCAGTTATGCAGAGGTAATATTAAAATCGCATTGGGCAGAGAATTATCAAAATTGTTTGAAGAAGTTGTCGTAAATGACATAGAAACAGTAACAGAGCATTTTAAAGATGGCATAAAAGGTGAAATTGTATGCATGCTATATGCAGAAACTTTATCAACAAACCTTGAAATTGCCGATAAAATAAGCATTTTAAAATCAAAGGGTTTTAAGTCCAAAGAAATATCCATTATACTTTCATCCTTATTCAAATATAACAAAAACGAAATTTATAAAGCTGCTCTTAACAATTTTAAAGAAAATTAAATCGTTTTTATTTACTTAGTATATACTACTGATATTCTTTGTTTATACAGTTTTAAGGAGTGTAACAATTTAGAAAAATTTGCTTCAAAAAAGGCAATTTTTCAAAACAAAAATACTTTATATAAATGTAAGGACAAAGGAATTAAAAAATAAAAAAATTAAATAGCGTTCGACTTAGAACGATATTAACAGACAAGATTTCTTTTTATACTCTCTCTTAATATCCTCGTGTTTATTTAATGTTGCCAATCTCTCTTGGCAACTTTTTCTTTTATATTGAGTTTTACTTGTAAATTTGGTATAATCATTGCGAGGATTATAATATAAGAGGAAGATTATGAGCAATATTGTTATTTATTCGACTAAACCGGTACCTGAATATGAAAAAATTTTGTCAGCAGTTGACGATGCAGACGTTAGGTCGGTTGATATATCAAGCATCAAAGATTATGCTTTGATAAATCCATCATTGATGATTATTACGGATATAGAACAAGCAAAAGATGCTCTTATGACAAATAAATTCCCATGCCCGATACTCTTCTTCGGACCGGTAAGAAGAGATATCACCGTGAGAGCAGAAGGTTTTGATTTTATAACAAATCCTTCCAATACTGATGAATTGATTGTTCGTGTCAATGCTCTTTTACGAATAAAGGCAATTAAGGATAAGCTTGAAAAAGTTAGTACAACTGACGATTTAACAGGGTTGCATAACAGAAAATATTTGCAGGAACGTTTGGAAGAAGAAATTTCTCGTTCAAAACGTTATGGCACAAAATTGTCATGCATATTGTTTGATATAGATTTCTTTAAAGTTGTAAATGACATGTACGGTTATGAATGGGGTGATATTCTTCTTAGAAACATAGCAAATAAGCTTGATGCTATGGTCAGAAAAGAAGACATTCTCACAAGATATGGTGATGAAGAATTTTTACTTGTTCTTCCGAATACTTCCGAAGAAAATGCATTTTTATTCGGAGAAAGATTCAGAAGAGAAGTAGAAAAAATGGAATTTATCCCTGCAGGCGAGGAAGAAGCTCATCGTGTAACAGTTTCGGGTGGTATTTCAACCTATCCTTGTATGACGGATGTTGAAGAAGATGCGAATACCGTTATAAGATATGCAGAACATGCTCTTTATAATGCAAAGCATAGAGGCAAAAATAAGATTATTCAATTCTCACAAATGAACTTAGAGATGTAAAAAAAAAGACCGCTTAAAACCGGTCTTTTTTTATTTAACAACTATAACTGCATCCGCCACCGGAACAATCACCACCGGAGGAAACTGAAACGCTTGATCCACCAACTGCAATTGAACCGCAAGATTCACTACTTTCATATGCGATTGAGCCACACGATTCTGTTTGTGCTCCAAATGCCATTATTGCCTCATCTGACGGACCTGAATAAAAACTGCACAAATCTTCACCTTCTCCTGCTAACAGTGAAGATACATTTGCTATTAAGGAAGTATTATTTGCAATTAAATGAGTACTTTTACCGGTAGATTTAGCCATTCCTAAAAGGTGAAAACATTGACTTTGTTTTTCTTCAGAATTAGTAAATGTCAGCATATTTAAGATCCTTACATAATGTTTATTCTTATATTTATAAAGTATAAAAATTTTTCTCAATTTCAGTACTAACCTTTTTGTTTACAATTTGTAACATTTAATCAATCAAAAACGAAACCGAATTCTGCAATAATCTGCAAAATCTACACCATATGTATGTTAAAAAGCATGTGCCACTTTAATAGAATACAATCGGGAGAGGTATATGTTAGTTAAATCAAATATGAGGGAAAATCTTCCCAAAGCAATAAACAGAGTGAGTTTACCCATAAAATCACGTTCTTATGAATTATGCATAAAAGCCGATGCATTGAGGTTTTCAAAGTTATATAAAGAATCCGTAAAATGCTATTTGGATTCAATCATGCTGGACAGAAATCACCAAGAAGCATATTGGGGTCTGGCGTCGTCATATAAGTATTTGACAGAATACAAAAAAGCCGGAAATATACTTGAAAAACTTATTAAAATAGATGATAAGAACGATAAATACTTTTACGAATTAGGCGTTTGCTGTCTTTCTGACGGACATCCGGAAGAAGCCATTCCGCATCTTATAAAAGCAATTGTACTTAACAGAGAAAATCTTGAAGCTCAGATACAGTTAGCAATTGCCCATGAACTTGTAGACGAAGCAGAATTGTCCTTAATGATATACAATAAGCTTATCGAAACAAATCCCGAATTTTTAAAGGCCTACTATAATAAGGGCGCAATGCTGATGGGAATGGGGAACTTCGAAGAAGCATCAGAAACATTTTTCAAACTGCTCAAACGGAATCCTGATTATTACAAAGCATATCTGGGTATTGCTATGAGCTTTGATAAATTAGGAAAATATTCTGATGCAATAAGATATTATAAAAAATTCTTAGGACTTAAACAGTTTTCGGAAGATGCTATCTTTGCCCAAAAACGTATCGGTGAACTTAAAGAAAAACTGCCTGCTAAAAAGAATTTTTTAAGGATTGTTTAGATTATATTCAATAACAAATTTTTCGGCTTGGCGTTTCGTATTAACATTTCCGCTTAATTGCTCTTCATGCAAAGCATCCAAAATTTTTCCCAATTTCGGGGATGCCTTTATATTGAGAAGATTCATAACCTCAAGCCCATCTAATAGCATCGGAAGTGGTTTTAAAGAATCTTTTTTTTCAAGATAAAATTTCAAAAGCGTATCAAGTCCGTCAATATTTGCCTTAATTACATTCTCAGTAATATCTTCTCCTCGTGCCGAAAGTCTGTCGGCTTTTGCAAGAATTATATTATCAATAACATTTTCCCCCATCTTTCTTATATATCGCATCATGACTTTATCAGATAGGTCTGGCGCAATTATTACATTTGAGGGATAAATATGGTTCTTAATCATATTTGAAATATATTCGATTTGTTTTTTAGAAAATTTTAAATCTTTCAAATATCTAACACACATTTTTGAACCAACATCATCATGCTTAATAAACCTATGTCTACCTGTGTCTTCCTCAATTGTCCAAGTCGAAAACTTTCCTATATCATGCAAAAATCCTGCGAATTTCAGATGATTTATTCGCGAAAAACCGCCAAAATCAACTTTATCAAGATGATCTATAATTTCTGGGCTTGCTTCTGCATATAAATTCTCAATATTTCTGACAGTTTCTACTACGTGATGAAACAAATCAAGGTGATGGTGCGTATTTGGCGGTACTCGCTTCATCTCATTTACATAAGGACAAATCTCTTCTAAAATACCGAATTTGTCCATAAGCAATAGTGTTTCTGAACAATATTTGCCACCAAAAAGCTTCATAATTTCATAATTTATTCTTTCAATTGAGGGCGTTAGAAGTAATTGCTTATATTTTTTTATAGCAGATATAAGTTCTGCAGATGGGTTTAAACCTATGACAGCTAAAAATCTGAAAGCCCTTAAAATTCTGAGAGGATCATCTTCAAAATTAGAATCTTTAAAGTGCCTCAATGTTCGGTTTTTTAAGTCTTCCATTCCACCTGTCGTATCTATGAATTCGTTGTTTTTTAGGTCATAAGCAATAGAATTTATAGTAAAATCGCGGCGAGTTAAATCCTCTTCTATTGAATCTCCAACAATTTCAGAAATATCAAGGTAGTTTATTTTATCAGGTAAAACAACTCTGTAAATTTGATTTTCATTATCCAATACAACGAGAGTGCCGTCAAACTGTTTCGATATCTTTTCCGCAAAAGCCATAGCCCCTTTTATTGCGATATCTCTGTCGTAAAAGATTTTGCCAAGCAAAAAATCTCTGACGGAGCCGCCCACCAGATACCCTTCATTTATTTTAGATAATATAAAATCATCTTTTATATTCATAAATAATGTTCCCTAACGTCGCGATTACAGCAGTTTCCGCCTTAAGAATCAAATTGCCCAGAGTTATTAAAGGCAAGTTTTTTGATTTGAAATATTCGAATTCGTTCTGCGAAAAACCGCCTTCCGGCCCTATTACAACAAGAATTTTTTCACCCTTTTTTATTCTATTTTTATTCAAATATTCTTTCAAAGATATTTCCGTAGAACGTTCAGCAAGCACAAGAATTTTATCAAAATTATTTGAATCTAAAAGTTCACTGAGCTTCTGTGGTTCAAAACAAGTTGGAATTTTAGCCCGCTCACATTGCTTGGATGCTTCATACATAACTTTTTGCCATTTTTCGTGTTTCTTAGCCAAAACAGATTCCGCTAATGCACAATTATCAGTAATTATCGGAAAAACTGCCCTAACGCCAAGTTCTGTCGACTTTTCCATTATTGTCAGCTGTGCATCACTTCTCAAAGGACTTTGTGCCAAGTATAAATCGAAATCCAAATCTCTTATTGAAGGATATGATTTTACAACTTCACATATGATTTCTTTAGAATCAATATTTTTTATTTTCGTTTCATACTGGACTTGATTTTCATCAATGAGGAGTAATTTTTCACCGATTTTTGCGCGTAAAGATTTTGCAATATGCCTATAGTTTTCTGCATCAAATATCACAATCTTTCCGTTATTTACATTTTTAGCTTCAATAAAAAAGTGAGGCATACAACCCTCCGCTTGCATTATATTATAAAAGCCGGACATATACAAAATCTTTGTAAGAAAACGAATAAAAAAGCGAAAATTGAAATCCATCAATTCTCGCTTTTGTTTAATTTAGATGCTGGCAACGTGCTATCTTCCCAGGGG
>CAJOOA010000047.1 GCA_905236055.1 Candidatus Gastranaerophilales bacterium | reverse complement strand
AAGATTGTAACAAAAGTTTTACATCTAAACCTAAGAAGTGCGCCAAATGTGTCTTTGAGTACATTTTTAACGCTGAAACGCAGTCAGAGAGTGTGCTAGCTGTTGAAAAGTTTCATTTATCGTTTTCGATAACCTTTTGTATTCGTTCTCAAGCTGCGGCTTGGAAACAAAATTGTCTATGAAATTCCAAGGAAGTTCCTCGTCCGGCTCAAAGCCGTTTATTGATTTCGAAACATCGATTTTCAATTCTTTCAATGCGGATTTGTACCCCCCGTTTCCTCCGCCTTTTCTGTAGACATCAACCATAAATTTGCCAAGCTCCGAGCCGCCTCTCGACAAAACAGTTTGCCAATAATCCCATTTTATACTTGAAAATTTAGAGCCGATGCCGAGTTTTGCAAGTTCTTTTTCCAAAAATTTTTGTTTTTTTTCAAGTAATTTTGAATCCTCTCTTTTCTCACGCTCGAGGGGAGTTTGCGGTTTCGGAACAAAACTTGAAAAAGAAAATGTTATATCAAAACCTTTGTTTTGGGACTTCAATTCTTTTGCAATTTCAATAAAATCCCGAATGTCCTCTTCGGTTTCGTTTGGAATTCCTATCATCGAATATATTTTCAAGCCCCTCAATCCGTTTTCTCTGCATATTTTTACGGCATTGAAAATCTGCTCATTACTCAAATTTTTATTAATAAATTTCCTTAACCTTTCACTTGCGGCTTCTATTGCTATTGTTGAATTTTTTTGACCGCCCGCAACAAGAGTTTGTATGAGTTCCGGCGTTATGGCATCCGTCCTCAAAGACGAAATTCCAAGTTCTATATTTATCCCTGAATCCATTTTATTTTTTAAATATCCGATTATCCTGTTAAAATCCGGGTGCGCGCTGATTTGTGCTCCAAGCAGCGCAATTTTGTTCGTATGTTCAAGCCCCAAATCAATCGCCTCAATGATTTTCTCATAAGCATAGCTTCTGAACGGAAGATTCAAATATGATGCGGTGCAAAACGCACACCGATTCATACACCCACGTTGAAGTTCAACAATAAACGTGTCCTTAAAATAGCTTTTATCACTGATTATTGGGGTATAAATCACTTCGTTTAAGCTTGATGTTTTCTTTTGAACTTTTTTACTTTTTTGAGGTATATAAATTCCTTCAAGCTTCAACAAATTTTCAAGACAGGTTTTTTTGTCTTCTTTTCGCTTCAAGATTTTCAAAACTTCAGCAAAAGTATCCTCACCGTCCCCTATCATCATAAAATCAAAAATATCGTCATAAGGTCTGGGGTTGGTAGTAATTACGGGCCCGCCGGCAAAAATCAAAGGACAATCATCACCACGTTCCGCAGAAAAAAACGGAATATTATTTTTTCCCAATATCTTAAAAACTCCCGTAAAATCGAAATCAAAAGAGAGCGAAAACGCTACCGAATCGGTTTTTTTAAATGTAAATTCAGGAAAATCCTCCGACACTCTTGTTGCATTAACCCCGTCAAAAGTATCCGCAATTTTGTAAAGCCACATATATCCCAGAGAAGAAAGCGCAAACTCTTCTTTTGCGGGATAAGCCATCACAAAATTATAATCGCCGGTATTTCTATTCGGAGTATACAGAATTTTTTCCATATCAATTAATGCTCTTTATATAGAGTTCTTCAATCAATACGCAAACAGTTGCCGCAATTGCCGGAGCAAAAACAACCCCTATAATTCCCAAATATTGCGCCGTTATAAACAAAAACAGATATATTATTAACGGGTGCAGGTTCATAATTTTTCCGAAAATAAACGGTCTGACTAAATTATTTTCAACCAATTGCGCAACTGCAAAAACCACCACAACAAGTATCATAGCCACAGTACCGGATTTGAATGCCGTGATTACGCATATTACCAGCGCTATTGCAGGACCGATTACCGGAATTATGTCCAAAAATGCAGTTATTAAGCCCAAAAGCAGAGCATACTCAACTCCGGAAATCAAAAGCCCTATTGTCATAATTACTCCGACACTCGACATAGTGGCAATTTGAGCAACAACATAACCGCCGATTTTGGTGGAAATTGAAGATATTATATTTGAAGCTTTTTCTTTAAGATTAGCAGGGAACAAAGAAAGACAGCCGTTTCTGACCTCGTCTTTGTCCGCCATGAAATAGTAAATGATAATAATTGCGGCAATTGTATAGACAAATGCCTGTGCAACGTTAATACTGATATTTATTGATTGGTTTACGAACCTGGAAGTTACGTCAGTTGCGGAAGAAAGTAAACTCGTAAAATCAATATTTGCGAACTGAGATTTATTTAAAAACGGCACGTTTGATGTCAGCGCCCTAATTGATTCAAAGTGCTGAGGAATATAGACCGCAAAAGTTTTGATTTCACGCACAAGCATTCTTAAAAGAGGAATAAAGAATGCAAGCATTACCCCCAGCGTTCCGCAAAGCACGATACCCGCAGAAAAACTACGTTTCAATTTCTTCGAAAGTAAATCCACAAGCGGATTCAAAGAACACGCTATCACGTAAGACGCAAAAAACAAAATAGCAATATCTTTTATCTTAGTAATAAATATAATAAACATAATCGCTATTATAAAAAATATGATATTCTTTGCGGAAATGTACTTCTCAAACAAATTTTCAAACATATTAATATCTCCTAATCATTATTGGCTATTTTACCATAAAATTTAACCTTTTTATATATTCATTTTATTTTTATAAAATGCTAATATGTATTTATGTCAGTTTTATTGGAAATAAAAAATCTTTCAATTGAATACAAAGGTATATCAAAATCCGACAGTTCAATTCTTGCGGTTGATGATGTTTCTTTTTACATCCAAAAAGGTGAAATCTACGCACTCGCCGGAGAATCCGGATGCGGCAAATCTTCTACGGCTAAAGCAATAACGAAATTAGTTCCCCCGAAATCGGGAGAAATTTTGTACAACGGAGAATCCATATATAATATGGGGCAAATTTACCCCCAAAAAGTTCAGATGGTTTTTCAAAATCCGTATTCGAGTTTAAATCCTAAGATGAAAATTAAGGATATTTTGAAAGAACCGCTCGATATAAATACAAAATTAAAAAAATCCGAAAAAGAAGAAAAAATCGAAGAAATTCTCGCAGATACAGGTTTACAAACATCTTGTCTGAATCTATACCCTCACGAATTTTCCGGAGGACAAAGACAAAGAATCGCAATAGCACGCGCGCTTATTCTGCACCCAGAATTGCTGATAGCAGATGAACCTGTCAGTGCCCTCGATGCAAGTATTCAGGCACAAATTCTTAATCTGCTCAAAGATTTGAAATTTAAAAGAGATTTAACCATCCTCTTTATTTCACACGACATGAACGTCATAAAATTTCTTGCAGATAAAATAGGAATAATGCATAACGGGAAATTGATAGAAGAAAATTACGCCGGTACGGTTTTCAGATACCCGAAAGAAGAATATACAAAAACCCTTTTGAATGCCGTTCCCGTGCTTAAAGATTATTAACTAAATTTTACTTTGATATATTAATGAACCTTAGGAATTCTTTTATAAAACCATGTAACGTATTATCCCAAAGCCCAGCTATACCGGAATAATACGGTTTATATTCCTCTAAAATATTCTTCGGTAAATCTTTCCCCGCCTCAAGAGTTTGAGCAATATATTCCAAGTACTCGTCCTGCGCTTCTCTGTATTCAATATCTTTTGCACGCATTTCTTCATCCGCTTCATAGTGCAAAAGAGCATGATAAGCACACTCTATATTCCGGTCAGTTGTTTCCGGAAAAAGTTTAATTGCTTCTCTTACATTCCTTTGTTCGGTCAATACCGAAATAATAAGCCGACCGACAAATTTTCTGTCTTCTGTATTGTTCATTAATAAGGGTTCTTAATCGTTATGTCGAAATTCAAATCATTCGGACCGAGTTTAGAATCGTACTGCGTCTTAGGTCCTTCACTTAAATCTATTGTTCCCGGGGCAACAGGTTTAGAACCGTTATCCGAAGGTAAATAGTTTTGTAAACGTCTATGGTAGTTTATTGTCGGCTGTTTGCTTTTAGAGGAACATCCCGATAAAATAACACCCGTCAGCACCAAACAAAGACACAAAAAAACGGACATTGTTTTTTTCATAATAAACTCCGAGCCATTAGGATTACATGATTATTATACCATTTTTTTCAGCCGGTTCAAGATTCTTTTGCATATTTGATTCAAGTTTGTAAATGTAAATGTAAAGATTTTTAACGAGTTTGACTTTTTTGAGGTACAATAGAAATTACGTGGATTTACATTAGACGATTTAAGGAAAAATGCGAATGAAGAGATTTTGGATGTTTTTATTTATGATGCTGTCGAGCTTGCAAGCCGTTCAGGCAATGAATGTCGATGAATTTATTGACAAACACATTGCGCCTGTGTCAGACTCGATTGCAAACATTATATTCTTTCCGGTCTCTATATGTGGCAGCGATGTCCCTATGATTATTCTGTGGGTACTTTTTGCCGGTATATTTTTCACTATATATTTTAAAGGTATTGCGATTTGGGGATTCAAACACGCAATCCAAAACGTTACTTCCAAACCTCAAAAAGGTCATGACGGATGCGGTGAAGTAAGCTCTTTTCAGGCACTTGCAACGGCTCTTTCCGGAACTATCGGTATCGGAAGTATCGCAGGTGTTGCAATTTCTATCTCAATCGGAGGCCCCGGAGCTGCATTCTGGATATTCTTAGGCGCACTTTTAGGTATGTCAATTAAGTTTGTGGAAGCAACTCTTGCCGTAAAATACAGAAGATTCAATCTGGACGGTTCTGTATCCGGCGGTCCTATGCACTATATTGCTCACGGTTTAACAAGAAAGAAACTTCGCTGGTTAGGCCAGCCGTTGTCCGTAATATTTGCCATACTATGTATAGGAGGTGGTATCACGGGCGGAAATATGATTCAGATTAACCAAACCGCCCACCAAATTGTATTTATAACGGGTGGCGAAAACAGTATTTTCCACGGATTCACTTGGATAATCGGACTTGTTGTAGCAATTCTTATAGGGATGGTTGTAGTCGGAGGTATTAAAAGTATAGCAAAAGTAACAACAATTCTTACTCCTACAATGTGCGCAATGTATATAATTTCCGGCTTAATAGTTATAGGTGCAAATATTACTCATATTGGCGAAGCGCTGAGCTTGATTCTTCGTGAAGCATTTCATCCGACCGCAGTTGCCGGAGGTATTTTCGGAGTAATTATTATCGGCTTAAGACGTTCCGTTCAATCTAATGAAGCCGGAACAGGTGCTGCAGCGATTGTTTATGCAACAGCGCAAACTAAAGAACATATTTCACAAGGTTTTGTTGCCTTACTGGAAACATTTTTAACGGGTGTTCTTTGTTTATTCACCTCTTTCGCAATTGTATTTTCGGGAGTTTTAAAAGATACCCAAATCGGACAAATTTCGGGTATTGAGCTTGCCTCGAACGCATTCCAATCCGTTATTCCGTTCTTCCCGATTATATTATCCGCAATTGCCGTATTGTTCGCTTTATCAACTCTTATCAGCTGGGCATATTACGGCCAGAAAGCATGGACATTCCTTCTTGGTGAAGGCAAAAAACGTGTACTTCTATTCAACCTGATTTATTGCTTATTTATCGTAATCGGTTCTGCAATGAATGTTCAATCAATAATTAATATCACAGACGCAATGATGGTTTCAATGTGCGTTCCGAATATTATAGTTCTGTATATTCTTGCACCTGAAATCAAGCGTGATTTAAAAGATTACTTAGAACGCCATAATATGAATTTTATGCGATTCTAAGCCCGTGATTGCTAAACATTCTGCTTTCTTCTTCCGCATATTTACTGGGATTTTTTGCCCAATCCGGTGCTTTATATTTCCCGTGAAGAACGTCAGCAAGCATATTGTAGACTGTTTGTGTGTATTTAATGCATTTATCAACGGTCGGCTCTTTTATTGATTTTGCCGTTACCATAAGAATTTTGTCATTTTCGTCACGGAAAAATGTGCCTGTTTTTTTATTGAAAATACCTGCTCTCATTATTTGAGATTTTCTGATTGGCTTTAAAAAGCATAACATAAGATCATCACTTACTCCGCTATATCTGTTTATATACTTAATTCGTTCACTGACAAATTTTGCTGTCCATTCTTGTGCGGGGGTAAGTTTGCTGGATACTGCCAATTTCATCATAAATGAGGGGGATTGATTTGTAATTGTGTTCATATTGCACTCCTTTTGATATTTATATTGGTATAAAACCTCTAAAAATATTTTTTGCGCATTTTCTTAAATTTATATTAATCTGTTATGTTATAATCAGAACTATGAAAACAGGGACATTTATTATACCGACAGGAGTGGGCGCTTCAATAGGAGGTTTCGCCGGAGATGCAAGCAAATGGGCACGGAAACTCGCAAAAAAATGCAAGCTTATCGTAAACCCAAATGTCGTCAATGCGGCATGTTTTTCAGGTATTACGGAAAACATGCTTTATGTCGAAGGGTACACACTTGACCGATTCTTTAAAGGCGAAATCGGACTAAAAGAAACCGAGAATAACAAAATTGGAGTTGTTTTTGACAAAGCCATTCCGCAAGAAGTTTTAAATATCCATATCAATACAATAAATGCCGTAAAAACAGTTTATGATATTGATATTTACGGGTATGAAATTACCGAAGAAGAAGTCGGAGTGGAATTTTTTGTTGATAAGTCAGGAATTTCAACAGGAAATATCAAAAATATTGAGACACTAAAACATTCCGCACAAAAACTGATTAATAACGGCTGTAACGCAATAGCGATTGTATGTCTTTTCCCGGAAGAAGAGGGAGATGATTATGCAAAAGGAATAGGCGTTGACCCGGTAGGCGGAGTTGAGGCGGTTATTTCACATTACATTTCAAAAGAGCTGGAAGTTCCTTGTGCGCACGCACCTGCATTTCTTGATACTGAAATATCGTCAGAGATTGTAGACGAAAGGTGTTCTGCTGAGTATATTACTCCGACATTTCTGCCTTGCATATTAATAGGTCTTTCCAACGCCCCTATGATTGTTAAAAAAAACGAGGGTATAAATATTGACCAACTCGATTTTTTAGCAATACCACATAATTGCTTGGGCGGAATTCCGGTTCTTGAAATGAACAAATTAAACAAGAAAATTTATGCAATTGAAGAAAACAATACAATTTTAGATGTTTCGCCTATGCATTTAAAGGTTAAATGTGATACAATAGAGTCGTATAGAAAACTAACGGAGCTTATATAATATGCGTCAAAAAGAGGCATTCTCACTAATTGAAGTTTTATTGGTAATGGGCATAATAGCAGTCGTTACCACCATGGGCATATCTGCCTCAAAAAGAAGCGTTGATAAGGCATACAATTATTATTGGTATACCGGTTATAGCACATTGTGTGATGCCACAATGGATGCTGTGCTCAATAAAAAGCTGGATACAACAAACCCTCCAAACACGCTTAATATTGATGTATATGCACAGTATATCGGCAAAACTCTTATGAATGCAACCACATACACATATTCAAATAACAAAGCAGATTTTACTGCACCTAACGGAATAAGATATGAAATTCAGAATGTAAATAATCAATATTTAAAAATAACAATGACTATTCCAAAACCAAACAGAAAAAAGAATTTTCCAAACAAAACAGTTTTGGTTTATAACTTTGCCCCGAATGTAGACATGATATATCCCGCAAATATTGCCAATTCCACGACTCAAATTAGCTTGCATAATCGTGCGGATTTACTTCCATTCGGTGTTAAAAGCACGTTAGGTAATTCTACTATAAGCAATTTTTACGGATTTAAAGATGCCTATTGCAAAGTTTACAGTTCGATTACAGGTATGAGCGAAGCCAATGTTGCTTGTACGACTTCCCCAAGCGAACAGGGTAGCGTAGTTATACCACTTAATCCTCGTAAGATTTATTAGAATAAAAAAGGACCTCAAACAAGGTCCCTTTTATTATTTATATATTTGGTTTTACTCACCGTCAACTTGTATGCTACTCGTATCCAGCAAAGATGTTTGCTCACTTAGTTGTTCTTCCGCAAGCACATTGGATGAACCGTCTGCGGAATCATAATCATCATCATCGCCATCACATTTAACAATCTTATTTACGGAAACAACGGTATCGTTGTCTATCAAGTTTTGAGCCCGAACACCTGTTGCAGGTCTTCCCTGACAAGAAATATCTCCGGCTTTTATTCTCGTTACAATACCGTTCGATGTTACAAGCATAATTTCGTCTTTTTCTTCAACAATTGTCAGTGCAACTAACCTCGACATGCTTGATTTGAATTTGGTTGCAATCAAACCTATACCGCCTCTGTTTTGAGACCTGAATTCGCTTAATTTAGTACGTTTCCCAAAACCGTCAGAAGTTACAACAAGCAGATCAGCGTCATAATTCTTCGGTACAATATCACAGCCAATAATTGTGTCTGCAGCTCTGAGCTTCATTGAAATTACGCCTCTTGCACTTCTTCCCAATGGTCTTAAATCTTCAATCGGGAATCTTATTGCCATACCGCAAGATGTACCGATTATAATTTCGTCATTGCCTTTGGCAAGTTTTACCCAATTTAATCTGTCGTTTTCTTCAAGAGAAATAGCTATAATTCCGCTTCTTCTTATGTTTGCGAAATTATCAAGTTCAATCCTCTTTATGAAACCTTTTTGAGTAAGCATAATCAGATTCATATCGTGAGAGAAATTGCTTACCGGAACAACCGCAGTAATTTGTTCTCCCTGTTCAATCGGAAGTACATTCACTATCGGCAATCCCTTTGATTGACGACCGCCTTCCGGGAAGTCGTACACATTCAAGCTGTAAACTATACCCTTCGATGAGAAGAACAGAACTTTATCATGCATCATAGCCGTAAAGAAGTGTTGAATATCATCATCATCTTTTGTTTTTATACCGGATTTACCTCTTGTTGCACGATTTTGACGCTCGAACGTATCAAGTGCAATTCTCTTTAAATACCCTTGATGAGTTATAAACACAGCCATCGGAGTATTCGGAGTCAAATCCTCAATAGTAACTTCACCCTGCTCCGGAAGAATCTGAGTCTTTCTGTCATCGCCATATTTCTCCTTGTCTTCCAAAAGCTCACCCTTAATAATGTCGAGAACTTTTTGTCTGTCGGCAAGGATTGCTTCATATTCTTCGATTTTCTTTAATAAATCATCATATTCGGATTTGATTTTTTCCTGCTCCAAACCGGTTAATCTTCTTAATTGCATTTCAAGAATTGCATTTGCCTGATCAACATCAAGCCCGAATCTGTTCATCAAGCCCTCTCTTGCATCGTCAGTGGTTTTGGATTTTTTAATAAGCTCAATAACTTCATCCAAAGAGCCGAGAGCAATCAATAAGCCGGCTAAGATATGAGCACGAATTTTTGCTTTCTTTAAGAAATAAATTGTTCTTCTCGTAACTATTTCAACTCTGTGCTCAACGAATTCACTTAAAACTTCGTAAAGATTCAACAACCTCGGCTGTTTTCCGCAAAGTGTAACCATATTTACACCGAACGTTGTCGATAATTGAGTATATTTGAACAGATTATTCTTAACGACTTCCGGCTTAGCATCACGTTTTAGTTCAATAACTATTCTCATACCTTCTCTGTCAGATTCGTCACGAAGGTCTGAAATTCCGTTAATTCTGTTTTCTTTGACCAAATCAGCAATTTTTTCTATCAACTGCGACTTATTAACCTGATAAGGAATTTCTGTTACAATGATTGCCGTTCTTGACTGTCTTCCTGCGCCACCGGGGATTTCCTCTATTGTTGCGACAGAAGACATTTTGATAGAGCCCCTGCCTGTTTCATATGCCTGCTTAATATCATTCAAGCCGATAATCGTACCCGCGGTCGGAAAATCAGGTCCTTTGATATACTCCATAAGTCCTTCAACGGTAATTTTCGGATTATCAATAAGCGCAACTGTTCCGTCAACTACTTCGCAAAGGTTGTGAGGCGGAATATTTGTAGCCATACCGACTGCAATACCAGAAGAACCGTTTAATAACAGCATCGGTAACCTTACAGGCAGAACCGAGGGTTCCTCCAAAGAACCGTCAAAGTTAGGTTCAAAATCAACTGTTTCACAGTCAATATCTGCAAGCATTGAAGTCGTAATCTTGTGCATACGGGCCTCTGTATAACGCATTGCAGCTGCGCCATCGCCGTCAACCGAGCCGAAGTTTCCATGCCCGTCAACAACTAAGTATCTTGTATTAAAATCCTGAGCCAAACGTACAAGTGCTTCGTATACTGAGCTATCACCGTGCGGATGGTATTTACCCAAAACTTCACCGACTATGCGGGCACATTTCTTGAACGGTTTATCCGGAGTCATGCCCAGTTCGTTCATTGCATATAAAATTCTTCTGTGAACCGGCTTTAATCCGTCACGGACATCAGGCAGTGCACGACCTACAATAACTGACATTGCATAATCAATGTAGCATTTTTTCATCTCGCCTTTTATATCGACAGGAACTATCTTCCCGTCAGAAAACATGTTTTGTTGACTCAAAATCCTTCTCCTCTATCCTTTATATTAATATCGTATCACAAACAAGCCGTAAATCAAACATAAAGTATATTGTAAAGCTTTTTAATTAAACATTGGTTCATATTTTTGCCACATAAGATATTTTTTCTAGAAAAGTGTAACAAAATATTAAGATATATTGGCTCAAATCGCTTTTCAGAACGAATTATTAGGTAAATTTACAAAATTTTACAAATGGCCAAAACATTGAATCAATGCATACTTTATAAATATTATCCTACATGTGATGTAAAGATTTGTATCAATTTTCGATTTTACCCTAAAGTTTTTTCCTAAAATGACGTTATATATATTGTAGTATACTAACGAAAGTGAAAAACCTTTCAGAAAGGAATGGTCAACATGGAATTTTTCGAGATGGATTATGATGGCAAATTTAATGTAGAATCCGGCGATGAACTTGCAAAGTGGAGTGACAGACCAGGCGGGTGTGGTAGTAATACTTTTATCTGTCATCAAGGCACCTACAACAAGCCAAGATTAAAATTTGGATGTTGCTGTGGTAGAATTAAAGAAATCTTTAGATAGAAAGCAGACAGCAAAAAGGAATCCTGAAATTAGGATTCCTTTTTTAGTTATAAACAATACGGTTTTTAGTGCGAATTGACAATGCCTATTGAAAAAAGTACAATAATATCTGTTAAAATTGGGGGGTTATTGAGATTGAGTATTTATTGAAAATGGGAGAGAGGGATGAAGTTTAGTAAGTATAATATTTTTGTTGAAACCGATAATGGTATAGCACTATATAATTCGCTTAATACAAATTGTGTCAATATTCACAAAAAAGAAGAAGTTGATAAATTTATGAACCTTGTGAAAACAGGCGACATAAATCCATCCGATCAAATGGTAAAGGAACTTTATAAACGAAAATATATCGTTGACGATGATGTAGATGAATATAAACAAGCACAAGAAGACTTAGAACAATACTATGCCCAAAGAGACAGAGTTTTAAATATAATGTTGTATGTCACCGAAAATTGTAATTTTCGCTGTGTTTATTGTTTTGAAGAACACTTAAATAAAAATTTTTCTACAGAAAATTGGGATGCCTTATACAAGTATATTGAGAAAAGTTTGGCCGACAATTTGTATGATTGCGTAAGCATGTCATTTTTCGGTGGAGAACCTCTGTTAGAAAAAACAGCTATATTAGATTTCTTGGATAGATTGGAAATATTAAGGGAACGACACCCTAATGTTATATTTTCTCATCATATAACAACAAATGGCTATCTATTAACTCCTGCATTGTATGACAAACTCACTGAAAGAAATGTTTTTAGATACATGATTACTGTTGACGGATTCGCAGAAGCACACAATGAAACTAGACCTTTGGCAGGAGGCCAAGGAACCTGGGATGCTATAATAGCTAACCTTAAGTATATAAACACTAAAAAAGATGCAGTATGTATTATAGTGAGGGTAAATGTTAATACCGTAAATGCAAAAGATATGAAAGAATTTATTGATTGGGTTATTAAGACTTTTAATCAGGACAAGTTTGTAATGAATATTGATGTTGCGGGAGATCTTTCCGGATACGAAGTTGATAAGAAATACGCTAAGGACTACGGAGACAAGGATGTTCAAGAAATCTTGGAAAAATATGTAAAAACGACTCAGGATATGTCATTGCTTTCAAAATATGCATTTAATTGTGTACGAGTAGGTAAAGGACATTTTACCATTTCTGTTGACGGTCAAATTACTAAATGCGAAGATGCTTTTACTGGCCGTTGCCCTTCCGTAGGGTATCTGTCCAAAGAAGGAGAATTTATATTTAATGAAAATTATAAAAAGTGGACTGAGGGTTTTGAGACAGAGTATTGTAAAGATTGTGTGGTTTATCCGCTTTGCGGAGGCAGGCGCTGCCCCGATAAAAAGGTAAATTACCCTGATGAACGAGCTGATTGTCTATATATCGATAAGCTTATCAATCCTGATGACGGGCTTGAATTTATGATAAAAAAAGCTTTAAAAGATAGATTTTCCAGTAACAATAATTCTTAAAAATGAAAGGTTTTGTAAAAAATGAAATTCAGTAAATATAACATGGTTGTTGATATTGATGGCGGCATATTGCTATATAATCTGAGTAATGCAAAATGCGTAAAGATATATAAAAAAGAAGAATTAAACAAATTCATAACTCTTTTGAAATCGAAAAAATTAGATTCCAATGATGAAATGATACAAGCATTGTATAAAAGGGGATATGTAGTAGATGATGACGTTAATGAATATGAAGAAGTGAAAAAATTAATAAATAATCATTATCAAAAAAGTGAAAGACAATTAAAAATCATGTTATACGTTACAGAACAATGTAACTTTAGGTGTACTTATTGTTTTCAGAAACATTTGAATAAACAATTTTCGATTGAAAATTGGGATGCACTGTATAAATATATAGAAAAAAACTTAAAAAAAGGATCCTATGATTCAGTTACATTTGCCTTTTTCGGCGGAGAACCTCTTTTGGAAGTCGATAAAATTATTAATTTTTTGGATAGATTAACCGTTTTAAAGGAACTATATCCAAATATTATTTTTTCTCACAGAATGACAACAAATGGTTACCTCCTAACGCCTGATGTATATGATAAATTGGTTGAACGGGATGTTTTAAACTATCAGATAACGATTGACGGATTCGCAGATACACATGATAAAACAAGACCTCTTGTTAATGGAAAAGGTACTTGGGAAAAAATTATAGAAAATTTTAAATATATTAACAGTAAAAACGATAAGGTATATATAATAACCAGAGTAAATATAAGCTCTGTAAACATGGATAAATTAGAGAGTTTTATTGACTGGTTTTTACAAAATTTCAATAGTAAAAAGTTTAACCTCGATTTGAATTCCGTTTCTAAATTTACGGATTTGGTTGATGATGAATTGATTCCAAATTGGGAGTCTTGCGCAATGCAAGATCTTTCAAAGAGTACCGTGCAAAAAACGGGTGCAGATCTCTCAAGATGCGGTTTTTTAAGTATGGCTTGTCATTGTGCAGCTTTAGGATTTTTTGCGATTTCTGTTGATGGAAAAATTATAAAATGTGAAGAAGCTACAACTGATAATTATGATGAAATAGGGTATTTATCAAAGGATGGAGATTTTATATTTGATTCTGAGCTCATTAAAGGGTGGCAAGAAGGTTTTGAAACAGAAGATTGTCCCGATTGTATAATTTACCCTCTCTGCGCAGGCAGAAGCTGTCCGCAAAATAAATTATATAATCCCAATACCCGCGAAGAGTGTCGTTATAAAGATAAAACAAATCCTGTTGATATTATAGTAAAGGATTTTTTGCGAAACGCTTATTATTCTAATTCTATAAAATAGATCATTTTAAAATAATCTTTAAATTATATTAATAATCTGTCCTTGACAATTTGTTACCTTTTTTATCTAAAGTAATTGTTCTTTTTATGTTACCCTCTTTATCTTTATACTCTTCTACAATTGAACCGTCTGCCTGTATAATCTCTGACTTATAGAGTTTAATTGCACAATATTCTTCAGGATTATCATCTGATAAATCTGTTGCCTCAATAGTAATGAGAGAAATTATTGTTTCTTCATCAAATTGCATTTCTTCTTCTGAATTTTCAGGATCGACTAAGGTAACCACTCCATTTGATACTTCTATAACAGAAAACATGTGTGGTAACTTTGTGTAATGATTTTTCCCATTGCAATCTATTAAATTATATCCTCCTCCTATTCCTGCAGTAACAACCATGTTCTCGCCTTCATTTTGTTCAAATTTTAGCAAAATATCCATTTTAGCATTGGTATCGTCATAAAATTCTGAAATTTTGCCAGTTAACAAATAAATCATAGTACGCTGCATATCACCCAAATCAATTGGACTTACACCTCTGCATGTAGGATCTTCATCCGCATATGAATTTAACAGAAAAAGACGTTCGTCTGAAAACATAACCCTATTATTTGCAACATCATCTAATACTGCCTCAACAGCTAATTCTATAATATTCATATCATCATCGCCATTTGAATATTTCAAAGCCCCCTTTGCTTCATAAAGAAGACGATCGGAAATAAAATAATCGCCAACTCCTTTAAAATGAACTATCGTCCCTCCATCTGTATATTCTAGGGCATTTCTAATAATTTCTCTGCCCTTTTCACTATATGACAAAGAGTTTATACTTGATAATAACCAACAATCTCCGGCGAGCCCCTGCTTTGTTGCGCTTATACTACCGTCTTTAGTATTTCCTTTCCACCAATGTTTTATTTTACCAATAGCATAGTTTATCCTTGGCAGCATTGCTGCTGTACGTTTTTTTATATTCATTGGATCATTATCAACCAGAGGTTCTTTTGGCTCGTGAATGAATGCTATTTCCCTATTTTCCGTATTAGAAAGCGTCTCGTTTTCTAAACCACCAGTAACATTGGTATCATCACTACTGTCCGAATCAAACACATTTATAGGAATATTATTTTCGTTAACTTGATACGAAGTTGCACTATTATCACATTCAGTCAAAGACTTTCTATCAATTTTTATATCAAATTCACCCATAACGACCTCACTTACACTACACATATTACAACGGCAAATAAAGAAAAAACTTTAATAATCCACACCATATTGTTACAAAATTTAACAATTAGAATCTGTCAGGTTTGAAAAATTCACCAAAATATGACATTACAATCCTACGCTAAATTTTTTGTAAACATTTGTAAAATTTTGGTTAAAATAGGCAATATTGTTTGATAAAAAGACTTTATATATATGTAGTGTAGTAAAGGTATTTTATGACAGGTGCAATTTCTCACATAGCATTATATGCCCCGATAGCTGCCTCAAGCGGTATCTTCGCTTTCAGGCGTGCTGAAAAAGGTATTGATAATATGGATGAAAATCCTTTATTCGGCACTGCAAATCTTTTCATAGCAGGAGGACAAACTTTAAAGGGGATTCAGAATGCACGACTACTTTTAGCCGAATCTGAAACGGTCAATAATACTACTGCCGCAATACAAAAGTTGGGAGATAGTACAAAAAAAGTTATTACTTCAAACAAAGTTTTAAATGGTTTTGGTAAAACATTTAAGTTTATATCAAATAATGTCAATGACATGATTTGTATAGCAAGTATAATAAAAATCCTCGGCTCTGATGATAAGGCAGATGCTGCAGTAAGAGAATCTCTGGGATTAGGCGCCATGTTTGCTTGCGAAGCAGGTGCAAAAAGAATTCTCGGTTTAACCTACAAAAAAAGAATCAATGGAATTACTACAGAGATACCGCCGGGACATTCTATGGTAAGAAATTTATTCAACGAAGGGCAAACTAAAGCTATGAAAGACTTTGCAGCTTCGTCAAAATTCCTCACTAAAATATCAAAATCACCTATACCTAGTGTAGCCAAAGGTATTCTGTTTGTTCTTGCATCAATCGGCGGATATAAACTTGGCAGCAAATTGGCTGACTGGGCACTGGGGAAAAGCGAAACCAAACCGACAAAAAAACATAACAAATAAACTGCCATTAAAAAGCCATAGTTTATAATCAGGCATTTATTTCTTTATCTTGCCATATTCTTTATATAATTGTTCAAATGCATTCTGCGAAGAATGGTAGTTGTTAATTGTCGCCTCAAGAGAAGCATTTATTGCCCAATATATGCATGGAATTGCGATAACAATTGTTAATATTGCCACTATTGCATGAATTAATATTACATGCATCTTATTTAATCTACGTTTCGTTATAGTTATGGAGTCTTGTTCCCGTATAATTCTGTTAATAAGATTCTTTCGTTCTTTTACGGTTAAGCTGTCCATAAAATCTTTATTTTCCGGATCAATATACACAACATATTTTGAATATTTTACATTTCCGTCCACATAGTCCAAACTATCCTTGTATTCCATGTAATCATTCGTAATAGGTTTTTCGGTTATATTACCGCCGGAAATTTTTTCTATATCATCCTTATCCGCCGGAGCTTTTACCGGTTCACTCTCTTCCGTAGTGGTTTGTGCTTCTGACCTTGCCGGCAATGAATATTCATCAGTCTCGTCAGCACTGTTATGTTTTTTTAACTTTGCCTTATATTTTTTTATAAAGTTATCATCAAGCTCATCATTAAATCCTACAGAACCTTTTTCCTCATCTGTTTCTTTTTCTGTTGTTCCGGCTGTTGCTTCATCCGCCGGTTCTGCTTTTGATTCAACTTTTTCTTCCGCTTCTTCTTGTACTGGCTCTTCAAAAAGTTCACCATCATTTTGAGCACCGTCTTCCCCGGCAATTTTGTTTTGCAAGCTTGCAATAAATTCCGGTGTTATCTCTCCATCAAGAGATGCCAACTCGTTAATATCCAACGGATCATTTTCACTGAATACATTATTGCCTGTAGTTTTTTTCATCTCAGCCATCTGAAACTATTCCCTTAGTACGATTTTTTATGATATCATTATATATGATATTTTAACTGATGGCAATCATAAGAGAGATGGATATGGATAATTTTGTTGTTAATTTAAAGGAAACCATAAAGAACTTGAAGACTCCAAAAGTGCTTGTAATAGGCGACTTGGCATTGGATGAAATGATTTACGGTGATACGGAAAGAATTTCCAGAGAAGCGCCTGTCTTAATTTTACAGCACACTCACACAAAGTATATTTTAGGCGGTGGCTCAAATGCGGCACACAACGTTGCTGCCCTTAATGACAGAAAAGTTAGTGTAATAGGCATAGTAGGTGACGATTATCAAGCAAATGATCTGAAAAATGCTTTCAAAGAAGCAGGAATTAATTGTGATTATGTTGTTACGGACAAAGAGCGCAAAACCATAACCAAAACGCGTATATCGGGCTCTTGTTCTCAATCAGTAACTCAACAAATCGTAAGAATTGACAGACAAACGCATTCACCCATAAGCACGGAAACCGAAAATAAAATTATTGAAAACATAGAAAAAATTATAGCGGATTATGACGCTGTTATCATTTCGGATTACCATATCGGAACCATAACAGACAGAATAATTGAAAGAGTTATATCTCTTGCAAGAGAACATTCAATAAAAGTTATTGTCGATGCACAAAGAGATTTGGGTAGGTATAAAAATATTTATTCAATGACACCAAATCTACCGGATACACAAAAATATGTAGGATTTTATATAAAATCAAAGGAAGATTTTTTGAGAGCGGGTAATATTCTGCTTGAACAAACCGGAGCGGAAAATATACTCATTACCTGTGGCGATAACGGAATGGTTTTGGTAGAAAAAGGTAACAAATACACACATATTCCGGTATTTAACAAATCAAAAGTATTTGATGTAACAGGCGCAGGAGATACGGTTACAGCAGTATACGGGTTAGGAATCGCATCGGGAGCAAGTGCGCTTGAAGCAGCGATAATTGGAAATATTGCAGCAGGCATAGTTATCAGACAATTCGGATGCGCTACAACTTCGCTACAGGAAATAGAATCCGAAATTCCTGAAAACATTAATCTTGAAAATTAGGGAGATATTATGAAAAAATTCAGCATAATAGATTTAATTATTATTATAGCCATTATGGTGGCATTACTTGTGGGCTTATATACAGCCAAACACTTCAGACAAACAGCGGATAAGCAAATTGAGGCGACTTCTCCTATAACATTTCAGGTGTTTTTAAGAGGAGTTACCGTTACGGGGAAAGATTTTCCCATCAGTGCTGATGGAAAAACTTTTATCACAATAAGAAATGTTCCTTACACAGAATTAACGGTAACAGAAGTGAGTTCGCAGCCGCGCAAAGCTTTTGCGCCAAATTCAAAATCTATAGTAGTAAATGATCCGTCTCAGCCGGCTTTGTATGATGCAGTAGTTACTATAAATGATATTGCAAAGATAACCAAAGATGGTGCCGTTGTCGGCGGTAATAAAATTAAAATCGGATTGCCGGTTACTCTTGAGGGCGAAACTTACAGATTCAACGGAATCATTTCTGATGTCAGAGTAAAAACCGATACGGATATGCAAGACGATGGCGAAAATAAAGAAGTCGGCTAATATTCAGGTAACGCAACAGTGTTTGTTAATTATATACTAAGTAAAATACAAAATATTTTTAAAACCATCTATGACAAGAGTTTTGTACTGCAAAAAATCGATTGGTTTATAGGTGCAAGCATATTTCTTTTAATCTTTTTTTCGACTTATGCCCCATCAGATAACATTGGGGGCTTTGCGCTACTGACAATATTATTGACAGCCGTTAAGATTCTGACGAAACCAAAAGAAAAATTTGTTTTATCAACCGGCGATAAATTTTTGCTTGTTTATTTTCTTCTTGTCTTAGTAAGTCTTGCCGGTTCATCCTTATTTTATTTGAGTTTGAAAGGTTTTTTCAAAACTCTGACTTATTTGGGCTTTTATATTTCTTTTATTCATTACCTCAAAGATAATAAGAGAATGGTAAAATACATTCTGCTTGCACTCGCAATCTGTGCTGTGGGAGAGTCATTTGTTGCTATTCATCAAAATTTTCTCTCTGTTTCGGAGATTTCCGGTTGGCAGGATGTAACACGGCTTAACCCAGAAGAAGTTATGACCAGAGTTTACGGCACACTGAAACCTTATAATCCAAACCTCTTTGGCGGATATATGCTTGCTCTTTTGCCTGCAACACTCGTTGCCATATTTTTACCTCTTAAAAATAAGCACTATAAAACGGCACTTCTTGGTACAATCGGGTTTATTATTACAGCACTAGCCATAATACTTACCGGCTGCCGAGGTGCGTACATAGGGCTGTTTTTGGAACTTGTGCTGTTGGGATTCTTTACATACAGGATGCTAAAACCATTTTACAGAAAGATTTTCAGATTTTTTACTACAATTATTACTGCAATTGCATTCTTTATTGTTGTAACACTACCCTCCCTAAGAGCAAGAGTATTTTCGATTTTTGCATTCAGGGGGGACAGCTCAAATTCTTTCAGATTCAACGTTTACAATTCGTGCCTGCAAATGTTTAAAGACAATTGGATTTTGGGAATCGGATGCGGGAATCAAAACTTTAGAGAAATATACGGACTTTATATGCGAACCGGCTTTGATGCCCTGAGTGCATACAATATTTACCTCGAAACTGCGATTGAAAGCGGAATTTTTGCACTTTTGGCATTTTTGGCATTTATGTATTCCAATATTTCAAAAGCCGTAAAATATATTACTAAAAGGTGCAATATTAAATCAATTTATCTGACAATTACAGTAGTATCGCTTGCCGGCATACTGATTCACGGGTTTGTCGATACCGTATTTTTCAGACCGCAGATACAGTTCGTATTCTGGATTATGATTGGGATAATAAGGGTTATTTTGTAAATTTTCAATATTTACCCGCAAAATTTTAAATTTTGGCGTTTTAATACCAATATGAAAATTTCATCCGTTAATACTTATAACAACATTGTTCCAAGACAGAACAATGTCAGATATTCCAAATCTAATATGTCATTCGGGCATCATCCTGATTTTGACAATATTATTAAAAACTTTTCGCTATGTGCTTCGTCTTATTTCAGACGCGGTTTTGTGGCAGCGGAACCTTCCCATAGTTTTGTTGATGTATTAAATGTATTTAAAAAAGTTTTTGGTACGGAAGGTATTAAAAAACTTCTTATTGTGGGAATAGCACATTCCGAAGAACCGTTTTCCTACCTTTCAACAATTAAACCGCTAAAAAAAGATACGTCGATAGAAGAATTTTTAGATTTGCATATAATTGACTTGCAATCAAAACCTGATAAGAAAGCTTTGTTTGAGGATTCTTATACTATAGATAATTGTTTCCCTGATTATGCAAAAGATTCATTTATATACGACCCTGATAATTCCAAATGGTCGTTTCACAAATATCGAGTAAATGACGAACTGTTTAATTATTTAAATAATGTATATAATGACAGTTCTAAATCGAAATGGGAAACAAGAGTTCAGGAAGGAATTACTACATATCCGAAAGAAAGTTTTGATGTAATTTCTATCAATAATGTACTTTACTATATTGATGGCATTGAAGTTTCTCCTACCATCGAAAACCTTTATAAAGCGTTAAAACCAAACGGATACATAATAACCGAGCAGGACAGATTTATCCGACACAGCAATGTATCTGATAAATTAGAACGAATTGCTGAAGGTATATTCAGGAAAAAAGCAAAATCCCCAAATTTAAAAAATTGTAGTACTCATAATTATAATATAATGGTAAAATAAGAATTACATAAAAGTTAAAAAGTGGGAGAGTTTGTGTTCAATCGAATAAAACAATTACGGGATAATTTAAATAAATATGCTTACAATTATTATGTGCTGGACAATCCTTTAATCAGTGATTATGAATATGACAAATTGTACAAAGAGCTTGAAGCGTTAGAAAAAGAACACCCGGAATTAATTACGCCGGACAGTCCCACTCAGAGAGTCGGCGGTATAAGCACGGGATTTAAGGAGCACAAGCACAAATACCGACTCTACAGCTTAGATAATACCTATAACGCAGATGAACTCCGTAAATGGTATGAGCGTGTTCGAAAAGAATGTCCCGGAAAAGTGGAGCTTGTCTGTGAACTAAAAATTGATGGGCTTGCAATTGCATTAACCTACAAAGACGGGTTCTTCATTCAGGGTGTAACGCGCGGAGACGGAATTGTGGGCGAAGATATTACCCCAAACCTCAAAACTATTAAAGCAATTCCGCTTAAACTATTCACCCCCGCTGATGTAGAAGTAAGGGGCGAGATTTATATGCCCAAAACCTCTTTTGAAAAACTGAACGAAGAAAGTTTGCAAAAAGGAGAAAAAGTTTTCGCAAATCCCCGTAATGCCGCTGCCGGTTCTTTAAGGCAGTTAGACAGCTCAATTACGGCAAAGCGCGATTTATCCATGTTCACTTATACGGCTATAATAGAAAAAGCCGACGAAAGTCCAAGGACTCATTGGGATTCGATACAGTTTATTAAAAAACTCGGATTTAAGACTAACCCTCATATTCGGCTTGTTGATGACATTGAGGGTGCTATTCAGTTCTGCAAAGATTGGGAAACAAAACGATTTGAGCTTGATTACGCAACGGATGGCGTTGTTATAAAAGTTAACATGCTTGATTATCAGAACGAACTCGGATTTACTTCACGTGCTCCTAAGTGGGCAACCGCTTTCAAGTTTCCTCCTGAAGAAATTTCAACAAAGCTTCTTGATATAGAATTAGGAGTTGGTAAAACCGGTGCCATAACTCCTGTTGCCGTATTAGAGCCAGTAAATCTTGCAGGAAGCGTTGTTTCAAGAGCAAGTTTACACAATTTTGACGAAATAAAACGGCTTGATGTAAGAATAGGCGACAGGGTTTTAATCAAAAAAGCCGCCGAAATTATACCGAAAGTAATAAAAGTTTCGGACACAGAGGAACACAACAATTTACCGCTTTATCAAACCCCGGAAGTTTGCCCGGAATGTCATTCAAAACTTGTTACAAGAGAAGGGGAAGTTAATCTTTATTGCGAAAACCCGGAATGTCCTGCGATTTTAAAAGCAAAACTTGAATATTGGGTTTCCAAAGAAGCAATGGATATTGATTTTATCGGACCGCAAGTAATTTCACAATTATTTGATTTAGAACTCGTAAAATATCCCGTAGATTTTTACAAACTCACCTATGATGATTTTCTCAAACTTGATTTGGTAAAAGATAAATCTGCAACAAACATGTATAACTCGATTCAGGAAAGCCGAAACAAATCTTTGGCGAAATTTATCACAGCGCTTTCTATAAAAATGGTCGGAAAAGAAACCGCAGATATTTTGGTTAGCGAAATACCTTCAATAGAAGAAATTAAAAATGCATCTGTAGAAACGCTTTCGGCGATTGACGGAATCGGAGACAAGATTGCAAAAAGTATTTATGAATATTTTCACGATGAAAATAATTTAAAAATGCTTAATGAATTGAAAAATCTCGGCTTTAAATTTGAAAATACAGCTCAAAACAGAACAAATGAACTCGAAGGAAAAACTTTTGTTTTAACGGGAACTTTACAAACAATGACAAGAGATGAAGCAGGTGATAAAATAAAAATGAAAGGTGGAAAAACGTCTTCATCGGTTTCGAAAAAAACATCTTATGTTGTTGCCGGAGCAAGTCCGGGTTCAAAACTGGACAAAGCAGAGCAATTAGGTGTTATAATATTAAATGAGGATGAGTTCTTAAAACTTATAGGTGGAAATTAATGAAACATAATATGAATGTAATTGAGATTAGAGGAATAAGGGGAATAATAATAGCCGGCTGTGCAATTTGCTGTCTTGCTGTAGGATTTATCGGTTTCCCGGGATGGATTATGATGCATATATGGAATTTTGGTGCATCCTACGCATTAACTGTTCCTTCCATCGGCATAATACAAGGAATTTTGCTCTGGGGTATTATAATTGCATCATATTTAATATTTAAAAAGGATAAATTTATAGTTTGTGTTAAAACCCCAAAGGGCTTAAGCGAGGATGAACTGAAATCGGTTTTTGCAGATTTGAAAGAATCAACCAAACAAGATATCGTTTTGCAATCAATGTTAAAAGCAAGAGAAACTGAATTGAAACTCAAGGCAGAAAAAACAGACGAAGTTAAATCGGAAGAAACCGAGAAATTGTAATTATTTACACATTACATTTTCAAGTTCTAATAAAGCTTTTTCCAAATCGTCGTTCACAATTTTGTAATCAAACTGATTTGAGCGTTCAATTTCGATTTTAACAGTATTCAGCCGTTTTTGGATTGCATCTTCGGATTCGGTATGTCTCCCCCTCAAGCGTGATTCCAATTCTTCCATCGATGGAGGAAGTATAAAAATAAGACAGGCCTCCGGCATTACTTTTTTAACATTTAATGCGCCGGTTGTATCAAGCTCCAAAATGAGATTTTTACCCTCAGACAATTTTCTTTCAACATACGCTTTTTGCGTTCCGTACATGTTGCAGGAAAATTCCGCCCATTCAAGAAATTCATCGTTTTTAATCAGATTATTAAATTCTTCTGTTGAGAGAAAGAAATAATTAACACCATTTTCTTCACCTTCTCTCGGTTTTCTCGTTGTGCATGAAACAGACAACTTGAATTCCGGATGCTTATCCAAAAACAATTTTAAAAGCGTTCCCTTTCCAACACCTGATGAACCTGATATAACAAATAATTTCCCCATCTCTATGTAAGCCCCCATGCCAATAATCAAAAATATGCTCAAAATATTAAATCTATGATATCAAATTTCCCCACAAAATATCAATATGACTAACTTCTTTTGAACACAAAATTAATAACTACTCTTTAAATACTTAATCAAATCCATCGTATGAAATAAACAATAAAATATTTAATAAATCTTTACACAATTAATAAAAGATTTACAAAACGAAAGCAATTTGGTATTATTAGTATATAATCAGTTTCTTTTAAAAAAAGAACGGACTTAATACCGTTCTTTTTTTATTCTAAATCGTAGGGGGTAAATAAAACTTACCGGTGAAACAAATTACCAACTACAAATGAAAGGAATGCATGAAACAAGAACTTAACAGACGTGAAATACTGGATAAAATCACACCGCTCATTGAAAATACCGCAATGAGATATGACCTTATTCCTGTAGAAATTGAATTTATCAAAGAAAATCATCGCTGGTATGTAAGAATTTATATTTATTCTTACAATAAAGAAGTAACCCTTGAAGATTGCGAAAATATGACACGCAGCTTAAATGATTTTCTTGATACACTTATCCCTGTTAAGTATTATTTGGAAGTTTCTTCTCCGGGGTTGGAGAGAAAATTCAAATCCGACAAAGAATTCCTTATTTTTAAGGGCAGACGGGTAAGTATAAAGTTAAAAGAACCCTTGGAAGGCGAAACTGAAATAATTTTCAAAGGCGAAATTGTAGATTGGGATGACAATGAGGGCCTGACATTCTTCCGTTTTGATGACGGACAAGAACTTTTAATCCCCAAAGAGAATATTAAATCAGCAAAATTATACATAGATTAGAAAGGAAAATAAAATGATTAAAATCGGAACGGCATTATTTGAAGCTTGCGAAGAGCTTGAAAGAGAAAGAGGAATCTCTAAAGAGGTTTTGATTGCATCCTTGTGCGATGCTATGGTTGCGGCTTACAAAAAGCACATGCATGTAAAAGAAGCTGCTAACATTGAAGCAATTTTAGACGAACAAACAGGTGAAATCGGTGTATTTTCAACAAAATTGGTAGTAAAAGAAGTTGAAGATCCGGATACTCAAATTTCTTTGGAAGAGGCAAAAGAAATTGATGACGAAGTTGAACTTGAAGACGAAGTTAAAATCGAAGTAACTCCGGACCAGTTCGGAAGAATTGCTGCTCAGTCCGCAAAACAAGTTATAACTCAAAGAATCAGAGATGCCGAACGAAATAATATTCTTAACGAATTTCTTGAGAAGAAAGGAACTTTGACAACAGGTATTATTCAAAGAGTTGAAAACAGAAATGTTATAGTTAATATCGGGAAAACCGATGCGATAATGCCTCAAAAAGAGCAAATTCCACGTGAATATTACAAACCAGGGAACAGAATCAGAGTTTATGTTTTAAATGTAAAAGAAACGAACAGATTGCCTCAAGTTGTAGTTTCACATACCCATGCCGAAATCGTAAGAGAATTGTTTGAACTTGAAGTCCCGGAAATTGAAGACGGAATTGTTGAAATTAAATCAATCTCACGTGAAGCCGGATTCAGAACAAAAATTGCAGTATGGTCAAATGATCCGGAAGTTGATTCGGTAGGAGCATGTATCGGACCGCGTGGTTCAAGAATTCAAACAATTGTGGGCGAACTTAAGAATGAAAAAATTGATATCGTAAGATGGTCACCTGACCCTGTTGAATATATAGTTAACGCAATAGCTCCCGCAAGAGTAGTGTCAGTTGATATTATGACTGATGATGAAGAAACCAAGGACGCTCTTGTTGTTGTACCTGATGATCAATTATCACTTGCAATCGGCAGAGAAGGTCAAAACGTACGGCTTGCTCACAGATTAACCGGCTGGAAAATTGATATTAAATCAGTTTCACAAATGGAAAGCGAAGAAGCAGCTTCCGAAAATTACGATTACAACGACGATGAAGAGGAAGAACGCGCAGTTGATTCAGACGAAATTCAGGAAGAAATTGAAGAAGAAATGAATCAACAAGCATATGACGAGGAAGATCTTCAACAGGAAGAAAACGTAGAAGAATCTGAAGTTGAAGAAACTGAAGAATAAGAAATGTTACGGAAGTGTCTGTAATATGACACTTCCGTTTTTAAATTAATTTTTGTAAATTCTTTGAACTAAATCAAAATTAAAGATAGAATAGAAAAAGGGGAGGAAAATTACACAACGGAAGTGTAATTTTTGAGAGAGTAGGGAATATAATGAATTATCACAATATAACAAAGGATGACATGCTTAACGGGGATGGACTCAGGACTGTTTTGTGGGTTGCCGGATGTACTCACCATTGTCATAATTGCCAAAACCCGATAACATGGGACGTCGCAGGTGGAATTCCTTTTGATGAAGCAGCCGAAAATGAACTTTTTGAAGATTTAAGAAAGCCATATTGTTCCGGTATAACTTTTTCCGGCGGCGATCCTTTGCACCCGTTCAACAGAGATGAAATTTTCAGACTGGCAAAAAAAGTGCGGGAAGAACTTCCGGAAAAGACTATCTGGCTCTATACCGGATTCCTTTGGGAAGAAGTAAAAGATCTTCCGGAAATGAAATATATTGATGTAATATGCGAAGGCAAGTTCGTGGAAGAGCTATTGGATAACAGGTTGCACTGGGTTGGAAGCTCAAATCAGAGAGTCATGGATGTTCAAAAATCCTTAGAAACTAACTCTATTGTCCTTCACAATTCTTAACCGCAGATTGAAAACCCCGAAACTTTTTTGTATAATACTCCAAGGTGAGCTTTATTCGGAGCTAAGTAATGAAACAAAGTAAAAAGCAAATTAAATTGCTTGCTATCATAGATGAAATATTGAACGGCAGAGAAGGTAATGTACTTTCTTTACTTGAAGACAAGTCTAATTTGTATGCCAGAAAAACTGCCTTGGGCATGAAAACAACACTCGGTTGGCGTGAACTTACTTATGACGGATTGGGCTTGTTATCAAGGCGACTCGCATCCTATTTGATAAATGATATAGGCGTAAAACGTGATGAAAGAATGGCAATTCTTTCGGAATCAAAGCCCGAATACGGAGCATGCGTTTTCGCATCCGTAATGGCAGGTATGACCACAGTCCCTTTGGATATAAAACTCACGCTTTATGAATTGACATCAATTCTTTCAGACTGCTTACCATCTGTAATGCTAGTATCCCAAAGTTACTTAGATACAGCTTTGGACCTTCAAAAAGCCATACCATCGATTAAACATATAATTTTGATGGACGAAGTACAACTATCAAATGGATTACAAAGTATTTATACAATTCCAAATAATTATCATTGCAAATGGAGACACCGCTCGAGAAAATCCACGATGTTTATTATTTATACTTCCGGAACAACAGGTGCTCCTAAAGGGGTTGAAACCACTTTCGGAAACATATTGGCACAGCTTGCCGACCTTAAAGTAATTTTGAGAAGAATTTTCCCAAAAAGAGGTGATGTTAGAATACTTTCTATATTACCCATGAATCACCTGTTTGAAATGACTGTAGGGCTTGCGACATTCCTGAATTTCGGGTTTTCTATATACTATACAAAAAGTTTAAAACCAAAAGACGTCTTAAATATTATTCAAGACAGAAAAATCGATTTCATGATTCTTGTTCCTGCGTTTTTAAGACTGCTGAAAAACGTTATGGAAGCAGAAATTAGAAATTCTTCGAAATGGTATCAATTTACATTTCCGATAAAATATTTTATTGCTCACTTTATAACCTTTAAATGGTTTAAGAAAATTATGTTTAAACGCCTGCATAAGCTTTTTGGCGGGAGTTTTAAAGCATGCTTGTCTGGTGGCGCTCCGTTTGATTTAGAAACGGCAAGATTTTTCAGGAGAATAGGTATTGATGTCTACGAGGGTTACGGTCTGACAGAAACCAGCCCTGTAGCAACAATGAATCTCGAAAAGAACAGAGATATGCACTCCGTCGGCAAGGTTCTTCCGAGTTATGAAGCAAAAATTGATCCCGAGACAGGTGAATTGTTATTAAAAGGTCCTTCTATTATGAAAGGGTATCATAACCAGCCGGAACTGACCGCACAAGCAATCGATAAGGACGGGTTCTTCCATACCGGAGATAAAGCTGAAATAGACAAAAAAGGGCGGGTCTATATAACAGGCAGACTAAAAAATATGATAGTTTTGTCCGGCGGTAAAAAAGTATTCCCGGAAGAAGTAGAAGCTGTTTTGGAAAAATCTGATAAGATTGCAGAGCTTTGCGTTCTTGGTATTGAAAGAGAAGGCGGAGCAAAAGATGGGACTGAAGACATTGCGGTTGTTGTAGTCCCGAAAGAATATATAAAAGAACAATATCAGGGAGATGAGCTTTTAAAAGTTATGAGAGATGAAGTTAAACATCTTTCAAAAAGCTTAGCTCCATATAAACGTCCGCTGAATGTAATTATCACTGACAAAGAGCTTCCGAGAACAGCTACAAAGAAGATTAAAAGAAACCAAGTTAAAGAGCTCATTAAGGCATAATCATGTACGAAGAATTAGAAATAATTCATAATAAATGTTTGGTTTGTACGAAATGTCCTTTATATAAAACGAAGCACCATACGGTTTTTTCCGATGGAACTCCTAACCCCAAACTAATGCTTATCGGCGAAGCACCAGGGTATAATGAAGATATGCAAGGAAAACCTTTTGTAGGAAAAGCCGGGCAGCTTTTAGATAAGATTTTTGCATCCGTAGATTTTTCAAGGAAAGATATATATATTTGTAACACACTAAAGTGTCGTCCTCCGGAGAACAGAAATCCTTTACCTGAAGAAAAAGAAGCATGTTGGGAATATTTAAAAGCACAGATTGATATAATTCAGCCCAAAATAATTCTGCTTTGCGGAAATGTCGCGGTACAGTCTATTTTAGGTAATGTTGGCGGTATTACAAAAGTACGCGGAAAATGGTTTGCCGGAGGTGAAATCGTACATGGTGCAAAATTAATGCCGATTTTTCATCCTTCATATTTACTCCGTAATGATTCCAGAGAAAAAGGAAGCCCTAAATGGCTTATGTGGCAGGATATTCAAGAAATAAGAAAAGTTTATGACAGCTTGTCATAAGGTAATTTAAAAATATTTATATACCTCCCTGTTATATGTATATTTCATCGTTTTTTGTAACAAATTGTAACGATTTTGTCTTTATCCCTAAAGTTTTTTCAAAACATGCCGATATAGATATTGTAAGAGGAAAGTAAAAAGCACAATTTAGTGTATTGGCTGTTAATTAAGAGGTATGTTATGGAACGTGATGAACATGAAATTCTAGTAGAATATTCGGAAATGACGGCATTCAACTTTAATTCAAAGGAGTATAAGGAAGTAAGGAAAGATTTCTTGGATTGCAAAGAAGCCGTAGGTGGTATGGACGGTTTTTTGAAAGAAATTGTGGGCAGATTTTTACCGCAATCAGCATAGCAGTTAATTAGAGGATATGTGAATATGTCAACAACAAAAAAAGATTATGAAAACAAATGTTTTTCCCCAAATTGGCTTGAAGTTGATTTGGAAGATGTAGCAAGAAGACAGGTAATAAGGGAGGAACGCCTAGAGAGCAAACGACGTAAGGATTTAAAAACATTATTAAAAGAACTTGATGAAATCAAGCAAAACATTGAAAGAGTTGCTGAAAAACAGCACAGATTGGCAAATTTGATGGGATTTTATTCTGGAGAGTTTGCACAATAACAAAATTGAAAGTGAATCGGGCGGCAAGAATTTGCCGCCCGATTTTTCTT
>CAJOOA010000046.1 GCA_905236055.1 Candidatus Gastranaerophilales bacterium | reverse complement strand
AATATAGGAGAGGAAGAATGGAGTCAATTAATAATAAATGGAAAATAGCATTACCAATAACTACTTTGTTACTTTTTGTAATATCAATGATTGCTGTATTCCATGTTTCATGGGGGCAGCTTGGCTCATTTATACTCTACCAAATAATTTTGATTCTAATCCCGGGATTTGCGGCAGTTCTTTTGACAAATCAAAAAATGCCGGTTATTTCAACATTCTGCTACAGTTATATTTGTGGATATACAATTAATATTTTGGAATATTTCGGAGTGAAATTTTTTGAAAGTTATATCCCGATATATTCAATACCGTTATTAATTCTAATTGTTTCGGCAATTATCATTTTGATAAAGAAAAATAATATTAAGGATTTTTTATGTAATTCTTATTCATCAGATCAATTTATAACTTTATCATTTCTGGCAATTATATTGTTTTTAAATATATTTTTATTTGCTTTACCTAAAATGGACCTGGGAGTAGGTCATCGGGATTTTATGTGGTGGTGCAATAATACGATTTCGCTAAAACTTATGTTCCCGCCTGATTTAGCGTTCGCATCCGGCTTCAAGTTATTTTATCATTATTTCTCAAATATTCCTGTTGCGTTTTTTTCTTTGATATCCGGAATTGATGTTGTAACTTTGAGCATCCCACTGTATACGCTAACCAAAACAATTATTATGGTTGGAGCAGCTGATTTTGTCTTAAACACATTGGATATAAAAAATCCAAAAGTCAAAGCTCTGGGATTTATGGTGATTTTGCTGGCTTCCGGGTTTGAAAAATGGTCACACATATATTATTCCATTCATACTTTGAAGATGACATTTGGATTTGATATCGGACTTGCTTTTGGACTCATGTATACCGCACTACTTATAAAACAATTCTTTAAAACGACATTCGATTTAGATATATTTATCACTACAACAATATTTTGGTTTATCTGTATCGGTGCAAAAGCACCAATTGCCTCTATATTATTAATATTCACAGGGTTAGTTTGTTTATATTGGCTTATAAAAAAACAGTTTCTATTGTCCTTTGTTTATGGTTTAGTAGCTTTAATTACATTTTTCTTTGTAAGTTATACTTTCGTTGGGCTCGGCTCTGTAATGGAAGGTAATGCCACTTGGGAATTACAGCGGCATGTTCTATCCGATTATGGAGTTAATTCAATACATTCAATTTTGACAATAATATTCCGTTTACTTGTATTAAATCCGGCATTATTATGCTTGACTGTTATCGCCACGATTATAAATATCAAATTAAAAAAAGCAAATAAAATAGAACCGCTTAGTATTATATTATTTTCTATTTTCATTACAACAAGTATAATTGGCTTGTTCTTATGGTTTATAATCAAGGCAGGAGGGGGCAGTGAAGCATATTATTGTATGTCCTCGTTTATTCCTTTATTCTTCTATATCGGACTTACATATAATGCCTTGATGAATAATCTTGATTTGTTTACCAATGAAGAATTACATAAATACAAAACCATATCGGTAGCCCTTATCATTGTAAGCGTTATTTTATTCATATTCTCTCCATATGGAAAGAGAAAAGATACCATTAAACTTGTTAAACAGAACATAGTATATTTAATGAATTACAAAGAAAAAATGAATAATATATCCCCGTTAATTTGGCTTAGAGACAATTCCGAACCGAATACAATAATGATAAGCAATAATATGCTGGCAGATAGAAACGAATACAGAGGAACTTTCTACTACACAGTTTTAACGGAACGCGGTCAATACCTTGATGAAACGAACATGTTATACAATATAAATAAAGAAATGCCGGAAAATATAAGTGCTCGGTTAAAACTTATAGACGGAGTTTTTGCAAACAAGATTTCCGATTTGAAAAAATTGAAAGACCTCGGAATAAGTTACGTTATATCCAAAAAAGAAGTAACTCCTAACTATAATCCGGATTCAAAATATCTTGAACTGATTAATGAAAATAAGATTTATAGAATATACAAAGTTAAATAATAAAATTACTTTAAATTCTTTACATAGTTAAAGTATTCATTATTTGCATATTTTGACGCATTTTCTTGAATTTGTTCTTTTGTTAAAAAGTTCAATCGATACGCAATTTCTTCCAAGCAAGCTATCTTAATCCCTTGATTTTCTTCGATAGTTTGGACATATTGTCCGGCTTTCAAAAGAGAATTATGAGTTCCGGTATCAAGCCAAGAAAAACCGCGGCCCAACAACTCGGTACAAAGTTTGCCTTTTTCCAAATAAACTTTGTTCAAATCGGTTATCTCAAGCTCGCCTCTCGGAGATGGTTTAAGGGTTTTTGCATATTCAATAACTTTGTTATCATAAAAATATAATCCCGTTACAGCATAATTTGATTTTGGATTTTTGGGTTTTTCTTCTAACGATAATACTTTGCCATTTTTATCAAATTCTACAACTCCGTATCTTTCCGGATCTTTTACATGATAGCCAAAAATGGTTGCCATTCCGTTTTCTGCCCTTTTTGATGCGTCTTTTAGGGTTTGGGAAAAACCTGCGCCGTAGAAAATATTATCCCCTAAAATCATTGCGACAGCGTCATTTCCAATAAAATCTTCACCCAGAATAAACGCTTGCGCTAATCCATCGGGGCTCGGCTGAACTTTATAAGAAAACTTTACACCAAATTGAGAGCCGTCACCCAGTAACTTCTCGAAATTCGGTAAATCATGCGGTGTGGAAATAATCAGAATATTCTTTATACCCGCAAGCATTAGAACCGAAATCGGATAATAAACCATCGGCTTGTCATAAACAGGTAAAAGCTGTTTTGATACAACCATTGTACTGGGATGTAACCTTGTTCCGTTACCTCCGGCTAAAACAATACCTTTCATACACGACTCCCTTCCGTTAACTTAAGACCAATTTTCGGTTTTCTATATTTTTTATCCAATCTTGGTTATTCAAGTACCAATCAATTGTTATTTTTATACCTTCTTCAAATGTAATTGACGGCTTCCAACCGAGTTCCGCAGTTATTTTGTCATTTGATATTGCATAACGTCTGTCATGACCAAGTCGGTCTTCAACATATTGAATTGAACTTTCATCTTTACCCATTGCATCAAGTATCAAGTGCGTAATTTCAAGATTTGTTTTTTCGTTGTGTCCGCCAATATTGTATACTTCGCCGATTTTACCGGAGTGGAGTACAACGTCAATGGCTTCACAATGGTCATAAACATATAACCAATCCCGAACATTCAAACCGTCGCCGTAAACAGGAACTTTCTCTCCTTTGAGCAGCTTAGAAATGAAGAACGGTATAAGTTTTTCGGGATACTGATACGGCCCGTAATTATTTGAACATCTTGTATTTAAAGTCGGCAGACCATATGTTTCTCTGTAAGCTCTGACCAGCATATCCGCACTCGCTTTTGATGCGGAATAAGGACTGTTTGGAGCAAGCGGAGTCGTTTCATAGAAATATCCCGTCTTGCCCAATGAACCGTATACTTCATCAGTAGAAACCTGTAAAAATCTTTCTATCCCTATTTCCTTACTTGCCTGAAGCAAATTTAGAGTTCCCTGAACGTTTGTTTCAATAAATATTTCAGGACGTTTTATTGAATTATCAACATGAGATTCTGCCGCAAAATTAACCACACAATCTGATTCTCTGATTAATTCAGTAACAAGTTTTTTATCGCAAATGTTACCGTGCACAAATTTGTAATTCGGGTTATTTTCAACATCTCTCAGATTTTCAATATTCCCGCAATACGTAAGCGCATCTAAATTTATAATCTTGTAATCAGCATGTTTTTTAAGCTCATGCCTTACAAAACAACTTCCTATAAATCCTGCTCCGCCTGTTACTAAAATTGTAGTCATAATACAATACCCTTTTGTTTTTTAATCCGATAACAATTTATAAATCTTATAAACATCCTCATAAGATGTCTGCTTTAATTTTTGATAAATTCTTTCAACCATAACTTCTTTTGGTTCTTTTGTTTTAATTGTCAGAAGCTCAGTTGGACTGATGTTAAAAATTTTCGCATACCTTTCTATTAAATCAGCAGAAGGAAAATTTTTCCCGGTTTCAATACAACTTTGGTGCTTTGTCGCTATGTTGACTTTTTCCGCAAGTTTTTCCTGCGTAAATTTTTGTTTACATCTTAATTCTTTTATTCTGCTGCCAAGCAATTGTTTAATATTCATATTTACTCCTATTATCAGTTTCCACATATAAAATAAATGTTTAACCTTATTCTAAGTTATATCAATTCGACAAATTATTACCTATTAGGTATAGTTATAGCGGCAAATTTCAGGGAGCTCTAATTGTTATGTAAATGAGGAAATATTACGCCTTAACAACTACTATAACGTACTTTTGCATTTATCAGTGATTTTTGGTATCATATAGCCATGACAAAGTTTTTGTTAATAAGTGGGGATAGTGAGAAAGAAAAGGTTATCAAAGAGGTTTTTTCTTCGGATGAAGTAATTTCAACAACCGATGAAACCTTGATTTTCGATTGCCTTGAGGTGGAAGAACCCGATATCGTAATCCTTGACGGAGATTTGGAAGGGCTTGATTTTAAGGCCTTATGCCGAAAGATTAAGCTGCATCCGGTGGTAATACTTTTAATTTTGGGAGAAAAAAAGCATAACAAAGATGTTACCCACAATGTAAATCTGTTTATTAAAACACCTATTGATAAAAAGCTGCTTTCCGCAACGATTGATTCCGCGCTCAAAACCAGGCAATCTCTGATTAAACTGTCAAAAGCGAATCAAGAATTGGCAAGAAGTCTTTATCAATTGAATGTCATGTACAACACAAGCTCACAACTTGCGGGTTCTTTGGACAAAGACAAGTTATTAAAAATTATGTTAGAGGGCGTTGAAAAGTCCTTAAGCTTTGACCTATCCTGCATTTTGACGTTTCGTTCGGAACGTGAACCGGTTTTGATTATTAATTCTCTATACAAAATTTCGGACCGGCTTCTTGAAGCGTTGAAGCTCAGGGCAATATTGAGTTACAAATCCTTGTTAAAAGATCCACCGTTTGATATTAAAATCGGAAATTTGAAAATAGAGAAAAACATCAAACACAATATTAAAGAATATGATTTTTCCATACTCAGATATGACAACATGTTTGCACCGATTATGCATAACGAAGATTTTTACGGGTTTGTGGAAATATATCGTGAAAAACCTTTTTCAACGGAAGATGCAACCGTTTTTCAGACCTTGGTTCAACAGGTTACAATCCCGCTTCAGAGTGCATCTTTTACTCAGGAATTGAAAGCCACTAACAGAAAGCTTCAAAAACTTGAACGATTAAAATCCGAATTTATTTCAATTGTTTCACACGAATTGCGGACTCCTCTTACGGCAATAAAAAATGCCATGGATATTATTTTAAGCGGGAAAGCCGGTGAAATGAGCGAAAATATTGAAAAGTTCGTTTCCATGGGCAAAAGAAATGCGATTCGGCTTTCCGGAATCATTAATGACCTTCTTGATATTTCAAAAATAGAAGCCGGTAAAATGGATTTCAAGTTCGAGTTAACAAACATCGAACCCGTTATCGAATATGTTAAAAATAATCTGACCGAAATGGCAAAGGAAAAAGGATTGGAAATCAAGTATATTCCATCCGAAACCTCTGCCGAAATATACGCGGATTCCAACCGGCTGGAACAGGTGCTTACGAATTTAGTTTCAAATGCAATTAAATTCACAACCGAAGGCACGATAGAAATTTCCACCAAAATAGTGAATGCCAGAGAATTGCACTACGACCAATGTTTTGAAGAAGATATTAAAAATTTACACGGAAATTATTTGCAGGTGTGCGTTGAGGACCACGGAATCGGAATTGAAAGAAAAGATTTGAATCACGTTTTCGACAAATTCGCACAAATTGAGAACTCTCTTTCCCGTAAAGTCGGCGGTTCAGGGCTCGGACTTCCTATCGCAAGACAGCTTATGGAATCTCATAACGGCGCAATTTGGTGCGACAGTGAGCTTAATAAGGGTTCTAAATTCTATTTTGTTATCCCCGTCGCAAATGACAAGAGCAATTTCAACATGATTAAAAAACAGCTTATCCAAAAGGCAAAAGCAAATTTGAGTACTGTAGCAATAATAAATATCAAATCCTCAAGTGAAGTTATAGAAAATCTGTTAAATGAAGAAAACCTTTTGAATAAGACCTATATGGCTAATTCTCTTATAGAAAAAGCCAACGGCATGACTTCATTATCTATGGTAATTATGGACGGAGATAAGCCGTCAGCAGAATTTCTAAAGAAAAAAATTAACTCTGTAGTTGAACAAAAGAAGAATGTTTACGGGGAATGTGATATAATGTTTTCGTACGAGATTGAGGGGGAAGTGCATGAAAAAGATTCTTATAGTGGATGACGAACAAGATATTGTAGAAAGCTTGAAGTTTGTACTTGAAGTATCAGGTTTTATGTGCTACACAGCGTTTAACGGTGAGGACGGTTTACGGCTTGCAAAAGAAATTATGCCGGATTTAATTATTCTCGATGTTATGATGCCGAAAATTAACGGTTATAAAATCAGCCGTTTATTGAAATATGATAACAAATACAAAGATATTCCCATAATAATGGTAACTGCACGTTCTCAGCTTGAAGACAAAGCAATCGGTGAAGAAACAGGAGTAAACGAATACATCACAAAACCGTTTGAGCTTGACCAAATTGTTAAAAAGGTTGAGGAATACATAGGCACAGAGTCATAAAGGAGGTATTTCATGGGAAAAATATTTGGCATTTCCGATTTGCCTGTATCAATATTTACAACTCCTTTGGAATCACTACGCGCTTCCAAACCGATTAGTTTGGAACCGCTAAAAATATTTGAACAAACTAATTTAAAAAGTGATACTATCACTATAAGCAAGAAAAATATAAAAACAAATTTTATCAGCAGAATAGTTAACGGCTTTATAAAACGTGGAAAATAACTGAAAGATGGAAACTGCAATAAACAATAAAACATTAGAAAAACTTAAATACGAGCTCGTTCGTGACGGGGTTGTTTCTTATGAAACCTTGGAAAAGGCGGAAGAACTTGCCGATGTACAAAATATCAATATCGGACAAGCACTTATTAATTCCGGTATTCTTGACGAAGAAACGCTTCTTAAGTTTTTGGAATCAAAGCTTCATATTCCTTATGTGAATCTTGATGATTATTCTCCGGACCCCAAAAGTTTCAGTTACATAACCTTTTCTGATGCAAGACGTTACAGAATCATTCCGCTTTTCAAGATTGAAGATGTTTTAACCGTAGCAATGTCAGACCCGCTTAACTTGTTTGCAATAGATAAAGTTATAGAAACGGCAGAGTGTTCAATCGAGCCGGTTATCGCTTCCGAAGCAAGCATAATCAAAAAAATTGATGAATATTATAAAGTCGCTGATACCGTTGATGACATCATTACGGACGACAAATCCGGCGAATTTGATTGGACCGAAGAACTACATAAAGAAGATTCGGGCGAAGAACATATACAAAAAGTTATTCGTGCAATATTAAAACAAGCAATTATCGAAGATGTACACGAATTAAACTTTGAGCAGGCAGAAGACGGTTTGAGGGTTATATTTAAGCAAAACGGCGAAGCCGCTGATAAAGGAATTATACCCTCAGTTTTGAATTCAGCATTTGTTTCAAAATTAAAAATACTTTCAAACTTAGACCCTTCGGTTTGTGAAATACCGCAGCTTGGAAAACTTTGCTTTAAAGTGGACAATACAATGCTTATTGCCTCGGTTTCATCCTTTCCGACCATTATGGGTGAACGTATTTCTCTAAAGATATACAAACCGCCAAAAAAATTAGACAAAATATTAACGGATGAAAAAACTCGCAACACACTTTTACGCGCAACAGAAAAGCCCGGCATTATACTTGTTTGCGGCTCCCCACTTAGCGGAAAAACGCACATAATATATTCGTTGCTTATGGAAACGGATAATATCCACAAAAACGTCATGACTATAGAATCCATAGCAAAATATGAACTTAAGTATATCCATCAATGCGAATTAAACGAAAACATCGGTTTCAATATCGACAAGGCACTGAGGTTTGTTGAGTTTCAAAACCCGGATTTAATTTATCTTGAAGGAATAAAAACCAGAGAGGCATTTGAATTTTTATCGGAACTATATTACAACGACAAAACTATTATTACGGAATTCATGGCCAACAACATGACCGATTTACGCCAAAAGCTTTCCTTTGAAGATTTTCAATCATTTAAGTCCTTAATTACATGCCTGGTGTTTATACATTCACGCGAAAGTATAGAAGTTTTTGACAAAGAAACATTGCAGAAATACCTGGCATAAAAGCACAATTACTGTGATTAAGCCATAATGTAAATTTTTATTAAGATTTACCCTATTTTGCGCAAAAAAAAATATTCAGAGTTGTTATGTTGGTAGTATAATCAACAAGCAGGGATAAAATATCTTGCAAGTTGGAAAATCAGACAAATCAATAAACAACTTACAATTATAAAACGTTTTAAATATAGGAAAAGGATTAATCAACATGAAAAATTTGTCAAAAAAATTATCCGCATTAGCACTCACCACGGTCTTTGCCTCAATGCAACTTGCATTTGCTGATGGTTTGGCTAACGCATCAATCAACTCAACACAAGGCGGATTTGTTAACATGGAAACAGGAACGAATTCCGCAACACTTAATTTTAACGGCAGTGCCCATGTGGATTGGAACACCCTGAATGTAGGCGCAAATGAAACATTGAATTTCAATGCGGTTCAAGGTGCTTCCGGTTTAACAATCTTAAATACCGTTTCCGGCGGCCAAATGTCGCACATCTACGGTACAATAAATTCTAACGACGGCATAAGCAAATTAATCATTTCAAATCCGAGCGGTATGCTTTATGACGGTGCTCACTTCACAACTGCAGGAGATTTAATGCTCACAACTCAACAGTTAGCACCTATTATGAACGGAAATATAATGACCGGATATCAAGGTGTTGATACCGAAGCAACTCAAGGTATCACAATTCAAAACTCCGATTTCACGGTCGGAGGCGAATTCAACCTTACAGCACCTGATATCGCTACTATGATGACAGCAATTAATGCTAATCATGGTTTCAAGTTGATAACAAGAGACGGACAAAACTTCTTAGTTTCAACAAATAACGGAGCCGATGGCAAAGGTGTACGACTTGAATCAGTAAGCGTTAACGGTGATGTATATATTGTTTCAGGCAAAGATTACACAAAGGTTGTTAACGGCAGTACAATAAACGGCAACATGACAGTTGATTCCGACGGTATTGTTGCATTGAACTATACAAATCCTGACGGCAATGATTTTGTTGTAACAGGTGATTTAACAATTGATTCAGATGGTGCTTTAAACCTCGGAGAAAGCAATACATTTGAAGGACACGGTAACGTAATGTATTTGAGAAATGCTCAAGTTGGCGGGAACCTTCATATGGCAAATTCCGGCGGTTTCTTGGAAGTTAAAGATATTACTGTCGGAGGCAACGCTGATTTAACAACAACAGCAGAAGCTAATCCGCACGTTAAACACTTTATTCACGTAATCGGTGACTGCAATATCGGTGGAGACTTCAATATCGATTCCATACACAACCTTCACATAGGTAACTACGATATCTACAGCCATACACTTCTTCCGGGAAATTTGAATGTAGGCGGTGATTTAAACGCTCACGCTCATAACGGACATGTAATGGTTACTATTGATACTCAAGCTGATAAAATGTCGTTGGTTTCAGATAGTCTTAACGTACTTACTCATGACTCTACCGTTTTAACAGCTAACGAATACCAATTCCAAGCAAACGGTTACATCGGCGCCATCACAGATTATGTTAACGGCAACCAATCAATCAGCAGTACAGACATAATTATTTCATTGATGGAACACTACACACCAATTCCTACTGATACTCTGGCACACGCATATATAAATATCGCAGGCGGCGATGTTACAAAAATTGCAACAAACCCGAACAGTGCAGTGTATTTGAAATCAAACGGAGATATGACAGTTAATAATGCAACTGCAGGTATATTAAATCTCACTGCTACAAGCCAGACAGATCCGTTAGGCGGAAATATTACTCTTAATGACAATGTCAACGCAACTAAGGTTAACATCGGCGGCGAAACGAATTTATTAACTTTACCGCTTGAATCAAGACCTTATGAATTGAACTACACAAGAATTAACGGAACAGCACCGACAGTAATAGACGGTGCAACGGAAATAACCTATGATATGTTGGAAACAGCACCGGACGGTTATAACGTAGGAACTCAAACAGCTGCTAATACAAGAATTAAAGCTCCGAATGCTCCAACACCTCCAACACCTCCAACGCCTCCGACACCTCCGACAAAACCGGATGTTCCGGACAACGAAAACATCAAGTTCCTGAACAATCTAGAACGAGATCCTGTAACAACAGCAATCGGTGCAGGTCAGGTATATACACCAATCGCATTTGCTGCAGACCTTGATGAAGAAATCGATACAGGTGTAAGAAAGAACGTAGACGGTTCCGTAACAGTCGTTCAAGCATACACACCAAGCAAATAATAAGAGCAATCTTATATAAACAAAGACACGGATTTTGGAAACGAAGTCCGTGTTTTTTGTTAGAAAACTTTACATATAAGGCAATTTTTTCCTCAAAAAATACTTTATTAATATATAGAGGAAATACTGAGGATTTTTTATGGGAATACCTCCGAATCTGGTACTTAAAAGCACTAACTACTTTAACACGAACGGGAACTACGAAAATCTCGTCACTGTGGGTTTGGAACAGAAAGTGTCTGTTTTAAAAGGCGGAATTATAAGCTTTGATGTCGGCGGGAAATGTGATACAAATTTTGATTCCGACAATATTTGCAAAAGAGAATTCAATTCGATTTGCGAAATTAAATATAAACAGAATTTTACCGACCACTTTAATGCGGCTGCAAGATACAGAAATTATAATTATAACAATCAGTTTCGCGGGACAGTGGGGCTTTCTTATCCGCTTGGAGAAAGATCGTCAATATATGGAGATATCCACGCCACATTAAACCAAAATATGAAAACTAATGAAACAAGTTTTAAAACAGGTACTTATGGCGGAATTAGTTATAAAAGCAAGTATATCAACGGACTGAGTGTTTGGGTTGAAGGGCAAGGGAATTACACTCCCAAAACCCAAAAGACAGATTCATCAATAAATTGCGGATTGACTTATAGATTTTAATAATAAAACAGCGGGCTAACACCACAAAGCCCGCCGTTTTTTTATAAAAAAGCGTAAGCCGATTACAAGCGTAATGCTAAATAAATTTTTTTATAGTCGAATACGACGATACACTAGCTGTCCCCGACTTACACTATTATTGTAGCATTCGTTTCATGGGTGCATAATATACCTTAGAAGTAATTCTTTGGTATAATTTATCTATGAAGCAAATTAAAATAAAATGTCCTGCAAAACTTAATTTAACGCTGGAAGTCTTGAACAGACGCCCTGACGGCTTTCACAACATAAAAAGTATTATGCAAACAATAAGCTTGTATGACTACCTGACGATATCAATCAGGCATGCCAATTCGACTAAGATTCTTTTATCGGGTAACAGCGAAGAGATTCCGTACAACGAAAAAAACCTTGTCTATAAAGCGTGTGAGCTGTTTTTGAAAGAAGCAAATATTAATGACGTTAAGATTGATGTTTATATAGAAAAGAACATTCCTGTTGCAGCAGGACTTGCAGGCGGAAGTACTGACGGTGCAGGGGCTATCTATGGTTTGAATAAGCTTTTGAATATCTTTGATAATGACAAACTCCACACTCTTTGCGCGAAGCTCGGTTCTGATTTAAACGTATGCTTGCAGGGGGGCTGTCTTCTTGCGACTTCAAGAGGAGAAATCATTAAACCTTTGCCTGTGATTGAGAAAGATGTTACTCTTATAAAACCCTCAAATCTCGGGATTTCTGCAAAAGAGGCCTATACAAAATATTCTTTAAAAACCGAAAAGTCCCAAAACAATATGACTGAAAAAATGGTTGAAGCACTTAAAAACGGTACGGATATTGAATCTTATTTGTACAATGATTTGGAATATGCGTTTTTTGACGACTACCCCGAATTGCAGCAAATCAAACAAAGTTATCAGCAAGCGATAATGTCCGGTTCGGGTTCAACTTATTTTATTCTTGGGGACATTAAGAATACAAAATTTGATGAAAATTATATAGTGATAAATAATCTAAAATTTATTGGTGATGGCGTAAGCGTTGTTTAGCTATTTTTGTTTAATATTGCAATTGCTCGTTGAACCAAATCAACAGCAGAAGAACACTTCTGAGTGTCTGCAATTTTTATCCCCTTGTTCCCAAATAATTCTTGCCAAAAGGTCAAATTTTTATTTAGCGGTTTCGCAAACGCAATTAAATATTCGGTATCTAATAGCCATGAATACTGTGATATCAAGTTAATATCATACTTTTCTCCCAATTTTTGCAATTCCGGCAATTCTTTTTTAACGAGCTTATAACCATCCTCGTATAAAGTTTTGGGCATGTAAAATTTTTTAAAACTCATAGTATTGTTGGTTGGTGTAATCTGCATAAGTATACTCCTTGCTATTTAATATACATTTAATTTCGGCGATATGCACATATAAGCATATATAACACAATATATATCTGTTTGCAATAGATATATTAATATTATTAAGGAAACTCTTAATCCGGAATTTACGCAGCTTTATCGTATTTTGAAGCGTATTCAAAAAGGGCCTTGTAAATGTCTTTGTGAATTTTCCCCTCAAGAACCTCTTTATAAAGAATGAGAAGCGATTCTATCTTTGTTAAGCGTCTGCGGTATACACGGGCCTCTCTTAGCGCACTGTATTTATCCGCAGTTGATATAATTTGAACCCCGATATCCTGAATATGGTCTTCTGCATTAATAGCCGGATAACCGGAATGCTTAAGATTTTGATGATGATATTTAACCAGATCCAGAGTTTCTTCATTTATACCCTGCGTTTTTAAAAGTTCGTATCCGAGAGTGGAGTGCATATTCATAATTTCACGCTCTTTGGAATTTAGTTTTGCGGGCTTATTAAGCACCTTTGACGGAATTAATATTTTCCCCCAATCGTGAAGCATAGATGCCTCTTTTATGGTTTTTTCACTGATATCTTTTTTCAGATTTGCTGAAAGTGCCGAAAAAATACCCATAGCGACTCTGCAAGTGTCATTCATATGCCCACTCGACAACTCTTTTAGCGTTTTTATATCAATTTTGGGTTTAATTTTATACCTCTCCAAAAGCTTAGCAATTGTGGGATTTAGTCCGAGCATTCTTTTAACAACCGCTTTTTGCTCTTTTTCTTCTTTCCCTGATTTTAAAGATATTTTTCCGTTACGTTTTTTATACACGAAAAAACTCGCGCCGCTGATTTGCACAGCGCCTAAAAGCCGCATTTCATTTCTCTTCTTTTTCATTAATTTTGGGGAAATTAGCATTTTTCTCTCTTAGGATTGCAATAGTTGGCTAAACACACAATGCAAAAATAAGTTTACAATATTTTTTTTATTTTTGCAACAACAAATTTTTTATTTCTTTTTCATAACGAGTTTAAGCTCTACTCTTCGGCTTTTGGCATAATTTTCTTTGTTATTTTCCAAAACGGGATTAGAAAAACTTGCGCCCTCTACTATAATCATTTTACGCAACCGTTCACCGTTTATTTTGTTATAAGAAGTATTTGTCATATAATTTGCAACTTCAAACGCACGTTTTAAAGAAAGCTCCATATTTTTCATATATTGCTGGTCTGCAGAATATTTGCCGGCAAAAGTTTGTGAATCCGTATGCCCCTGTATAATAATTCTGTCTATATTTTTATCCAAATATTCATTTGAAAATAAAGAATCAAAATATGCTGGAGCAAATTTATCAAGATATGATTTCCCTTTAGGCGACAATTTATAGCTGTTTACATCAAACAGTTCCAAATCAGATATTTTGACAACACCCGAAACAGGGTCTATTGATGCCTCAATATTTTCGTTTTTTAAAGTTTCCTGCAATGACCTGTTTGCATTTTCCTGCGCTAAGCTTTGCTCTACTTGATTCACATGATTATGAATATACGCATAGAAAAACATTACTATGAAAACCAGAACCAAACCTGTCATAAGGTCCGTCATCGTAATCCAGAAAATGTTTCCGCTGTCTTCGTTTTTACTTGTGTGTTTGAGTCGCATTTTAAGCCCTTATATAAATTAGAATAATTTGTCTACTACATCACCGTTGCCACCGCCTTTGTTGATGGACTCGTTCAATTTATTCAAACTGTAAAGAATATTTTCAAGATATGGCGTCGTTATTTCTCCCATTGCTTTTGCAGTTGCGTTGGCAAAATTTTCTGGAAGCGATGAAAGAAGTTTTTCATTATGTATATTTTGTAATTTTGATTCCTTAACCAAGTCGAGCAAGAATTGTTCGCTTGTACATACATCAAATAATCTTATAAGTTCTTTTTGAATCAACAAGTAATATTTTTTGCATTTTTCGTTGTACAAAATTCTTTCAAAGAACATGAATACAAGTGAATAGCCAACTGCGAATACAGAACATAACGCAGCAATTTGGATTTTGCTTATTAACTCATTTAAAGAAGAATCGATATTGCTTGATGTAAAATCAACTGATGTAAAAGCAATAGCCATATTTAAGAATGTGAAAAACGGACCTAAGCCGGTTAAAATAGTCGGCATAACCTGTATAAATTTATGGTTGATTTTTGAATATACCAAAGATTCTTCGTTGAAAAAGTATGAAGCGTCTACCGTAAGATATATTTCCGACTTATATTCGGTATTGTTGCTGTTTACACCGTATGATGCCCCGAAAATTTTATCCGGGAACACAAGAGCTTTCTTGAAATCTTCCCAAACCGTTGAAGTATAAGCATTACCTGACATATATTCATCTAACTGATTAAATCTGTATGAAAGCTCCTTTTTATTCATTGATTGCAAAAAGGTAACTATTTTCTTGAGACTTTTTTCAAGTCGTGTGTAGTTTCTGATAACATTAATTACAAAAAATATGAAAAACGCTGTAATAATTATAATAGCGGGTTCTGTTGTTATTTTCAAAAAAGTCATTTGCTCCCCCTCGAATTTTTCTACTATTCAATTATATCAGTTTTTGCTTTATAATGGAAGAAATGTAATAAAATCGGTTTAAGAAAATGGAATGTCCTAAGTGCCATAGTTTGATAAACGATAATGAGACTGTTTGTCCGAAGTGTCATAAAGTTTTTCTTTTGGAATGCCCTAATTGTCATTCTTTAGAAGAAACTTCGACATGTACAAAATGTGGCTACAGGATTCTTGTAAAATGCTCAAAATGCGGCAAAGTTAACCCGACGATTAACGATTTATGTTCAAAATGCGGATTCCCCACAAAAACATCCCTCGCTTTTCAAGAATGCGAATCCGATGAATTGGCATCCGTTACAATCAAATTCGACAACTTAAAAAAAATAAGACGATTATTGAAATCTCGCGATTTGTATGACAAATTCGTCTTTAAGCTCAAAAATTTGATAATGGCAGCCGTAAAAAATACTGACGGTCTCTTTATAACCTACGGAGATATCTTCGTTTTGAACTTTAACAAAGAATTATCATTCCCCACTTCTGCAAACAAAGCAGTTAGGTTCGCTCTCAAACTTATTAACGCTTTTTCACAATTGAATATCAATATATTGGAAGAGTTAAAAATTCCGCTTGGCTTAAATATAACTGTCGCCAAAAAACTTGCTGATGATTTGCAAATCTTAAAATTACACAATAATAACGTAAAGCTTTTGAATTTGAAAAAGAACGGTAAAAAATATCTCAAAGGCATGCAAATAGTTTTGGACCAATACGTTTGCGATGAAGTAAACAAAGAATACAAAACGGATTCTTTATATTCAACTGAGGAAAACGGACAAACTACAATGTTTTATGAAATCATCCTTGATTCTTATGTCCTTCCGCCAAACAGTGAAAAAAATGATGATTCAGTCGAAGTTAATAAACAAGAACTTCCCAAACGTATAGAAAACACTGTCAGCATAAGAGATATGTATTCTTTCAATGTGTTTGATATTAACGCAAAATGCAAATTTGAAACTGCAAATGCCGTATCAATAAAAGAAAAACTTGAAACGTATGATTTTGAAAAGAAGGTAAAAATTCTTTCAATACGTTCAAAGGCAGAGTTACGTGCTGACGTTTCGGATATTGTTGAAGTATTGGAATCAAAGGGTTACAGAACACTTACCGTCAGTTGTACCGAAATAATGAACTATGAAACATGGGGATTTTTCACAAAACTGTTTAAACAGTATTATGGATTGCCCCATCTCCATAACCAAATGAAACGTGTCGCACAAGCGATTCCTGAAGTTTTTGCTCCGCTCTGGGATTTATGCATAGGAAAAGCAGCCCCTGCAAGCACTCCGGAGGATGCAAGATTTATGTATATAGAGCTCTGGGGAAAATTTTTATCCGTTTTGTCCGATACTGCAATTATTATTGACGGGTTTGAGAATATTGATGATACTTCCGTTGAAACGATTGAATTGTACTTGGACAGATTAAGAAATATTGCGCCTAATTTTATTTTTATAACTTCTGACGCCGTGTCCGTTCATTCAAAAATAAAAGAACTTTTGCGAACAGATAAGTATACTGAGCTAAAATTGAACTCATCACCATTCTCTAATTGTTTAAGCACAATTAAAAGTGATGCTTCCGATTTTATAAATTCATTCTATTTTGAAAAAATACAGGAGAATTTTAACGGCTCTTATCTGTATTTTAAATATGCCGTAAAATATTTGATTGAAACTGGAGTCTTGATAGATTTTGAAAACAAACTCCTTATAAAAAGCGCAAAATCAATAGTTCTGCCTATAGACCTTTTTGATTTATATAAGGCGAGAATGAAAAATCTCGGGAAAAATTACAGCGTTTCCTTAATACTTGCATATACCTCTATTTTATACTCCGGTTTGGATACTAAAGTTTTTGAACTTCTTGAAATAAAAAGTACGCAAGCAGGCATAAAAGCCCTTGTTGATTCCGGATTGGCCAGATTAGAGCAAAATAATTTCTTTATTAATAATTTTTCTATATTTAAAAAAATCATAGAATCTTCTATTAAAAAGGAAGCTGAAACAATGTTGGTAAACAACATAGTTTCAAAACTAAATTCAGGACTAAGTAAATCCGAAATAATAATGCTTTTGGGCAAATTGTCCGCCTTTGGCGATGAATACACTCTTTTGTGCCAAAACGCCGATTTCGCAATTTCAACAGGCGATTACGATGCCTACTTAAAAAATTGCCTGGGATTCCTTTCACTTATAGAAATGGTTAAAAATGTTATTCCCGAAGAAGATATTGCCGAAAGAAAAAAAGAAGTCTATGAAAGTATTTTAAAATATTTATACGGCTATACACCTACAAAGATTTATTTTATAGAAAATATTTTGCTCACTGATGCATTAAACGAAAACGACAACGAAAAAATTGTGCGTCTGTCTAATATGATGCTTCAAGGTGCTTTAATTTCATCAAATTATACCGAAGCACTCGGCTTACTACATAATATTCTTTCAAGAATGCAAAATCCGACATTACTTGTTGACGGCGCAGTTAATGCCAAGTTTTTACTTCTTTCTCTGGTCAATATTGAAATTCTGTATAACATAGGGAAATTCAAAGAGTGTGTTGAAACAGCAACAGAAATTTTATCTGTTATAAGAATGGATCTGATTGATCAAATAAAGCCAGCCGGATTTTCAACGAATTCTTTCATAGCGCATCTGCTTGAAACTATGCGTATGGCGGCTTTTGCGAAATTGTATCTTATGGAAGAAGATTTAGACAGCTTTATTGAAAATATAAAAACCACGTTAGGTACCGATTTTACTGATGCTGATTGTATACTTGCAATTAGAGATTTTCTGGCAGGAAAAGTATACAATACCGGTGTTATTGAAGAATATTCCGCTTTCTCAAAGATGATATTCTTGATTTTGCAAGAAATTAACAACCTCAAAGATACCGGTGATTATAATAAATTTGCTCAAAATATTTATCAGGCAAAGCTTTTGGCAGAAGACTTATACCAAATGGAAATAAAATATTTCTGTGATCTTTTAATAGGATATGCTTATTCGCAAAAAGGCGTTGCAGCAAAAGCAGAATACATATATAATGACGTTCTGAGCTGCGCCGAAAAATCCGCTATGTTTAACATCATAATTATTTCAAGGTATTTTCTCGCGAAATTAAATTCCGAACCGGAAAAAGCTTTGCTGATAATAAGCGATGCACTTGATATAATCCGAAAACACGAAAACCAAGCCGTAATTCTTTATGCTTTATTTGAAAAAATGTATATCGATGTCGTACGGGCAAGCAAACTTACTGCCTCTAACATAGAATCAGAAGAACGAAAACTTAGTCAGTATAAAGATTCCCTAAAAATTATTGTCGAATAATTATTTTCTGCGTTCACAAAGTGTAGGCACACCTATAAATGCCAAATAGAACAATACTCCGAATAATATTAAATTTACTATTTCCATTTTAAATCTCCTTTCATATACCTATGTCTCCCTAATTCCATATTTCGAAAAAAACGTAACATCATTTTGAAATATTGTTACAAAACTTAACATTTTTAGTTTACATGTATGTCATTTTAAGTGTACAATCATGCTAAGGAGACATGGTTTTGTCCAGAGAATTCGAAAATTTTAATAATTCGGAAACCGCTATCAGAAAGTCCTCTTTAATACAAGAGAGGATTGGTTTGGTGTCTACACATATGTATAAACAGTTTTTGGATTATCAACATTCCACTATGAATACGGCAGAAATATTTTATGAAATGATTGATAATCTTAAGGCAATTACAGAATCTCTTAAGCAATCGTTTGCATCGAGAGGTATTACTACAGAAAACATATATGTTGATTATGATAAGGACAAAAGCGTTGCCATTATTAATATTTTGTGGCATACAATAAGCTTTACCACAAGATGCAATTATGAACCGCAGGCATTGTTCAGAGAAAACGCCAATCCGATGTTTTCTGGACGTATAATGGCAATAAGCGGAAATTATAATGAATTAACCGAAGGTATTAATTCAAGAAATGAAATTATGGCAAAGCTCCTTGAAAAAGAAGTCGCTTCCTTGTATGTTCCGGCTGACAAAGCTCAAAATTCAATATTTAAGATTAAACATTTATCCAATAGGGAATTCTTTTTGAATTCATCTGATGCAGCCAGAGAATTCGTTTTAAAGGTCGTAGAAACAATATGCGGTGGCGGTCTGTATCACGAAGAGGGCTCCAGAAAGAGCTTTAACATATAATTACTTATTTTATGCCTCTGATTAAATTATGAAAATATACCAAATGTTCTTTCAATATTATCGCTGGCGACTTTTTTGATTGAATCATACTCTTTTGTAAGGGCATTTCTTTCTGTTTCTAAATTGCTGATTTCTTTGTCAATTTTATCGTCTTTTCTGTTAACAATTTTCAAATCGTGTTCATATTTAGCTTCCGCCTTTGCTAAGGCCTGTTTATCTATGTCACTTGTTGTTGTAAAAGCAAAGTTTGTATCGGAAGCAACACTTATTGTATCAAGGTTTGCATTACCATTCTTATCAAAAGAAATTTTTTCTATCAACATTTGTCCGCTTTCAATCATAGCGGTAAGCCATTCCGAATTATTTGCAACATCACCATACGGTGCATCAAAATCATTTATAGATATACATCCGCCATGTTGTTGAATAGCATTATACATACGAACATAATAGTTGAAATCACTCATATTATATTCTTCGTCATCTTCTTCACTTTGGTTAAAAATTCTGCCGCTATAATGCGTAAATACATAATTGATTAAATTATTTAATACCTGCATTTGTTCAGCAGTTGCCGGTTTAAACTTGTTTGGACCAAACCCGGCAGCTCCGCCATTCGCAACTCTCATAATTACATTCAAGAGTGATCCTAAATCTTTATAAAATACGGCAAACTGAGGATTACCTACAAGCAACATATCACGCATAGTGTACAAAGCGTCTTTGTAGTATTCCTTTAAGGTCTCATCTTCGCTTAATAAATCTTCGCTTATATTATTTAAGTTATCCCAAAGACCAATCCATTCACCATTATCATAGCCGGGGATAGAACTGCCTTCGGGGATTCCGCCATTAATCATAAACATTGCAAACATATATGCATTATCTATGCATCCGTTTGAACCAAGTCCGGTGTAATTTATAAATTCATTGTACCCCTCATAAATATCATCATCTACTACCACTCTCCCCCTATTGTCTACCAAAAGATAACCCTCATTACCGGAAGAGACTTTTGCCGGTGTATTTGCTCCAATGGAGAAAGTATTATTAAAGGTTGCTACTATATTAGTTAAATTAATTCCGCTGTCACCATATGTAGACAATGTAAGTGTAGTTGCATCAAGGGCTCTCTGATATTCTTCATAAATCTCATCTTCTTCCGTTGCAAGCTGAATTTTTGCATTTTGAAGTTGCTGAGCTTTTAACTCAACGTCATGCAATCTCGATGTCAGCATCAAGAGTCTGGCTTGTGAGGATGCCATACCCATAGCAACGTTCCTT
>CAJOOA010000045.1 GCA_905236055.1 Candidatus Gastranaerophilales bacterium | reverse complement strand
TTCGTAAAAAAGTAAAAGCTTGTTCGGGATTTTTAGTATTTGTAAACCAATTTACAGAAATTTCTAATGTAGTGCGAATATCGCTGGAAATAGAATCGATATTAGAGTTTTCGTCAAATTTACCGACAAAATCTAAATAGCTAAAATCATTTTGTTGACAATAATCAGACATCCAGTCTTTTATGTTGACCATAGAATTAAAAATATCAATTAAATCACGACTGGAATTTTGTAACGGCAAACTGTTAATGGTTCGACAATGAGCCATATTTAATTCTTCAATGGGAGGAGTTTTTAAAAAGAAATATCCGAATGGAATATGAGTTTTTTTGCTGAAATTACGAACGGTGGAAACATTAGGAATTTTATCGCCGGAAATCCATTGATCTAAAGTATCTAAAACATCAGGTGGTAATAATTGTTTTTTAATCCAGAGTAAAATATCAGGACTAATATCAATAGCAACACTCAAAATACCCCCTCCCTTCAGATATTGGTTTAAAAGAGCTATTCAGTTTGTAAAGGCGCATGATTCTGAATATATTCATCGACAGCAAGACGAAAAAGAGCGGCAAGACTAAGCCCGCGCTCAATAGCGGCTTTTTTATAATCTTCGCGAGTACCTTTTTTCAGTTGAATAGTTAATGAATCATAGACTTTGGCACGATACTTGGAATTAGCTTTTAATTGAGCTTGAGAAACAGTCAAAATTATTCACTCCTTTTGAGAAATTATATTGCTTGCATTATATTAAGTCAAATTATTTTTATGGAAATTCTTCAAGGCACAAAAAAAACTCTCAACCGCGAAGGTCGAGAGTGGAACGGACTTGTATAATCATTTGAAATCTGATGAAGCCGCTACAACGGAATTAGCTGTAAATTCATCGTTGTTATCAGAATAGTAAATTTTCCCAAAAGAATAATTTGTATCAGAAACATCAACAACGGAATCGAGAGTAAAATCGTCAGAAAGAAAGTTGTTATCGTAAAATAAATCGAGAGTTCTGGAATAAGAGTGAGAAGAGCCATTAGATTCCGAAACAGAGATATTCTTACCTTTAGCATTATTGACAGTAAGAGATCCGGAACCGATAGAGAAAAGCTAAAAACTACGATCCTGATGTTGGTTATAATTTCAAGGTTCTTGATTCCGTTCTTCACTCGCTCTTTGCTCATCGTCTTATTTCTGACTAAAAATTATTTGTAGGAGTTGCATCTATTCGTAACTTCTATTTTTTTTATTAAAAATTTACTATTGCTTTGAATTGTTATTTAATCTCGTGGCGTTATTCATTATTTTCTGATATAATATTTAAAGAAATATTTTCTGAAGCTGATATCCAGTGGAATTTTGAAGATGTTAAACAGGCTTGGCTTAAGGTAGAATCAAGAAAGGAACGTAATGAATTTTTTAAATTTAATTTTGAAAAGCGAATATCATTCTCTGTCAGATGATATTGTAAACGATTTTTATAATCCTGTACTTAATCAAGCAATAATGTATAAAAGAGCCGTTGGATTTTTTTCATCTTATGCACTTAAAGCAATCTCAAAAGGTGTTTTAAAATTACTTGATAATGGTGGCAAGATTCAGTTAATTACTGCTCCGCGTCTTTCAACTGAAGACGTTGCGGCTATTAAGTACGGTCTTTCTTGCCGTGACATTGTGGATAAAACTAAATTGATTGAACAAGCAAAAATTTTTCATGGCAATTTCAATAAAGTTGGATTGAATTTGTTGAGCAATTTAATTGCATTGGAAGTTTTAGAAATAAAAATAGCTTTTATTGAAAATTCTAGTGCTTTCGGTACATTTAATGAAAAGATGGGGCTTATGTATGACAGAGAAAGCAATATCATTGCTTTTTCTGGTTCAATTAATGAAAGCGCAAATTCTTTGAGGAACAACTACAATTCTATAGATGTTTTTTTGTCTTGGACGAATGATGCTGAAAGAGTTCATTGCAAAGAAAAGTTATTTAATGCGTTGTGGAATAATGAAGTGTCCGGCGTACAAGTTTTGGATTTTGATTCTCAAAAAATTAAAACATTTGATTATTCAGAAATACCGCATAGTAGAACGTCTGAAGAATTTTTCTCTGAGAGAATCGACCAAACGACGAATCCTGAACAAGTAGGGACTATTTTAGAACGGATTTTCAATAATATTAACGAGTCACTTGAAAATCCTAAAAAATTTATCGGAGTTCTTACTCATTTTATAGACCTTGACAGATTGAGTGGCGGTTTACATAAGTCAGATTTGATTTTATTGGCAGCGCGTCCCTCAATGGGAAAAACCGCGCTGGCTTTAAATATGGCAATGAACGCTGCACTTGCTAAAAATGTTGTTGCGATTTTTTCACTTGAAATGAGTGAAGAGCAACTTGTATACCGCATTTTGAGTGCTTATAGTGGGATAAATTCCAATAAACTTAGCATAGGAAATTTTGACAAAAACGAAATTGAAGAATTAGTTGAGGCTAAGAATTATTTAGTTGGTACAAAGTTATTTATAGATGATACGGCGAGAATTACAGTTTTGGAATTAATGGCAAAAGCACTTAAAATCAAAAATGAGCACGGATTAGATTTAATTGTTATTGACTATATACAACTTATTCAACCTGCTAAAGAATATAAGGGTAATCGTGTTCAGGAAATAGCAGAAATTTCAAGAGAATTAAAAATGGTTGCTAAAGAGTTAGATATTCCAATTATTGCGGTAAGCCAACTTAGTCGGAATGTGGAGCAACGCGATGATGAGCGTCCTATTCTCGCAGATTTGCGGGATTCAGGTACTCTTGAACAGGATGCTGATATAGTGATGTTTCTGTATCGTGAGGGATACTATGACAAGGAAAGTGAAAACTCAAGTGTGGCGGAACTTACCATTGCGAAAAATCGCAATGGTCCAACGACAACGATTAATTTGCTCTTTAATAAAGAATGTATGCGTTTCTACTCACTTGGCGTGGATGAAGAATAAATTGACCATTCAAATATAACAGTTGAAGAATTGGCAAGAAGTTTGAAATTGTCGCATACGATGGTTAATAAGTACATAAAATTTTTCCAGAAGAAATTCTATAACTTGGAATAAAAAAATTTTAGTGCTTGATATATAGTAAATAAAATTTTATAATATGGAAAAATCAGTGGTTGAAGTATACTGGTTTTTACATAAAGATTGGCTCTTTGTTACTTAGTGACAGTATTAATATAGATTTATAGATGCAAAAAAGGCTCTGACGCCTGAGAAACGTCAGAACCCGATCCGTGATGACCGTCACGAAACCTTTTAACGCACTCCGTGTACGCCTAATACACAAGTACAAAAGTTTTTGCAATTCTAGTTTTCCTTGAAGGCCAATTCAAGAAAAAACGTTAATGCGAATTCCGAGTAGTACACTCGTATTATAAAGCAAGCATAAAAAACTTGCAAGAGGTTTTGTAAAATGGCACTCACGGAAAAAAGTGAGTGTCATTTTTATTTTACCTAAAGCCGGTAAGGAGGTGAGGACGGCGTGGGATTTTTTAAAGAGATGAGCGGTAGTAAACGCCGTTCTTACTTAGGTATCGGTGTTACTAATTGGGGTAATGCTAATCTTGGTACTATAGATACCGTTTGTCACTCCGCATTAAATCAACATTCTAACGAATTTCTTGGTTCTGGTTCTATTCCATATGATCCTTGGAAAATGTTACGTCTTTCTAAAAAATTTCTCTCTTTACGTTCTGTTAAGGATTATCCTGAACTCATTAAACAACTTGATGACAGAAAAGAATGGAATAAAACTAGGCATGTAATTGAAACTCTTCTCGATGTGTTTACGTCTTTGAAGTTTTCCCATAGTACACTACATCCAAAAGCGTACTCTAAAGGTATTGTTGATGTTCGTCGTTCTGTAGAAACAGGAAATACTTTTATTGCTGATATTGAACGCTCACACAGTATAAGGCTAGACCCTGTGGATTCGCCGAAAGAACTTGCAAAGTATCGCTTTCGTATTCAGCGTATCATTGATTGGAGTTACAAGGTTGACTTAGTACCGGTAATGATGACTCTAACTATGTTCCATAGGTGGGATTATCTTGCTCCGTTGTGTCGGGCTTTACGTCTTGCGTGGTCTGAGTTGTTTGGTAGCAGTCAAGCTGGTTACAATCGTAAACTTCATATTGGTTTGCAAGGGTTTATCCGCCGTATGGAGGAAACGCTTAACGACGGTAGTGAGTTTGCTATTGATGATAACAATAATTTGGTTTCTTCAAGTTTAGGTAATGTTTCGAGTGAAGTGGTTGCTAGCGGTGGCGGAAGCGTAGCGGCGGCGCGAAACGATTTGTCAAATGATCCGCATTCTGACGCCGTTCGTTTGACAAATGCAGGTTGGCATCCCCATTATCACGTTATTCTTTTAATTCCACGTGATAAACTTCAAACGCTTTCCGAATATGAGGAGACTCTCCAAGAAGTTTGGGTTGAACTTGTAAGCAAATATTATAAAAAGGAAGTTGGCAAAGAGATTCCAGCCTCTTACTACGACGCCTTTAAAAAGCATGGGCTTGTTTTGAGCCGCTATAAATCTGAAGAACACGCCAAACGTTGTGGCAATAGGCGCGGTAAAACAGGAGATTTGCTTGAAGTTAAAGACGGTAAATATTTAGCTAAAATGCTGGGCTATGATTCGCCAGAAGTGTTCGGCGGCGATTCTGAAATGACTTCTTTTAATGCTAAAAGCAATCTTAACGCCAATGGAACTGTAAAGCGTATTGGCGGCAAAATTCCATTTGATTTGTTGTGTGAAAAACAAACTGCCTCCAATATTGATTTGTGGTGCGAATATGCTATTGCCACCAAAGGTATTCCTTGCTTTACTTTTAGCAAGGGGCTTGAAAAAATGGTTAATGCCTACTATAAAGAACATCCCAACGAAGAATATACAAAAGTTTCTTACTCTACCAATCCTTCCAATGCTGTTACTGTCGGCAGTTTTGCCCGTGAAGATTACAAGAAAATTTATCGCCATTCCCAATCTGGAAATATGCTTGAAATAGCTAAGAGTGGATTTGAAAAGCTTTCAGAGTGGGCTAAAGATACATTAGGTATCCTGTGCTTTAAACCTTCGGCTGATGAATGTTCCAGTGAAAATATCAATCCTTCAGCCGATAAAGATAAAAAATTCTTATTATCTTCAAAGACTGCCACAAATTCTAATCCGATAGTGTCAGTAGATGAAGATGATTTAGCAGTTGCTAAGAAAATGGAAAGTGACGTTTATAATACATACGGAGTGCATTTGATTCCTCTGGTTTCAAACGGGCTTTCTATTGATGACGCCATTAATTCGTTAAGTTTGACTGATGCTCAAAAAGAAACTTTGGTTAGTTTTGCTATGTGCTATAAAGCCAATATTATAAAATCTAGGGAACGAATGGAAGAACTGCAACATAATCTGTCGCCTTCTTCGGAACCGCCGCCAGATATTACTGATTCCTATCAGTATGAACAGTGGGCTGAACGTGAATTTAAGAAACAACAGAATTATCAAGCGGTTGCCAATGATTCCAATCTTTCCAGTGAGAATAAAGAAAAAATCTTACGCCTTCTTGATGAGTATTACTCTAATTCGCCTTAA
>CAJOOA010000044.1 GCA_905236055.1 Candidatus Gastranaerophilales bacterium | reverse complement strand
TGCTAAAGGCAAAAAAGTTACTTTAGTTGGTTTTGGTACTTGGGAAGCTCGCAAGAGAGCTGCTAGAATCGGCAGAAATCCTCAAACCGGTAAAGAATTGAAGATTGCTGCTAAAACTGTACCTGCTTGGTCAGCTGGCAAATCTTTCAAAGAACTTATCAAGTAGTTTTAGAAGATTTAACGAGGGTATTCGAATTGTCGGATACCCTCGTTTTTTATTGTTTTTAAATAATTCATTAAGATATAAATATTGTTTGTTCTCTGTCGGGGCCGACTGAAAGAATAGAAATTGGGGCGCCTATTAAGTCTTCCACTCTGGCGATATATTTTTTTGCATTCTCGGGCAAATCTTCATATCGTTTTATCCCGGAAATAGAAGTTTTCCATCCCGGTAACGTTTCATATACTGGTTCTAAATACTTGTGGATAAATACATCTGTCGGATACAAAGTATAAAATTTATCGTTTCTGCAATCTTTGTATGCTGTACAGATTTTTATTTCATCAAAATCATCAAACACGTCCATTTTAGTAAGTGCAACGTGAGTTACACCGCCAACAAGGACAGCATATTTCATAGTAACAGCATCAAACCATCCGCATCTTCTCGGCCTTCCCGTAGTTACACCGAATTCATGCCCTACTTCTTGGATTTTTTTACCGATTTCATCAGTCAATTCCGTAACGAAAGGACCCTCCCCAACTCTTGTAACGTAAGCTTTTGAAACTCCTATAACATCCTGAATCATTGTCGGTCCGTATCCGCTTCCCGTTGCAGCTCCGCCACCTATGGGATTCGAACTCGTTACAAATGGATAAGTTCCGTAATCTATATCAAGCATAACGCCTTGAGCACCTTCAAACAGAATAGTTTTATCTTTGAAGCGATTGAGCATGTCTTGCCATTCAAAGCATACATAGGGCTTAAATAACTCTGCATAAGTTTCGCATAAAGAAATAATACAGTCCTTCGTATAAGGTTCAAGACCGTACACTTTTTCTAAAGTTTTGTTCTTTAATGAAAGCATCATCTCAATTTTAGCGTTTAATGCCTCGTAGGAATACAAATCTTGTATTTTAAAAGCACATCGAGCCATTTTATCCGTATAAGTCGGGCCGATTCCTCTCTTAGTTGTGCCTATTTTACCCTTACCGGAATTTGCTTCACTCCAGCCGTCAACTTCTATATGATAAGGCATTGTAATCGTAGCCAAAGGAGAAATTTTAAGATTTTTGAAATCCACGCCCTGATTTTTCAATTCATTTAATTCTTTTTCAAAAGATTCGGGATGAATAACCGTACCCGCACCAATAAAGCATGTCGTTTTATCATACAAAATACCTGACGGAATGAGATGGAATTTATACGTCTGACCATTTGCTACGACAGTATGGCCCGCATTGCATCCGCCTTGATACCTTATTATTAAATCTGCATTTTGTGATAGCAAATCCGTAATTTTCGCCTTGCCCTCATCTCCCCACTGAGCACCGATAACGACAGTGTTTTTCATATCAAAATCTCCCTTAAACTAAAAAACCGGTTATTTATAACCGGTCTTAAATGTATTTACCACTTTATCCCTGTTTTGCGGCTTTTTGTTTGGCTTGAACATCCAACATTGAATTGTGCGCCATCATATAAACGGAACAAATCTTGTAATTCTTAAGATACCAAGCACAATTTTCTTGCATACAAACTATCTCGACTTGAGAGCCAACACTCATCAAAGGACATAATGGTATAAATTTTTCTTGCGGCATTACAACTTTCTCCTTATATTAAATATTTTATCATAAAGTCATTTTAAGTAAATTACAATTTTCGCTGCGTCTTTTTTCTTCTTCTTTATATATCTTACACCTGTTTATAACTTCGTCAAAGTCAATTTTATGGGCATCGAAATCCGGACCGTCAACACATGCAAACTTTGTTTCTCCGCCGACTGTAAGTCTGCAAGCCCCGCACATGCCGGTTCCGTCAACCATAATAGGGTTCATGCTTGCTTCGGTATAAATTTCTTTATCCCTTGTCATGTTTGCAACAGCACGCATCATAGGCATCGGTCCAACTGCAATTGCATAGTCTACCTTTTCCTGATTCATAATTCTTTCAAGAACTTGTGTTACAAACCCTTTTTCACCCAAAGAACCGTCATCGGTTGTTATAAATAATTCATCACAGGCAGATTTCATCTTATCCTGCCAGAAAATAAGGTCCTTATTTCTTGCACCCATAATCATATAGACTTTATTCCCGGCATCTTTAAACGCCTTAGAAATAAGGTAACATGGAGCCGCACCGTAACCGCCCGCAAGACATACAACCGTTCCGTATTTCTTTATCTCTGTAGGTTTACCTAAAGGTCCTGCCAAATCAACAAGCTCATCACCAACATTATATTCAGCAAGTTTTTTCGTCGTATACCCGACAGCCATAAATACTATTGTGAGTTCACCCTTTTCTTTGTTAACGTCGGCTATTGTAAGCGGAATTCTTTCACCGTTTTCTTCGGCACGAAGAATAATAAATTGGCCTGCTTTAGCATTTCTAACTACATAAGGCGCATCAATAACCAATTCATATTGATTTGCACAAAGCTCTTTCTTTGATAATATCTTATAGCTCATTCATACTTCCTCGACAGACCTTATAATATCATAATACGGATTAAATGTATACAACTAAAACTTATCCTTTGGCAAACTCACACCCGCAATAATTTTGGCGATAGATTCCCAATGCTTTTGAAATATTGTTTGTTTTTAAAAATCCGTCCTGTTTCCTGAAATTTTGGGATAAATATTTTACAGAAAATTCTGACGCCATCAATTCACCAATATCAGATATCATTTTAAAATCTTTGTGCGGACTTATTACAAGAGAGGTCGTAAACAAATCTATCCCAAGCTCTTGCGCTTTTTTAGCTGCGTGTTTTAATCGGAGTTCAATACACTTCTCGCATCTTTTACCGCGTTCGGGCTCGTTTTCAAGGCCTTTTACATATTCCAAATATTCTTTGTGATTATACGGCTCAACAATAAGCTCAACTCCTGAAGATTTACATACTGTTTTTTGCGCTTCTAATCTGCGATTAAATTCTTCTTCGGTATCCAAATTCGGATTACAAAAATAAACCGTAACATCATAGCCCATATCTTTTAACAGAGATATAGGATAACCGGAACATATACCGCAGCAGGCATGAATCAGTATTTTGCTATTTTTTTGTTGCTCCATGTTCTTCCAGTATTTCCTTGAGTTTGTAATACGGCTTAACCCCGACAATCTTATCACCATTTATAAACATCGTAGGTGTTGCATCAATGTCTAGTTTTTGACCTTCTTTAAGTTCATCTGCAATTATATCGGCCGTTTCTTTGGAATTCATATCCGCAATAAACTTCTCACTGTTAAAATTCAATTTTTCTGCGAGTTTTAACACTTGCTCTTGATTTTTGGGCTGGTTTTCGTACAAAAGCGAGCTCATTTCCCAATAATTTCCCTGATTTTTTGCCGCAATGGCAGCTTTAGACATAAAACATGCCTTTGGATGCATATTAAAAGTTAAATATGGGTTGCATTCTTTGTCAAAAGGATAATTGTGATGAATAACTTTTATATTCTTGTATTCTTTCGCTGCCTGATGGAGCATAATATTGTTCATATAGCACAACGGACAAACATAGTCGGAATAAAGCTCTATAACAATATTTCCGTCAGGATTCCCAAGTTCGTTTCCGGATACGCGATAGGGATTATACTTAATTTTTTTGTATTTCATTAACGATTTTGACGTTTTAACATTAGGAACAAAATTAAGTGTAATTCCTGAATATGCAAGTAATGAAATTACCGCAATAGCAAGCACTATGAACGTCTTTGTATATTTTTTAACTCCGTCAATAAAATCAAAGAATGTTATTTTAAACGAATTTATTATATCTCTTATCTTGCCGTCTGATGATATCAGGGCAATAAATAAATCGATAAAATATGTAATAAAACATAAAATACAGAGTTTTTTAATAATTTTTAAGCTTATTCCTGCAAGAACCATAGAACAACAAAACGAAATTATTCCGATTATGGTAATGTATGCATAAGGATTTTTAAAAACCTCTAAAAATTTTAAAAAACGCACCTGTTTTAACTTATCGACAACGGTTAAGAAAAATAGAGTTAAATACAGAAATATTCCCCAATAGGACAAAGGAATCCCGAGGAACTGTGAATATATAGTCTTGGCAACGCCGTCACAATCAATAAAATCATTTATTGAACAAAAGCTTGAAAGTGCATACTTGTTATAATTAGCATCATAATATATGAACGATAATTTTATCGAAATTATTAAACCAAGTATTGCTAAAATTTGTATAAATACTGCCTTCTTATCAAACTTCATGATTAACCTTCCCTGTTATTCTAATTCTAATATATAACTCTCTAATTTCAATAATAAAAAGTTAGTATACCATTGAGAAATTATTCCTAGTACAAAAGAATTATTAACTGCAAAAGCCCTTAATTATACTCAATCAACAACTTTTATAATATAATTGTGATATGAATTATTTGTACTTGGAGAGAGTTGATTCTACCAACAAATGGGCGAAATCACATATAAAAGAGATTGAGGACAAAACGATTGTCTATACTTTCAACCAAACAGCAGGGCGCGGACGCTTAAACAGAAAGTGGACAAATATCGGAAATGATAATATATATGCAAGCATTGTCCTAAAACCGTCAGGTAAGATGGAAGATGTTTATTCAAATCTTACTCAATATCTTTGCTTGGTCATTGCACAAGTTATTGAAGAATATAACGCAGTTCCGAAAATAAAATGGCCTAATGATATTCAAATTAATAACAAAAAAATTTCCGGAATACTTGCGGAAGTTGAAGGCGCAAATTCAGACGGAAATTTTGACGGAATAGTATTGGGCTTCGGTGTGAATTTAAATACATCAAAGGAAATTTTAAACAAAATTGATCAGCCGGCAACTGCCTTGAACATCGAAGCCGGTGTTTCTGTGGATAAGGAAGAATTTCTAAAAAAAGTTTCGGACAAGTTTTGTTTGTTGTATGATAGATTTATTGAGGAGGGCTTTTTATTAATAAAGGAAGAATATATTAAAAGAGCATCTTTCCTTAATAAAGAAGTATCCGTCAAGGTTTTTGACAGAGTTGTATCAGGCAAAGCAGCAGGCATAACCGATAACGGTGCTTTAAAGATAGTTGATAGTAATAATGAAGAACAAATACTTTTTATAGGAGATATTCTATGAATGAATTGTTAATAGAGGGTTTATCCGCCATGCTTATAGGTATGGGAACAGTGCTTTCTTTTTTATGTTTAATGATAGTTTCAATGTTTTTTATGTCAAAAATTGTCAGAAAACTGAATGAAATATTCCCTGAAGCCGTTCCGGCCAGTGCGGGAATAAAAACCACAACATCAAACGATGATTCGGAAGTTGCTGCAGCAATTGTTGCCGCAATGTTCCGGGGTAAATAAAGGAATCTAATTTTAAGAGAGGAAATAAAAATGGCAAAATTAATCAAGGTAATGGATACGTCTTTTCGTGACGGTTTTCAATCAATTTTCGGGGCAAAAGTCCTTGTGGAAGACTTTATTCCGGCTTTGCAATCAGCCGTAAGTGCGGGAATTAAGCACTTTGAAACAGCAGGCGGTGCAAGATTTCAGGCGCCTATATTTTTCTGTAACGAAAATGCGTTTGAAACAATGGATAAAATCAGAGCAGCCGTAGGTCCTGATATCAAATTACAATCACTCGCAAGAGGGGTAAATGTTGTCGGTTTGAATTCTCAGCCGCGCGACGTAATTGACTTGCACGCAAAAACTTTTGCGAAGCACGGAGTAAATGTAATCAGAAACTTTGACGCATTGAATGATGTTAATAATTTGATTGATTCTGCAAACAGCATAAAAAAATACGGACTTGACCATGAAGTTACAATTACTATGATGGAACTTCCTTATGGTTGCGAAGGTGCTCACGATGTTGCCTTCTATGAAAGAGTTTTAAGAAATATTTTAGACAGCGGATTGCCTTTTGACAGCTTAGCATTTAAAGATGCATCAGGCACTTCAAATCCAAGAAAAGTCTATGCAACAGTTAAAATGGCTCGCGAAATTTTGGGGAAAGACGCACATATTCGTTTCCATTCACATGAAACTGCCGGAACAGGTTTGGCTGCCTATCTTGCGGCTTTAGAAGGCGGTGCTGACGGAATCGATTTGGCTATGAAGCCGGTTTCAGGCGGAACAGGACAGCCGGATATTATTTCTATGTGGCACGCTCTTAAAGGTACTGAATACGATTTGGGCTTAGATATAAAGAAAATTATGGAAACAGAAGAAATCTTTAAGGAATGCATGAAAGATTATCCTTTGTCGCCCATTTCTCTTGCGGTTAATCCTATACTTATACAAGCTCCTTTACCGGGCGGCGCAACCGCTACAACTGTTAACCAATTAAAAGATATGGGAATGCTCGACAAGTTTCCAAAACTTATCGCAAATATGAAAGAAGTTGTTGAAAGAGGCGGGTTCGCTACATCTGTTACACCTGTTTCACAATTCTATGCACAGCAATCTTTCTTAAATGCAATTACTGCAGAACCTTGGGAACAAGCAAACCCCGGTTACGCAAAGATGCTTTTGGGTTACTTCGGTAAGACTCCCTGCGAACCGGATCCGGAATTGGTTAAGTGGGCGGAAGAAAAAACCGGTTTAAAACCAACAACAGAAAAAGTTGTAGATTTAAATGATAAAGATCCGGAAAAAGGTATTAAAGCAGCGGAAGAAAGATTAAAAGCAGCCGGATTACCTGTTACTGACGAAAACTTATTTATTGCAGCAGCTTGTAAAGACGGAAATGTTGACAAGGGTATTGATTTCTTGCTCGGAAAGGGACAAATATCGGTTAATAAAGTTAAGCCAGATGCTCAGAAGGCCGCATCAGCAAATGCAAGCGGCGAATATACAATCAAGGTTAACGGTAAAGCTTATGCCGTAAAACTTGATGGCGATAATAAGGCAACGGTTAACGGAAAATCGTACGAAATTGACGTTAAATCCGGAATTGAAGAAAAATCATCAAGCTCATCAGGTGAGGGCGAAGAAATTAAAGCAGGACTTCCGGGAAATGTTCTAAGAATAGAGGTTTCTGAAGGACAAAGCGTTGCGGAGGGTGATGTATTACTCGTTGTAGAAGCAATGAAAATGGAAACCGAAGTTAAATCACCTGTATCAGGCACCGTTAAATCTATACTTGTTTCTCAAGGGGACAAAGTTGTTACCGGTCAAGTAATGATAATTATAGGAGGGTAGGAGTAAATGAATGTTGATATAGCTAGCGGGTTTCAAACGCTCTGGGACTCCACCGGTATAATGGGATTTGTACATTCCGCTCAGAATGCTTTCGCAAATACTGAATTGCAAGGATTTGAACAAATTCTGACAGCACACGGGCAGTGGATAATGATTTTAATATGCTTGTTCTTGCTGTGGTTAGGTATAAAAAAACAATTTGAGCCGTTACTTTTGGTTCCTATTGCTTTTGGCGGTTTACTTTCAAATATCCCTATGCCATTGGGAGAAGAAATAGCAGGACCTAACGGGTTTTTAGGCATCATATTTGAAGCAGGTATTCACAAAGGTCTATTTCCGCTCATAATCTTTATGGGTGTTGGTGCAATGACCGATTTCGGCCCGTTAATTGCAAACCCCAAAATGGCACTTTTAGGCGGGGCTGCCCAATTTGGCATATTTGGCGCATTGTTGATGGCATACTGCTTATTCGGTTTTTCACTTCCGGAAGCTGCGTCTATTGGTATTATAGGTGGTGCTGACGGTCCGACTTCGATATACGTAACTTCAAAGCTTGCAGAAAATCTTCTCGGCCCGATTGCAGTTGCAGCTTATTCTTATATGGCATTGGTACCTGTTATTCAACCGCCTATAATGAAACTTTTAACCACCGAAGCAGAAAGAAAAATTCAGATGGAGCAATTGAGAGAAGTTTCCAAAAGAGAGAAAATTGTGTTCCCTCTTATGATTCTTCTTCTTTGCGTAATTCTTTTACCAAGTGCTTGTCCTCTTTTAGGCGCACTTTGTTTCGGTAATTTATGTAAAGAATGCGGAGTTGTTGAAAGATTATCAGACACTATGCAAAACGCATTAATTAATATTGTAACAATATTTTTAGGATTATCAGTAGGTTCAAAGCTTTCTGCTTGTCAGTTCTTGACCGTTCAAACACTATTCATTTTGATACTTGGTGTTTTAGCATTTGCTCTTGCTACTGCTGCGGGCGTTTTGATGGCTAAGTTAATGAATTTATGCTCTAAAACAAAAGTTAATCCGCTTATCGGTGCAGCAGGTGTGTCTGCCGTTCCAATGGCGGCTCGTGTTGCAAATAAAGTCGGGCTTGAGGCAAATCCGCAAAACTTCTTATTAATGCACGCAATGGGGCCGAATGTATCAGGTGTTATCGGTTCTGCCGTAGCTGCAGGTGTTTTACTTGCTTTGTGTCATTAATAATATTATTAAATTCAAACAAAAGGGCGATTTTGAAATTAATTCAAAACCGCCCCTCTCTTCATAAAAAATTTATTAATTTTCCGAATTTTCTTGCTGAACCTCTACTGGTTCTTTTACGACTTCAAGTTTAGTTATTCTTGCACCATCGACTTCAATAACTTTGAAAGTCAGACCATTAAAGGAAACAGAATCTCCGATTTCCGCAATACGGCCCAATAATTTAACAACTAAGCCGGCAATCGTTTCAACATCATCTTCTTCGAACTGTGATTCGTCCAAATCGAAGTATTCAACAAACTCATCTATTCTCATCATTCCGTTAGCGATATAAGTATCCTCGCCGACTTTCTCTATATTTAATTCCTCTTCTTCGTCAAATTCATCCTGAACTTCGCCAATAATTTCCTCTAAAACATCCTCCAAGGTTATTAAACCCGAAGTTCCTCCAAATTCGTCAATAACAATCGCCATCTGGCCGTGAGTTTTCTTAAATTCAATGGTCAAGTTGTCCAACGTCATTGTTTCCGGAACCAACATCAATGGACGTATTAGTTTTTCCATTGAAAAATCCTCTTTGTTCATAGCAAGTGAGAACAAATCTTTTACATGAATAAAGCCCAATATTTTATCAATGTTTTCCTCTTCATAAACGGGATATCTCGTATATTGATTTTCCAACGCAAATTTAATCAACTCATCATAAGTTATGTCATTTGGAATACATATCATATCAGTTCTCGGAGTCATTGCCTGTTTTGCCATTAAATCCGAAAACTTAAACATATTGTGAAGCATTTCCGTTTCGGTCTCATTCAAAACACCCTCGTTATAACTTGCATCCACAAGCATATCCAATTCTTCTGTGGAATGAACGAGAGATGCATCTTCTGCTGACACGTGGAATGCACACAAAATTTTATCACCGCTGACCATCAAAAGCCAAACAAAAGGTTTCATCAAGGATATAAACATATCCATAGGAGTCGCAACAGCAAGTGCTAAACTGTCTGTATGCCTTAAAGCAAAGCACTTTGGGAGCTGTTCACCTAACAGAACATGGAAATATGTTACCAAAATAAATGAAATCGGAACTGCAATAACATGCGCTGTAACTGTCGGATTTACTACGGGTATCAACTTTATCAAGGGTTCAATTAGTTGCACCATAGTGGACTCTGCAACCCAACCTAATGCAATACTTGCAATCGTAACCCCAAGCTGCGCCGCTGCAAGCATTTTGTTCGTTTGATTAACTAATTTTAAGGCCCTTTTGGCATTAGAATTCCCCTCATTACAAAGCTGTTCTAATCTTGTTTTTCTGACTTTTACAAGAGCAAATTCCGCAGCTACAAAAAAACCGTTAACAAATAGCAAAAATGCTATTACGAAAATATTTAAAAATATGTCAGCAGGGTTCATAAGCTTTAAATTACCTTTAAAATTATATTTGTCATTTTACAATAGTTTATAATAATTTGCAAATTTGATGTTTCAAAGGTTTTCATAAGTATAATTGTGCAAAAATTAGTTTGTAAAGTTTTGTTAATATCTTTCAAAAAAATGGCAATTAATAACACTGTTTTATTTTAATATCAACAGATGTGTGTAACTAAACGATAGGAGTGTGCCCGTACAAAACAAAATACATAATCAGGTTAATTAAGCATACCTGTTATATTTAGCGTGGTGTTTGTAACCATAAAAAGTTACGGCAATAATACTTATGTGGCATTTGTTTGACATTATAAACATTTTAAAAAACAAAGATGTCCCTCCCATCCTGAGGGGCACTAAAGTCATGATAAAACAGCTTGCAAGAGAAGAACGAAAAATTGCGGCACTAAACAAAGCCAGTCCGCAAAAAGGCAATTATATGACAAAACCAAAAGAAGATATGTCGGAAATTTTTGTAAAATACGTAAATAAAGATTTTAATAAAGATGCATATCTGTTTGTAAAATAAAAAGAGTACCCCGAAAGGTACTCTTTTTTATCAATATAATTTCTATTAAGATTCCGGAACAGCTTCTTCTACAGGTGCTTCTTCAGCCGGAGTTTCCTCTGCCGGAGCTTCTGCTTCAGTTTTTGCAGCTTCTTCAGCCGCTTTTGCCTCTTCTGCCGCCTTAGCTGCTTCTGCAGCTTTTGCTTCTTCTTCGGCAGCTTTCTTAGCAGCTGCTTTCTTTGACAATTTTACGGTTTCTTTTTTCTTATAGTTTAAAGAACCGTCTTTATTGCAGTTAGCTATCAAATATTTAACTGTATCTGTAGGTTGTGCACCTTTTTTAATCCATGCTTCAGCACTTTCTTTATTCAGCTTCATATCTTTAGTCTTAGGATTGTAATAACCTAATTCTTCAATAGGTCTGCCTTCGCGCTTAGTAGTTGAATTAATTACAATAACTCTGTATGATGGTGATTTCTTTGCACCCAATCTTTTCAATCTGATTTTTAACATTCTTTTTTCCTTCTTTTATTTATATTTCGCTTGATAAAAAACCAGCCGTCTGTCTTTTATCCCGAACAATTCTAAGAGGATACGAACCGCTCATCTATAGATAACCACAAAGATAATACAGAATCAAGTGGGGGAGGTGGGTAAATATATAGGATATCCATAAATTTACAGAAAAATGATGTGTTAATCAAACACACTATCTATAATTCCGCCACCTAAGACAAGATTTCCGTCATAAAATACAGAAGATTGTCCTATTGCAATTGATTTCTGCAAATCATCAAAAATTACTTCCACGGAATCGCCATGAGGAATGAGTTCAACATCAACGGGTTGTTGAGTAGAGCGTATTTTTGCCTGAGCTCTTCTCGGTTCTGACAAACCATCTATTGAAACCCAATTTAAATTATTTGCGACAAGCCCCTTATTGAACGTCTTATCGGCAAATCCGACAACGACTTCATTTGTATCTTTTCTGAGCGCCAATACGTAAAGTGCTTCTGCGGCTGAAACTCCCAACCCTTTTCTTTGACCTATTGTATAATTCCAAAAGCCCTTGTGTTTACCCAATATTTTGCCATTTAAATCGACTATATTACCTTCTTTTTCTTCAAAATTGAGAAGTTCGTTGTAATCTCCGCCGTAAAAATCCTGACTATCGGGCTTATCTGCAACTTCCAGTTTATTTTCTTTTGCAATGGAGCGTATTTCTTCTTTAGTATATTTTCCGAGGGGTAAAATTACTTTAGCAAGCTGTTCTTGTTTAAGCCGATACAAGAAATAGGACTGATCTTTTTTCGGATTCACTCCCCTTACCAGTTGGTATCTCCCGTTTGCCCCAACCTCTACCCCTGCATAGTGACCGGTTGCAAATTTATCAAACTCAATGCCCATAGCATTTGCCATATCAGGAAGTGCACCAAATTTCACATACGAATTACACCAAACACAAGGATTTGGAGTTCTGCCATTTTTGTATTCGGATTTAAAATTTTCTAAAACTATGGATTCATATTTTTCCACGCAATCAATAACGTGATAAGGAATCTCCAATTTCTCAGCTATCTTAGCCGCTTCTTCTATACTTTCATTTTCATCCGGCCCGTAACAAGCATCCTTATGACCGGATTTTGCAGCCATGCCGTCTTTGCCCCAGATTTTCATGGTAGCACCGATTACTTCATAACCTTGCTGCCTCAATAATAATGCTGCAACAGTGGAGTCAACTCCTCCTGATAACCCTACCAAAACTTTCATTTATACGCCTACCCCCATCATTACATTAAGCATTTTTTGAACACAAATGCGGGCTTTTTGGGCTGTTTTACCATCAACAGTTATTTCGTGTTCTTCATTTTTTAAAGAATTGTATATATCTTCAAGGGTATTCCATTTCATATTTTGACAGAATATATTATCTTTGATAAGGATAAATTCTTTACCCCAACCGTATAACTTGCTGTCACGGTTAAGCCGGTCTGCAACACCTTTTTCTGTCGCGATTACAAATCGTTTTTCATCAGATTTTTGAGCATACTCCATTATTTCTTTTGTTGAACCAACAAAATCAGAAAGCTTGCAAACCTCCCAATGACACTCCGGATGGGTTAATATTTTTGCATTAGGGTATTGTTTTCTCGCATTTTCAATATCTTCCGGCCTGATTCTTAAATGTGTCGGACAAAAACCGTTGTATGTGGTAACCTTAACATTCCCGAGCTTGTGCTCAACCCATTTTCCCAAATAAGTATCGGGAATGAACAGAACCTCCGGCACTCCCAAACTTTTAACTATCTCAAGCGCATTTGAACTTGTACAACAGATATCAGATTCCGCCTTAACTTCTGCTGTTGAATTTATATAACAAACAACAGGAATATTCGGATGTTGTGATTTAAACTGTCTTAGCTGGGCAACATTAATCATATCAGCCATGAAACAGCCGGAGTTAAGGTTGGGAAGCAGAACTTTCTTTTCCGGATTTAGAAGTTTTGCACTCTGTGCCATAAAATGAACTCCTGCAAATATAATTATATCCGCATTTGTTTCCGCAGCTTTTCTGCTTAAATAAAAAGAATCCCCGACAAAATCCGCAACCTCGTCAATTTCGACGGGCTGATAACAGTGTGCTAAAATAACCGCATTTTTCTCTTTTTTAAGCTTTATTATTTCGTCAGTAATATTCAATTTTGCCTCTCAATGACTGCCAAATTACAACTATTATTTAATTATAATAAAAGTATCAAGTCAATAATTTTGTATCAGAATAGAGATTATGCTATAATCAGGTTATGACAATTATATCTAATGATGATTCGGGGATTAAAACTAAAAATAAACATTCTGCTTTAAAGAATCCAAATATTAAAGCAGAATCTATTGAATATGACCAAACTTTTGAGAACTCTATTCGGCCGAAAGACTTTGATAATTACATTGGTCAAAGCGAGCTGAAAGAAACATTAAAAGTTATACTTGAGGCAGCAAAAAAACGCGAAAAACCGCTTGACCATATGCTTTTTTATGGTCCGCCGGGGCTTGGCAAAACTACAATTGCCGGTGTTATAGCAGCTCAAATGGGGGTTGATATTAAAATAACTGCTGCCCCCGCACTTGAAAGGCCCAGAGATATAATCGGAATACTAATGTCCCTAAAAGGCGGTGAAATACTTTTTATTGATGAAATTCACCGTCTAAATAAAGTTGCCGAAGAAATTCTTTATCCGGCGATGGAGGATTTTATTATTGATATGACAACCGGTAAAAGTCAAACGGCTAAGACACTGCGGGTTCCTATTCCGAAATTTACTCTAATAGGCGCAACAACAAAGGCGGGCGAACTTTCAAGTCCGCTGAGAGATAGGTTTGGGGTAATTCATCGGTTAGAATTTTACACAATAGAAGAGCTTACCAAAGTCGTAGAAAGAACCGCAAAAATTCTTCAAATTGATATTACGGAAGCAGGAGCCAAAGCCATAGCAATACGTTCCAGAGGCACACCTCGTATCGCGAACAGATTGGTAAAAAGGGTTTCTGATTTTGCCATAGTTAAGTATGACGGTATTATTGACGAAAAAGTTGCAAACGAATCTTTGGACATTCTTAAAATTGACGAATTCGGACTTGATAATACCGACCGCGCATTATTAAATCTTATAATCGAAAAGTATGACGGAGGCCCGGTGGGGATTGAAACTATTGCTGCCGCCCTAAGCGAAGACGTTCGTACGATAGAAGATGTATGCGAACCGTATTTGCTTCAGGCGGGATTACTCCAAAGAACCCCGAGAGGGAGAAAGGTTTCGCCGGAGGGCTACAGACATTTAGGAATAAAAGCACCTTCAGAACAAAAAACATTATTCTAGTATGAAAAAAATATTATTTATAATTCTTACACTATTCTTATTTCTCATACCTGCCCGAGCAAGTGATGAGCCGGTAGTTATGCCCTCGCAAGTAGGTACTGTCAAAAACATTGAATATATTGATTATGAAGAAAATAATAACATTTTAACTAAGCAATCCGTTGAAATAAAACTTATTAACGGAGAATTCAAGGGTAACACAATTTTTGTTGAAAACATGCTAACAGGAAACCCTTACTATGATATAAAGCTTAAAAAGGGGGCTAAGGTAATATTGCATGTTGAACAAGACGAAGATACATTATCTTATTCAATAGAAGATATAAAACGATCTGATGTATTGCTTTGGTTGTCTATTATATTTTGCGGATTACTTATTTATGTAGGGCGACGTAAGGGATTTTACAGCTTAGTTTCCATTGTTTTAACCTGCGCTCTTATATATTGGGGACTTGCTCCAATGATTTTATTTGGACTAAATCCGGTTATTGCAACAATTTTGATATGTCTTATATCCACCGCAATAACAATGTATTTGGTGGGCGGATTTAATAGAAAAAGCACTTCTGCGACGATTGGATGTATACTAAGCTTGATATTAGCCGGATTCATGGCATTTTTGACAGTTAAATTCGCACATTTAACAGGATTCGCCAACGAAAATTCAAGTTATTTATATTCTGCACATCCCGAATTAAATTTTATTTCAATAACGATTTCTATGATGATACTTGCAACACTGGGTGCCGTAATGGATGTTGGTATGTCTATTGCAAGTACTATAAACGAAATTTATACAGTTGATAATTCTAAAACAGTAAAAGAACTTTTTGTCTGCGGAATGAATGTCGGAAGAGATATCATAGGAACAATGGCAAATACTTTGATTCTTGTATATATTGGCGGAGCACTGCCGCTTTTGCTGTTATCATCAAACATAGATTTTTATAAATTTATAAACTTGAATCAGGTAGTTACGGAAATCGCTTCCGCACTTATCGGAAGCTCAGCAATTGTAATTTGCGTTCCGATTACAGCATTTGTTGGCTCAGAACTTATAAAAAGGATGCCCGAAAAATTTGATTTTTCAAAGTTCAAAAACTAAATTGCACTGTTAAACTTATAGTGGTATACTGTTTTGTAGTTATGGGAGAGAGATTTATGCTTAATAAAAAATTTTTGATATTATTCACACTACTTATGTTTACCGCCTCAACTGTTTTTGCGGGACCGTTTAAGGCAAATGCAAATACCAAGAGAATACCTGCCGGAACGAGATTTCAGTTGGAATTTTTACAAGAAGTAGATACTTATGCCGGTGGAATCGGAGACTCATTTACTGCCAGATTAACAAATGAACAATCAGGCGATTCAGGTGTTATACTGCCGATGGGCTCAGTAGTAAGAGGTAGCATAGGTGATTTGAAAACATCAAAAAGATTTTCCAGAGGCGCTAAATTGTACCTTGACTTTGACCACGTTGTAACACCATCAGGCCGCCAAATACCTTTAGATATGGCTGTATGCAAATTTGACAAAATATACTATGATGGCGGTTTGTATAAAAACCTCGGATATGGTGAAGCCGTTAAAGGTAATTATGATAAAGCTGTTGATATAACAAAACGAGCTACCAACTACGGAATAAGTGTTAAGGATACTCATAACGGCTTGCAATACTTAACCACTCCTTTCTGTGCAATAGGCGGATTTTTGGGTGGAGTTGGCTATTTCTTGGGCGACAGCGTTGCTGATATGTTCAGAAAAGGACAAGAAGTCAAAATTAATGCCGGCGACATTCTTGAAGTTCAGTTATTAAATCCGATTGACGTTCCTGTTTACTAAACTTTATATCCCGAATTGTATAGAAACATAAATTATTATGTTTGTGCTATGATTTAGTCATAGCGAAATATAATGCGAGGATTGATATGGTTGAAACTAAGATAAAGACAGACGATTTGCCTACAGTTTATGACCCTAAGGCAACTGAAGATAAAATGTACAAGTTCTGGGAAGATGGCAAATATTTTGAAGCAAACGCACATTCAAATAAGCCGCCTTTCACAATTGTAATTCCGCCTCCAAATGTTACCGGTGTTTTACATATGGGGCACGCTCTTGACGGAACGTTACAGGATATATTAACCCGATACCACAGGATGAGCGGTTATGAGGCATTATGGCTTCCTGGAACTGACCACGCAGGGCTTGCTACCCAAAACGTTGTTGAAAAACAATTGGCTAAAGAAGGACTTACACGCCACGATTTGGGCAGAGAAAAATTTGTTGAAAGAACTTGGGAATGGGCAAATGAGCATAAATCAACCATCTTAAATCAGTTTAAAAGATTAGGTGCATCATTTGACCGTTCAAGAGAAAGATTTACTTTTGACAAGGGGTGTTCTGATGCAGTTAAAGAAGTCTTTGTAACCTTATATAACAAGGGTTTGATATATAAAGGCGCATACATTGTAAACTGGTGTCCGAGATGCCAGTCAGCTATTTCCGATATAGAAACGGAATACGAAACCGAGCAAGGACATTTATGGGAAATTTCTTATCCTCTGGTTGATGAACCCGGCGCAATAATTGTTGATACGACGCGTCCGGAAACTATGTTCGGCGACGTCGCTATCGCAGTTCACCCATCTGACAAAAAATATTCCGAACTCATAGGCAAAAATGTATACATACCTTTGACAAACAGAACCATACCTATTATTTCTGATGAATATGTTGATAAATCTTTCGGTACCGGCGCAGTTAAGATTACTCCGGCTCACGACCCGAATGACTTTGAAGTCGGCAATCGCCATAATTTTAAACCAATTTGGGTTATTGACGGAGAGGGTAAGTTAAAAGAATGCGCAGAAGTTCCTCAGGAATATTGGGGATTGGACAGATATGACGCTCGTGAAAAAGTAGTAAAAATGCTTGAATTAAAGGGCTTCTTACTAAGAGTAAAAGACCACGAACACAATGTCGGCAAGTGCCAAAGATGTAATACAACTATAGAACCTCTTTTATCAGAACAATGGTTTGTAAAAATGGCTCCGCTTGCAAAAGAAGCTATTGTAGCCGTTAAAGACGGAAGAATCAAGTTTATTCCGGACAGATGGACCAAAAATTATTTGGGCTGGATGGAAAATATCAGAGATTGGTGTATTTCTCGCCAAATTTGGTGGGGACATCAGATTCCGGCTTATTATCATAAAACTACGGGAGAAATGGTTGTTGCCAAAGAAAATCCAGATCCGGAAAATTACGTTCAAGATTCGGATTGTCTTGACACTTGGTTTTCATCCGGATTATGGCCGTTCTCGACAATGGGATTTCCTAATTCCGAAACCGATGATTACAAGAAATTCTATCCGACAAGCGTTCTCGTAACCGGCTTTGACATAATTTTCTTCTGGGTCGCAAGAATGATTACAATGGGCTTAGAATTCACTAAAAAGCCGCCATTTAGCACAGTTTATATCCACGGACTTATTCGTGATGAAAAAGGCCAAAAGATGTCAAAATCAAAAGGAAACACAATTGACCCTGTTGAAATTATTGACAAATACGGCTGCGATGCTTTGAGATTTACTATGACTTCACTTTGTACCTACGGCGGTCAGGATATAAAAATTTCTGACGAAAGGTTTGAATACGGAAGAAACTTTGCAAACAAACTCTGGAATGCTTCAAGATTTGTACTAATGAATCTCGAGGGGGTTGACGATAAGCCATTTGATAAAGATAAATTAACTTTGGTTGATAAGTGGATACTTAATCAGCTTAATGAAACTGCAAAAACAGTTAACGAATATATGAAAGAATACCGAATCGGCGAAATTGCACATACTCTATATGATTTCTTCAGAAGTGAGTATTGCGATTGGTATGTTGAAATAGCTAAGATTCAATTGGCCGACTCTGAATTAAAGCTCAATACACAAAGAGTTTTGAGATATGTTCTTGATGAATCCTTGAGATTATTCCACCCGATTATGCCTCATATAACCGAACAAATTTGGCAGGGGGTAAAAGGTGGTTATGGTTTAGGCAGAGATACTAATCCGGAAGCGTTGATAATTGCGGAATATCCGACTTATAAGAAAGAGCTTGTATATTCTACCGAAGCGGAAGAAATGAAGCTTGTATTTGATACAATAACATCACTCAGAAACGTAAGACAAAGCTTTAATATTCCGACTTCTGCAACCGTTGATGTTGAAATTCGTTCCGAAGGCAGAGAACTCGAAATCTTTAAGGCCATTGAATCTTATATTCACAGATTGGCAAAAGTTAACAACATATCTTATGCCGGGATAAATGCACCTGTTCCGCCAAAGAGCGCAACAGCAGTGGTTTCTTCATCAAAGCTTATAGTTCCGCTTGCAGATTTAATTGACTTGGATTCGGAAATCAAACGCCAGGAAAAGAAACTCGAAAAACTTACAAATGAGAAAAATTCGCTTCTCGGCAGAATGAAAAATGAAAAATTTGTTTCAAATGCGCCAAAAGAACTCGTTGAACAAACAAATGCGAGAATTGAAGAAATATCGGCACAAGAAGTTGTTATTTCAGATTTAATTAATTCTTTAAAATAACATTTTAAACTTTAGTTGTAGAATATTCATAATTAACGGTAATTATCTTAAAAGATTATTGCCGTTATTATGTTGTTATGGAAATTCGAGACAATGAAAAAATATGTATATTTGCCCCTTTAGACGGTAAGTTGGATTATAGGGAATCCGCAAGATTATTAAAAGAAATTTCTGCAGAAACAAGACAGGTCGGAATCGACTTAAAGTATGTTTATGACTGCACTATTGATTTTATAGAGGCATTGAAAACAAGTGCCAAAACGAAACAAATTGCAATTTTTAATATACCGTCTGATATTTTTGCTCTGTTCAATATTATGAAATTGGATAAGGTTGTGAATTTGTACGTTTCAGAAAATGATTTTCAGAACCAAACAAGACGCCTGATTAACAGAGAATTCCAATTAGTTTAATATAATCACGGCTGCCCCAAATATCATAATTAGTGAGCCGGCGAGCTTTCTTACAAGTTCTTTTTCTTTAAATATATTTACACCCAAAAACACACTGAGCAAAACGGATAGCTGAAATAGCGCTAAAGCATACGCTACATTCATCCTTGCAAATACATAATTTGTTGAATATTGCATTATTCCTGCCATAAGGATTAATATAAGTTGGTATTTAATATTGGGCAATGATATTTTTAACGGATTTTTAAATGCTATAAACATTGAAAAAATAAGCCCCGCAACTGCCCAGTATAAAAATGCGGAATTTATATCAGAAAGTAAAATAACTTTTTTTATAAATAATGCCTCTGCCCCTGAAAATAATAGTGCCAATATCCTGTAAAATACGGCTTTTGAATTGGATAATTTTTTACTCAACAAAATAATTGTTCCCATAATTATTAATATAATTCCTAAAATTTCTTTAAGTCCGGGAATTTCGTCTACTATAAAGATTCCGAAAATTAAAGCAACCACCGGCTTATATGCATTTATAGGAGCCAATTCGGATAAATCGCCTAAGGAAAGTGCCTTTATTATATAATAATTTCCCAATGCGCCTAACAAACCCATAATTAAAACATTAATACATAGCGTTTGGCTGAAAAACGAAGTCGGACAAACTATAAAGCCAAAAACCGTCAAACCTAAATATGTGTAAAAGTTAACAACAGAAGATTTTTCACCTGAATTTGTCAGAAATTTCTGAAAAACATTAAGAAAAGAGTTTGAAAATATCCTTGCAGAGATTCCTAAAAGTAAATTAATCATATCTTTTTACTCAAAAAAGTATATTTCCTGAATAACTCCGATAATTTTATTTAAGAAGTTTTTATACTTAATTCTGTCAGCTGCGCCCGACAAAACAATATCTGCAATATCCTTACATGGCTTAATATAAAAATCTGCTTTTTTATTTGCATTTGCGTAAATAATTTCTGCAGAATCGCCCAAACCCCTTTCATTAGCCCTGATAAAGAATCTGTCTTTCTTAATATTTTCGGGTATATCAACATAAATTTTAAAATTAAAAGCATCTCTGACTTTGTTTGTCAATGTAAACAAGCCCTCTGAAATGATAACTTGGGAAGGTCTTGCTAAAGTATGATTATCATATCGTATAGCCGTACCGCTCATATCATACTTAGGAAGATAAACCTCTTTGCCGGAAAGAAGCTCTGTTATATGCTCTTTCATAAGCTCAAGCTCTAACGCATCGGGGCTGTCTAGATCATAATGCTTAGCAAACTCCGAAAAACTTCCTGCGGCTTTTACCATGTCGGAACGATCATAGTAATAATCATCAGTATTAACCCTTGTTATGATATCCGGTATGCCGAATTCAGCCCCGAAAGATTCTATAGTTTCAATCAAATCCATTGTGATAGTGGACTTTCCGCTTGCTGTTTCGCCCGTAATACCAATAGATGCGGGCATTTGTATTTTACCTGATATATATGCCGCAATCTTCTTTATTACGAATGGTTTATATGACAAAAGAACTGAATTTGGTTCATTCAGTTCTTTATCAAAAATATTAAATAAATAATCCTCAAGCGCGTCAGTTAATTCTGACGTTTTTGACATGTATCTTGTATTGTTGGAGGTCTTATTTATATTTAATATGTCTTGTAACATGTTAATCTTTTTTCTTCCTTGTTCTATTATACACAAATTAAAACAAATAAAAAGATTTTTTGCTGGATATTCAATAAAAGTTTACAAAATTTAAAAAAATTTTATTAAATCAGAAATAATATTGATTTTATTGGTTTTTTCCACATAATATTCAAAGAGCTTGGGTGTTTTTTGCTTCATATATTCCGGTTTAAAAATAAAATATTCGAAAGAACGAGCTAATAATTCGGAAGGTGAATTGTAATAGCGGTTTAGTTTTGATATTTTAGCGTTAACACGGTTCAGGCATCGTTTTAAAGAATTTAATTTTAAATAATTTATATGTTCTTGACTAATATCAGAAAAATCTTTCTTTATTGAATCAATTGAAAATATTTTAAATGAAAAACCGGATAAAACCTTTACTTTGTCATATTTTAGTAAATATTTATATGGGGATTTTTTTATCTGTTTTTCGATTTTGTTATTTTTATCGCTTAATTTTATATCCGGATATATGCTTTTTATTAGTTTTGAATATTCATTTATACTATTTTTTAAAGAATTTCTTTCTGAAAAAAGCTTGTCAGCCATATATTTGGGAACTGCATCTACTGTAAGGGTAAGCAAATCATCTTCGAAATCAGAAAATCTGTCATTAAATACAAAATCCAAAGATTTTAAGCTCTTATCATGGTTATAATGTGCATAGTGGACAAGCTCGTGAACAAGAACTCGCAAAACCTCATCTTCAGGCAAATTTTCCGCTATATCAATTCTGTAAAAGCGATCGTTGGTTTTAAAAAAACCCTTATTCCCACGCGCTTTATTTTTACCTATGTTGACGGCTATTCCGAGTGATTTTGCATAATCTGATAATTCTAAGATTCTGTCTCTTTTATCAGCCATTTAAGGTAATCCTCGGAACAATCAACTATAGGAAGTGCTATAATTTCGGGGATATTATAAGAATGCATATCCTCAATTACGAGTTTTATTTTTCCGTAATTTGCACGTCGTGTTTTTATCATCATTAAAACTTCTGTTTCTTTACAAATCTCACCTTCCCAAGAGAATGTGGATTTAATATTTTCTATCATAGATACACACGCCGCAAGCTTGTGCTTCATTAAAACTTTTGTAATCTCTTTAGCCAATTGCTTGTTAGGCACTGTACAATAAACAACAACGATATCCATATAGCCACCTCTTATATTTAATTATCTATATTAAAAATTTTTCCCGGATTTAATATGTTTTTCGGATCAAAAATCCGTTTTATCATTATCATATACTCAAGAGCGGTACTGTCAACAACGTTCTTGATATAATCCTTTTTCTCAAGTCCGACACCATGTTCCGCAGAAATTGTTCCGCCCAGCCCGATTACTTCTTTGTACATTTCCGCCCTTGCATCAGCACAATTTTTAAACTCTGCTTCATTCTCGAGATTTAAGGCAATTTGCGGATGAAGATTACCATCTCCGGCATGTCCTATCAAACACATCTTCAGGTTATATTTTTCGGCAATCGATTTACAAATATTTGCCATCTGTGCCAAGTTTTGTTTTGGAACTATTATGTCATCAGTTACAACATCCGGCGCCAGTCTCGCAGCAGCCGCAAAAGAAGAACGTCTGGCATTCCATATTAAATCATATTCATCAGGGTTTTGAGAAATTCTTATCTCAGTTGCATTAGATTTTTCAAGTATTTCCTTTACCATATCCGTTTGATATTCCACTGAAGATTTTTGGCCGTCAATTGAAATCAAAAGCAAACATTCTTTGTTTGTATTTAGACCGGCTTTTGTATAATCTTCAACGGCTTTTATTGCATTATTATCCATAAAGTCGATTGCAGCAGGCGCGACTCTACCGGCAATAACCGCATTTACAGCATTCATACAGCAAGCAATATCGTCGTAATATGCAGAAATTGCCTTTATTTCATCGGGTTTTGGAATCAATTTCAGCGTTGCCTCCACAATTACACCGAGAGTTCCCTCGCTTCCCACCATTAATTGTGCTAAGTGATACCCTACTGAATCCTTTGAAGTATCCGCACCCAAAGTCATAAGCCGTCCGTCTGATACAACAACCTTTAGAGAAACCACATAATCTTTTATTGTTCCGTATTTAAATCCTAAAGCCCCGCCGGAAGATTGGGCAATGGCCCCGCCAATAGTTGATACCGAATAATTCGAGGGGTCCGGCGGGAAAAATAAGCCCTCTTTTTCCGCTGCCGCTTTTAAATCTCCCAAAACGACTCCCGGCTGAACCTTTGCCGTCATATTCACAGAATCAATTTCTAGAATTTTATTCATCTTGGAAAAGTTTAAAACAATGCCGCCTGTATCACATACGCAAGAACCCACCATATTTGTTCCGGCGCCCCTGGAAATAACAGGTATTTCGTGTTCGTATGAATACTTTAAAATATTTCGAACATCATCAACCGTTTCGGCAAATACAACCAAATCCGGCTTTGCTGTCGGTTTAATTAAATTTGAAGCATCTTCCGCATAACAATAACATTCCTCCTCGCAGGTAAGAATGTTATTGCTGTTAAGTAACGTTTTAATTTCTTGTAGTTTATTTTTCAACAACATGAGATGCTATTTTTTCAATACTTTTATTTAATTTGGCTATTTGTCTGTCCATACCGCCCATCTTTTTCGTCAATTGAGCAGTGTCTTTTTCTTCCAACATGCCTGCAACTCTTTCAAGTTGCGTCTCTAAGGTATTAATTTTTTCCTGTTGTGAAGTTATTTTATCTCCAATTGCCGTCAAGAACTTGTTTAAAGTATCTTCCATCGGCTTCATGTCAATCTTGTTCTTGTTGTTATTTATAGTATTTTCAACAATGATTTTATCCAATTTCGCTTCAAGAGAGGCAATTTTTCTGGCTTGTTTATCGAAAACATTTCCCAAAGATTCAATAAGTTCAACATTCTCAGAATTATCCTCTGCTTCGGATTTCAAATCGGCAAGCATAACTTTTATCTGACCTATATCGTCAAGCATCTCAACTCTGTCAGATATAGCATTTATTTGAGAGCCGGCACTATCAATCCACTCTGCTATATATTCAAATACTTGATTAAATACCTGATTAGTCTTTGCCCCGTTCTGAACCATCGTATTAAGAGCATTTAATTTGGAATCAATTCTGTCCATACCTGATTCGTGTGCGAAATTACGTGTTCTTTCATCAAGGTCATTGATTACAAGTTTAAAATCTTGCAAATTATCATGTAATGCTTTATATGATTCATCAGACGCTAGTATTAACTTATTCGTACGAGAACTTATGCTTACTATATCTTCGGTAAGATTTTCAAAAGCATCTTTGGTTGGTAATTCGTCTTTAATTGACTCAACAAGTTTATACACTTTTTCTGTTGAAGACATTAAATTTTCAAGCTCATTTCCATACTCAGGCGTATTATCTTGCATATTTTTAAGAACTATTCTGAAATTAGCGATATCTGACTCTAAATCCTGAAGACTATATACATAATCAACATCTCCGTCAGCCGAAATGATATTCGTTATTTTTTCATTTATCTGACCAATTTCATCGCGAAGCGATTCCATTTTGTCGCTCATTACAGAAACACTGTCTTTTACTGATGATAAATCAGATGTTGTTGTTACTATATGACTCAGAATTGTAATCAATTCATCGTGTCTGTCTTGTATGTAATCAATTATCTCCTCTTGCTCTGCAACAAAAGATATTTGATTAAATATGTTTAAGAACTGGGTTATAATATCTGCTTTAGTATTCTTTAAAGCAGCTTCAATTGATTCCGCTAACTTTTGCTTACCCATCATATCCGAAATATCTTCGGTTTTTTGATTGAGCTTATCCAATGATTCAAGTACCGAACCTTTTATTATAGTTCCCAATTCTGTAAGATCAGGCAAAGAGATACCGCATAAGTCATTTATATCTTCAATGTATGAAGATTGCTCTTTAATTAAATCTTCTAATGAATTAATTTGTTTATTTATTGATGCTTGGAATGCTTCATCCAAAGCTCGATTTGAAATCTGAGCACGTAAACGTTCAAAGCAATCATTTAACTGTTTAAGTCCGGAATTTGTATTATCTGAAAGAATCTTAATATTATCGGACAATCTGCCTATAGTAGAACTCAAATCGCCTTTAATATCTTGAAATTCAGTAAATACACTCTTAACCAATTTATTAACTTCATCAAGATAAGCATTGCACTTGTTAGACTCAAGTTTTATTTCTTCATATTTATCAACAATTGTATCTACAAAGCCCTTATCAAACATGGCGAGTTTATTTTCAATGCTCTTTAATTCTGTCCCAAGCTCTTCAGAAGTATGCATTGCAGTTTCGCCAATGAAGTTTGCAATTTTTTCATTAATCCGATCCACAGCAGAATTTATAAGAATTTCATTTGCGACTCTGTAATCCGAAAGCGCAGAAGTGAAAACATCCGCATTCAACATTTTATCCAAATCCGTAACCGCATTATCCATCAATGCAGTTATTTCCACCTTTAAATTATCCATTTTTTCCGTCAATACGGAATTATCGGTTTTTATATCAAGATATGATTTTAAATCCTCGATATTGTTATATACGTGCGTTTCTACTACTGATTCCAATCCGGCAGTTATTTGAGTGGCAACGTCTTGTTGAGATTGTTTAATAATTTCAAACTGTTCCATCAATTCTGCTATAATTGCGTCAGTTTCTTTTTCTATGTCGGCAGAAATATTTTTTAATTTATTCTGCATTGCATTTGATACAAAATCCTTTACCGCAGATACTGCTTCTTTTTCCAGTTCTAACTGTTCGCATAATTTTGCAGCCGCTGCATTTATCGCCTCAACCCCAACAGATGACTTTTCTTCAACATTTTGGTTCAAATTAGCTGTGCTTTCCTGCAAAGCTTGTATCTTATCATCAAGTTCACTATTCTTGGTCATCAGCTCATTTATTAACTTGATAAATTCATCAATATGCGCATCTGATTCCTGAGTCTGTACATCAATTATTGAATCCATGTACTTCATCATGTCCTCTAATTGTGCCCGAAGATTCTGTGTCATTAATTCGTTAGTCGATTTCAAATCTTCGGTAAATCCCTCAAGTTTTTCCTTAAGAACTGCATAATCAGCCGATGTTGCCTCAATATTATTATCCAAAATGCCTTTTAACCTATCGGCGATTTCATCAATTTGTTTATGATTCTTCTCAGATTGAGAATTCCATACAGATATCATTACCGAATTGATATCGGAAATCTTTTCTTGCATGTATGAAGATTGATCCTGTGTCTTTTCAAGTAGTTCCCCAAATATAGACTCAATCTTAGTTTTATATTCTTCTAATTTTTGTGTAACATTTTCATCGATTTGCGAAGATATATTTTTATATTCGTCATTAATCTTTTCGACAAGAGATTGTTCGGCCTTTTCATTTAAAATTGTCATTTGAGAAATTAATGATTCGAAATTGCTTTCAATAATTGAAAGTTGTCTTGTCATATCTCCATCAACATTCTCATCGACTTTTTTCAATATTGCCTTAACCGATTCAAAATATTCAATTATCATTTCGATCTTATTATCGATATTTGTTGAAGTTTGAGAATTTAACGATTGGAAATAATCTTTCAAGCTGACAAAATTTTCAAGTATTTTAGCCAAAGCACCTGTTCTTGATCCGGAATTATCCTCAGCCAATGTTTCAATTTTTGTTTTTATGTCATTGAATTCCACTTGCATCTGTTCAAGAGCGGCCTCACGCGTTTTGTCATTTTTAGATGCAACACTCATTATATTTGATTTTAAATCGTCTGCAATATCGGAAACTTTTTGAACATTCTTGCTAAGCAAATCCTCCGACTCGAGCTTAACTTCACTTATTTTATCAGCACTATCTTTAAAGAACTCTGTTTTTACATCCGTAATTTTATCTAACAAAGCGGATTTTAAAACTGATAACTTGTTATCAAACTCCGAGTTAACATTATTGATGTTTTGCAACATTTTTTCAAAACCGTTGCTGTTATCTACTGTATTTAAATTAATTAAATCTTTAATTTCCTCATATAACTTGGAGCTTTCAAGAAGTTTTTCACAGGATGTTCTTATCTCATCTTTTAAATATTCAGTATTTTTATCGAGCTTGTCACTCATCAAACTCATGCGTCTGTTTGCATCTTCCTCAATGCTCTTTATGTCATTTTCTATCTGAACACGAATAACTTCAACGATATCGCGAACCGCATCTATATAGTTAAGATTTGCATCCTTAACCACATCAGAAATGCCTGATATTTTTTTATCAATTTCTTCTAGTGGAAATTCTTTTGCTTCACTTACGTAGGAAGTTATATCAACCAATGAAGCCATAACTTTATCCAATATGTCTTTGACACAATTCAAAGCGGCCGTTTGTGTTTTTGTAAATTCGTCCTCTACAGAATCCAGTTTACCGATAATTAGCTGATATTTACTGTTTATATCATTTTTTACATTTTCTGATACATTATTGCAAGAAGAATCTAAAGCTATTGATAAATCCTGCTTTGATGCATATATATCAGCACGTAAATCTTTAACCGTTCCTACGAAATTAAGCGCCAGCACATCGTCAACAGAAGCTTTTAACGATTCAAACATCATCTTCATATTTGAAATTTCAACAACAGAAGAATCCATTTTATAATCCAAAACGCCTGAGAAGTTTTTAATATTCTCAACTTGTTCGCAAAGCTTTTCTGCAGCGTTTTTCGCAACATTTTCTTGGGTTTCCAAAGATTCCTTCAATGCAGATTCAAACAAATTAAATCTGTCAGTAATATTTGAAAACATTGCATTATTCGAAGAAACATTATTTTCATCTAACTCTGTAACTGTCTTTTTTAATTCCGTAATGTCGCCGACAATTGAACCAAAACCATCAGCACATATTGCTGAGATTTCAGATTTACTTTGTGCCATTTTTGCACTTAAATCGTCTGCGCTGACAGAAATGTTTTGAACAATTTTAGACAAGTTCGATTCACTCAGTGATTTAAAATCCTGAATTTTATCTTCTATATGACCTTTTATCTCAGATTTATCACTCTCAATGGCTGATAAGATACGACTAAAACTCGTATTTACATCGAGAGTTCTTAGCATTTCAAGAACAGACTCAGCCACTTCTGCATTTAAATTTAACTTTTTATCTGCAGCGGCAAAGTTTTCGGAAATTTCATTCAAACCTAAAACGAGTGCTGCCTTAAAATCTTCAAAAGATCTGTTATCTTTAATTTCATCCACAAGATTGTTTAATCTTTCAATATTTTCTAAGACAACCCTTTCATTTTTATCTTCTGCTTCTTCTAAGAGCGATTTCAATCCGGCAATAACATTGACTGACGCATCAATTTTATCTGCCAAGCCATCAATTTTTGAATAATGATTATTAATTCCGTTTATAGATTCGCTAATACCCTGATTTAAGAGTTTTAATTCGGATATATTTCTTCCCGTAGCTTCAATATCTGATTTTGTTGCCAACTCTTTTACCAAATTATCAACATCACCTGTCTTTTTATCCAACATTTGCAATGCAGATAATAAAGCGGCCGAAGAAGTTTCGATATTATTTAGACTGCCGGAAAATCTGTCTAAATATTCTGTTTTATCTATAGTGGACAAGGTTTTTGCAAGGGTTTTGAAATTATCATTTAAGCTCAAGACAATTGTGTCAAAACCGTTATTTAATCTGTCTAAATCCGGTTTTAGAAGTGTTATATTTTTTATAATATCTTTTTTCTGAGAATCATCTGATCTCAAAGCATCTAAACGCAGTGTTATATCTGTTAGAGCTTCTTTTTGAGAAACAACTTCACGTGAAAAAACTGACAAGTTTGTTGCAACAATGTCAAAAAGTTCTTTCAATTCAGACGCTTTTGTTAATTCATTGCTATTCTTCAAAAGATTCGAAAATAAAGACTCAATCGCCCCGAACTTTGAAACCAAAACACCATATCTTTCATCTAAGCTTTTCTTCAATTCTGTAAGAAAAACTTTGATTAAATCAATATCTTCTTCCGTGTTTATTTTTTCCAGCTTGGCATTTATGCCGCTGAGCAATTTATCAACATCAGAAGTATTCAAAATACCCTGCGCTCTTATAGAGTTTAAAAGGGTTTTAACTGTGTCAAAGTTCTCATTAATCTCCGCCAAATTATCAATATCTGCCATAAAACCACTATCCCACATCTTATCTTATACATCAACAATTATATAATAATACAAAAATAGTGACAAATGGTAAATTTTTTTTTAATATTGTTATATGAATTACATATTTTTCTTTTTGATAGGGATTTCAATAATTGCCGGAGCCGTTAATAACAAGCTCGGAGATATAACTTCTGCAATAGTTTCGGGCTGCGACATCGCAGTAAAAATAGCATTCTCTCTTATCGGAATTATGGCTTTTTGGCTTGGAATTATGAGGATTGCGGAAAAATCCGGACTTATAACACATATTTCAAAATTAATTTACCCGCTTATAAAACCATTATTCAGCGATATAAAAAAAGATTCTCCTGCCATTGGTGACATAACAATGAGTATCAGTGCTAATGCTCTCGGACTGACAAATGCGGCGACTCCAATCGGCTTAAAGGTTATGAAAGAATTGCAGGAAGATAATAAGGAAAAAGATGTCGCAACAGACAGCATGTGCATGTTTTTGGGCATGAATACTGCCGGCTTTCAATTGATACCGGCAACCGTTATCGCTGTTCTCGCCGGACTTGGCTGCAATAATCCAACCAAAATTATAATACCGACGCTAATTGTAACCACATTGGCTTTTATTACTGCAATTATAACAGCAATAATTCTTAAAAAAGTATGGAAAATCGGAGGGGCAGAATAATGTTTGAAAAAATATCATTGGCCATACTTCCCGTTTTAATACTTTTAATTCTTACCTTTGGTATTGTGAAAAAAGTTCCTGTATATGAAGAATTTGTCGAGGGCGCAAAAGACGGGTTTAAAGTATCTATTTCCGTAATACCTTATCTTGTTGCACTTATTGTTGCAATATCAATGTTTAGGGCCTCAGGAGCTCTTGACTGGCTGGGCTCTTTATTCGGATTCGTACTTGAGAGGTTTTCTATTCCCACTGATATCATACCTATTATGTTCACCCGTTCTCTTTCCGGCTCGGCCACACTAGGATTATTCTCAGAACTTGCCGCCACAAATGGTGCAAATTCTTTTGTAACTTTTCTTGCAGCAATAATGGTAGGAAGCTCTGAAACTACTTTTTATGTTTTGTCAGTATATTTTGGCTCCGTCGGGATTAAAAAATTCAGATACGCCATACTAACAGGAATCATTGCCGATATTACAGGTATTGTACTAGCAATTTTGGCTGCGAAGCTGTTCTTTCCTGCCAGCATATAGTAGAATCTGAAGGTTTAACACCGTTTTCAATCTCTTTCTTTTGTAAAACAGCAAAATTTATATCAATAAAATTTATCTTGCTTAATTTTTCGACAGAATACTCTTCCCCACCGCAATTTGAGCAATAATTATGAAGCGGCTGTACCTCACCCTTTATAACAACACTTTTCAGTTTTACACCACAGCAAGTACAACGTGTAATATACCATTCATTTTTAATAAACTTGCCGCAATCCGGACAATATCCTGATTCCATATCCGGTGTAATACTGTCGTGTGAACAAGCTTTCCTTAAGTTAAACAAATTTGTCAGAAACATATAAATACCTCACAGATAGTACTTGTTTAATGTTTCCTCCCAAAAAGACAAGCTAATATTAAGTTTTGTTAAACAAAAAGGCAAAAAATATTTATTTGAAGACTTTAATAATATGGGAATAAATTTTTCCGGGGGAAATAATGGAATTTTTTCAATCACTCAATGAAGTAAGAAAAAACAGGCATAATTTTAAAAAATGGGAACAGCAGCAACACGATGACAAAGCACGTCGTAATAAATTGATGAGTGAAAAATCTCCGACGGAAGAAGAATTAAAGGCTGCTTCTGATTACGGAAAAACCATTATAAAAGTTATTGACGTGATGGATAACCATTCGGAAAGCGTCGCTGAAAACGTTGAAACAGCCACTCAGCCGCTGGTAGCAGCAATTCCCTTTATCGGAACTGCCATTGCGGGGCTTCTGAATGCAAGATACATTCATGCGCCGCAATCAAATATCAAAGCGGAAAAATTTAATGAGATAGCTAATAGCGACGAAGCACAAAAGCTCGTAGAAAAAATAAATGAATATAATAAAAGATATACCAAGAATTCAGGAAGGTTTTATGCGGATGATTTAAAAAGCAAATTTAAAGTAAAAAATATTAAAGATCCCGAATTGAAAAATAAAGCTTTAGCCATAAATAAAAAATATCTCTCAAAGGTTAAGGGTGCAAATACAAAAATCAAATTGGGCTGGCTCGGAGTCGGGGCAACTTTGCTCGCTTCATTTGTGGGAGCGCAAATATGGGCAACCAATTTACAGGTCAATAGCTCAAAAATAGCACGTTTTCAGGCCAGAGAATCACTCGATGATCCCAAAAATTTTGTAGTCTACACTCCAGAACAGATTTCCGAAGCTGAAAAAGAGCTCGGAGAACATCCGGAACGATTAAAAGAAAAAAGAAAAAACAAAAAACTTAATCAGGGCTTCTTTAGAAGTATTGTCGGAATACTAAAAGATAAGAAAAAATACAAAAATGCAATCGCAAACGATACCGATGAATCAAAAATGGTACAGCGTGAGCTTACACAAGAAGAAATCGAACAAGCACAGCGGGATAAAGATGTTATCCAAAGAACCGTAAGAATCATAAATAATGAGGCGGAAAAATATTCTGAAAACATGGAAACCGCAGCAGGAGTACTTATTGGCGGCACACCATTTTTGGGTGCAGCTGTCGGCGGTGTTATAGGCTGGATTTTCAAAAAAACAGGATTTATTGATAAAAAGGTTGGAAATTTCATCAAATCAAAATGCTCTGAAAATACAAAAAATCTTAGCGAAGAATTAAAAGCATTAAACGGTAAAAATAAGGGTTTATACAACCTGAAATGGGTAGAACTTGCCAAATCAATTTCTGATGACGCAAACCAAGCTATTCCGAAAGTTGATAATGCAGTAAAAAAATCTGCTAAAGAAACTTTCAGTCATATGAAAACAAAAATAAGATATTACTTAAACGGAGCTCTTGCACACAAAAAAGGCGCCGCAATCATAGTTGGCGGAATCGGCACCATTATTACCGGTTTGACAGGCATGTTTTTAGGATTAAAACTGCAAAAATCTGCCGCAAGAGCCGGCCGTTATACTGCTAAACGAGAACTTGAAAAAGACCCGTCAAACTTTATAGGTTACACCGATACCGAGTACAATAGTGTTTCAGATATCAAAAATGATGAGAAAAAAGAATCTAAATTTAAAGGATATGCTTTATTTATACCAAGAGTAATCAAGCAGTACTTTGCATACAGCAAGTATAAAAAGCACGAATTTAAACACAATCAGGAACTCCATAAAATTCTTGTAGAACAAGAGGTTTCAGAAGAACAGCTTAGAAATGCAAAGAATTTACAAAGAAAATTATTTAATACATTTGAAAAAGTTGACGACAAATCCCAAACCTACTCAGAATCAATGGAAGCAGCTACAGAAATAGCGCAACCTTTCATTGCCTACGGTGCAATCGGTTTACTGCTTACGCCGCTGGTTGTATTGGGAGTCAGAATAGCTAACGGAAAGATTTCACCATCAACAATAACCAAAAAAATTGTGGATAAACTTTCTAAATCCAGTAAAATCGCCAATAAGAAATGGTTCAAAAAATATTTAAAATCTGTTGAGAATAATATTCCGGTAAAAGTTCAAAAGTGTACGGTTGAAACAAAACCGCTCGGTCACGTATTGAAAGGCACCGACTTACAGAATGATTCCATATACACGCTGTTTGAAAAAATAGGCAAGAATATGGAAACCGTACCGTCTGAAATCCGCAAACTCAGCGAGGCAGAGCTTAATGGTGAATTGTACAAGCTTGATTCTCTGCTTAATAAGTATGGTATCGGAAATAAGGGCGATGCGCTCCAATTAAAACGAGAATTTATGGGTAAATTATATTCAACAAGCAAAGAAACAAAAGCCGATATGCTGGAAATCATTTTGAATCCTAAAGGAGTCAAAAATATGACAGATGAAAGCTTTAATATAGCTGTGGAAGAACTTGGTAAATTCATTAATTTTGAAAAACTTGGCATAAATCTTAAAGGAATCCAGAGTGAACTCGGTTTAAAAATAGATTTACAAAATTTGTTAACCAGAGAAAATTATCTGAAAGCATTCAGCTTAACAGAAAAAATATCCGCCGAAGGCAAAAAATTATTCAATAAATTTACCTCAAAACTTGAAGAATTTACTAAAGCCGACACAGAAGAAAAAATTAATAGAATTCTGAACAAATATAAAAACAAAAAGATTAGAGAAATCCCTGAAATAAAAAAATTATTGGAAAACAAAGAATTTCAGGCAATTTTTGAAAACAAAGAATTTGCAGGCTTAAAAGGTGAACTCGATTCAATACTTGAAACTAAAATTTCCGAAGAAACCATTACAGGTTTTGCAGATAGCATAAAGCCGTTGGTGGCACAGTTTAAACCGGTTCTTACAGGTGTAAGTGAAGCTATAAAGAACGTAAAAACCATCAAAATTTCGGATATTGTCAAAGCATTAAAAGAAAGGGGCAAGCTTTTAAAACTTAATCCGGAAAAAATGTTGAATGAACTTGAATCTAAGATTAAGACTATGTCAGAACAAGAATTTGAAGAATTTATGACAAAAATGCCGAACTTTATCTGCCAGATTGACAAAGCTACAGTTGAGGAATGTCTGCCAAAATTAAAAACAATTCTAAATAATATACCAAAAGAAGAACTCAAATCAATTAAAGATGCTTTAATTAAAGAATTTAATGAACATCCGGACGAATTTATAAAATACGTTACAAGCGGAAAAATTACTAATATGTTCGTGACACCTGGTGTTAAAAAAGCACTCGCAATAGCCGGCATATCTTGGACAACGTTTACGCTGTTGATTACCTACGCATTCCAATCTTGGATGGCAGATTTACAATTAAAAGCAGGACGTTTAGGTGTAATGAAGGCTATTGAATCGCTTGAAGACGATCGATATTATGCTGACATTGAACCCGGTAAAGCAGAAGTTTAATCACTATATAATTGTCTTTTAATTAGCTTTGTTAAGAAATATTAAGGGAAAAGGCAATTATTTGAGTTCCAAAAACTTATTATAAGTAGAGGATATTTAACACAAATTTCTACTACACTTCACACACATTAAGTTTTTAGAGTCGATTCAGACTCTTTTTTTTTGTGCATTTTTAAAACAAAAGACCGCACACAGACGGTCTTTCTATATTTGCTATTTTTTATATCTAATTATCAGAATCGGAATTTACCTCATTTGACCTCATTTCATTTGCATCACTTATCGCATCATCCTCTACCCAAACAATAATCATTCGTCTTGGATCGGTAAAAGGATTCGTTGCAACTCTGTCGTATTTATTAATTTTTCTGTTTAATATTTTAAAAAAAGAATTTAGCTTCATAACCTTATGCTAACTTGTACTCAATTTGTTAAATTACCCAAAATCATAATATTGTTCTTTTAGAACCTATCCTATCCGGTTAGCCGATACTGTTGAAAATCCTCTATTTATTTGATTACAAAACTTAACAAATCTTTTAAACTAAAAGAGTGTTAAATGGGAAGAATTATGGCTAAAACAAATTTAAAAGAAAAAAAAGCTCAATCAACAGCAAAACTTAAAGTAGTTGATGACCGTGAAATCAAAACAACAACTTACAGCGACATTAACCTCAAGCAGTGGAAAAAATATGACCACGTAAAAACAGATACCCTGTGGGAATTTCCGTCAAGATTAAAAGAAGGCGGGCATTCTAATGAGTATCACGGGAATTATATCCCGCAGATAGCTCAACAGGTGTATGAAAGATTTACCAAGAAAGGTGATATCGTACTCGATTTATTCTTCGGCTCCGGCACTTCCGGCATTGAAGCCGTAAATATGAAAAGACGCTGCATAGGTGTTGAATTAAAAGAAGATTTGGCAGAATCCGTTTCCGAAAAGTTCACTTCAAAACAATTAGTAACGGATGTTAATATTATTTGTGCAGATTCAGCAAGCGAGCTTGCGAAAGAAAAAATACAAACTCGTCTTGAAGTTATGGGAGAAAAGAAAGCACAGTTATTAATGCTTCATCCGCCATATGACGATATTATAAAATTCTCCGACAAGAAAGAAGATTTATCAAATTGTGCAACGACGGAAGAGTTTTACGATTTGTTTGAAAAAGTTGCCAAAAACGGATATGACCTATTGGAAAAAGGAAGATTTGCTTGCCTCATAATAGGTGATAAATACGCGAACTCTCAACACATTCCTCTTGGGTTTGAGTGTATGGCAAGGATGAACAAAATCGGATTTTTAACAAAAGCAATTATTATAAAAGATATGCAAGGAAATGAAAGAGCAAAGGGTAAAACAGCAAATCTATGGAGATACCGAGCTCTTGCCGGCGGTTTTTATATCTTTAAACACGAATATGTTATGATATTCCAAAAGAAGGGGTAGAGAAATTTTGACAGAAAGCAATAATAACGAATTGCAAATAAAAGTAAAAATCATACCAAATTCTTCAAAAAATGATATAATTACAGATAATGGCACATTAAAAATAAAAGTAACAGCTCAGCCAATTGAAAATAAGGCAAACAAAGCTCTTATAGAGATACTTTCAAAAAAAATAAAAGTTCCTAAAACGAATATAGAAATCATAAAAGGGGTAACTTCAAAAGAAAAAACGGTACTTATTAAAACATCAAACAAAACTAAAGTAGAAGAAATAAAATCTATATTAAACATAAAAGAAGGTGCATAATGAACAAAAGATGGTATGATATTGATCCGACAGTGAGTTTAGCAGTGAGTTTAATGAGAAATGCAGGTATCATGACTCAATACAAATGCGCCGATCTAATTGTTTCAAAATCAAAAAACAACGGACTAGATTTATCAGAGAATATAATTTCAGATGCTTTCAACTACGTTTTGAGAAGATGGTATGACACGGACCAAAAAATTGCCGAGTCTTTTGAATATTTAAAATTAATGCCGGAAACTTTGCAAAAAGAAACTGCTCTTGATATTATAAACTTGTTACAGGTAGAAGAAACAAGGTAGTAATGTCAATTTTAATAAATCCGGCCGTAATATCAATAATATTGTTGTGCGTACTTTGCCTAAAAAAAGTAAATGTTTTGCTGTCAATAATTATATCAACCATAACAGCAGGACTGCTTGCCGGTATAAATATAAAAGAAGTTATGGATACATTTATTGCCGGTATGGGTGGAAATTCAGAAACCGCCTTGAGCTATATTTTACTTGGCACTTTTGCCGCAACTATGGCACATTCCGGATTTACGGCAGTTATATCGGAAAAAATTACACAACTGATTAAAGGTAACAAATATTTGTTGCTTTTGATATTAACCCTAATTGCTATGGCATCCCAAAATATTATACCGATTCACATAGCATTTATTCCTATTATAATTCCGCCGCTTTTGAGCATAATGAATAAGCTGAAGCTCGACAGAAGAGCTGTTGCATCAGCGCTTACATTCGGGTTAAAAATGCCGTATATAACGATTCCTGTAGGTTTCGGCTTGATTTTCCAAAATCTTATTGCTGATAATATGGTGCAAAATGGCGTAAATGTAGCAAGAGGGGAAATTTGGAAACCCACTTTAATTCTCGGCTTAGGTATGTTTATTGCTCTTTTAATATCCATATTTATAACCTACAGAAAACCGCGCGAATACAAGGCAGAACCGCTTCAATTTAATACAACCGAAGTCGAATGTAGCAAGTATACGATTTATGTTGTCTTAATTGCTGCATTACTAACCTTTGCGGTGCAATTACTGACCCATTCATTGCCATTAGGCGCATTGGTCGGATTGGGTACAATTTTTTCACTCAAAGTTATTCCGAAAAATAAAATGGATAATATGATGAATGAAGGCATCTATCTTATGGGTTATGTTGCCTTTGTTATGCTTGTTGCAGCCGGATTTGCAGCAGTGCTAAAGGAGACAGGCGCAATAGATTCACTCGTTTCATCGGCACTTGCAATAATGCCCGAAAACATTATTGCAGTATCTTTTATTGTACTTATACTTGGATTGTTTATAACTATAGGAATCGGGACTTCTTTCGGAACGATACCGATTCTTGCGGTTTTATTCGTTCCAATTTGCATAAAATTGGGCTTCAATACCCAACAAATGATTGTATTGATAGCTGCTGCTGCCGCATTGGGAGATGCAGGTTCACCGGCATCAGATACAACACTTGGCCCCACATCCGGATTAAATGCAGACGGACAACATAATCATATATATGATACCTGTATCCCAACATTCCTACACTACAACACATGCTTAATAATATTTGCTCTAATAGGGATTTACCTTTTAGGTTAAGTATTAACCCCCTGTTGCAACCCCGAAGCTGAAATCTCCTTGTATATTGCTCTTAAGCATTGCCTTCATTGCTTCTTCGTAAGCTTCTATTTCTTTCATATCTGCATCTTTTTGGGTTATAGAATTATCGATTTCCGTTTCGCAATTTGACAATTCTTCCAACTGTTCTTGGAAGTGTGCTTCTAATTTATTAAGTTCTTCTATATAGTCATCCATGTCTCTGTAGCTATCGTACTTAGCTTGATATTCAGGATTGTTTTCATACAATTTTTTATATTTTTTTATAAGTTCATTTTTGCCTGCACTGAATAATGAATTGGTATCCAATGACTGCATAGCATAGAGATTTTTCATATCCCACAGTTTTGAAATCTCGTACTGAAGGTCACTTTTCCGTAAAGTGTATGATATTAATGATTCTTGTAAATTTGCTATTGCCATCTTTTTATACCATCTTATTACTTATATATATAAAAACGAATTAAAGATGCGTATTTCAATATTATATAAAAATGTTACAAAAGTTTACAAATTTTAGGGCTTTTGTAAAGTTTTGTTAATTATATTAAAACCAGTAATGACAACAATTATAGCGCATCTATTAAAAGTATAAAAATTTTTTAGGCAATTATTTTATATATATAAACTTTATATATACATACGAGTTTAAAAAGGAGAGAAATATGTCTTTTAAAATTGACGCTAACATTAGTAACACCACCTATAATAAAGCCGTAACTTTGGATGATGGTACAAAATATACAAATTCTATTTACACTGTAAAAAATCCTGAAGAAGGGAATCAAAATCCTGTACGTGATAAAGAAAAAGTCGGAGAAAAATCAGAACAATATTTGCGTGAACTTATCAGCAAGTATGCAAACGAATACACCATAACAAAAGGAACTAAACGTGACTATAGCACTGGCGAAGATATCCCGGTGTATTATATAACAGTAAAGAAAGATATTGACTTAAAAGGCGTAAAAAAAGATTTAGGCATTAGAGCCGGAATTATTTATCAATATAATGATCAAGAAAAGTATAAAACGTACGGAACATTGAACAATGGAAGTTATGTCGAAGATGGACCAATGCAAAATGAAACTATAGTAATTCCGGTGAGCGAACTTGGATATACTCACGATGAAAGAAGCTTTTTAGAACGTCTTGCAGACTTATTCTAATAACGTAGTCATAAGAATTGGTTCACCGTCTGTAGCGAGAACAGTATGTTCGAAGTGCGCAGACGGTTTTCGGTCTTTTGTTACTACGCCCCAATCGTCTTCTTCTACAAACACCTCGTCGCAACCGAGGTTTAACATCGGCTCAATTGCTATAACATAGCCGGATTTAATAGGGGTTTTATTTCCGACTCTGTAATTAAACAGAAATGGATCTTCGTGCATGGTATGACCGACTCCGTGCCCGCCGTACTGACGAACTATTCCCATCCCGTATGAATTTGCAACGTCTTCTACCGCACCTGAGATATCATCAAGTACATTTCCGGCACGCATCTTTGATATTCCGGCAAAAAGGGCTTCCTCTGTGGCTTTCATTAATTTTTGTTTTTCTTCCGAAATCTTACCGACAGCATAAGACCAAGCACTGTCGCCAACCATGCCGCCATAAGTTGCACCGACATCTATTGCAATGATATCGCCGTCTTTAAGGATTTCTTTTTCATTAGGGATACCGTGGACAACCTTTTCGTTTATAGAAGTGCAAATACATGCCGGGAAACCGTTATAACCTAGAAATGTCGGAATTGCTTTATTTTCCTTAATTACTTCCATTGCAATTGCATCGAGCTCTTTCGTAGAAATACCCGGCTCAACCACTTCACGCATTTTTTTATGAACCAGCGCAACTATATGCCCTGCATGGCGCATTCTTTTTATTTCATCACGAGATTTTCTGTTAATCATATTTCATTCGCTCCTGAGATAATTTTATCACAAAATTTTAAGATGATGCGATAGTAATTAACCAATCGTCCTCCCATTTGAGGAGAGGTAAATATTTTCTTCTCCTCAAGAATAGGAGAGGAAAGATTTTTGATATGAGCATTGCGAATATCTAAAAATCTTGGTGAGGTATGATTTTGTTATGAAAAATAATCACCTCATCCCTACCTTCTCCTCAAAGGAGAAGGAGCTTTGCTTTTTGTCTCACCCCAACCCTCTCCTTTTGAGGTGAGTGAGTATAAAATAAGCCGCCTAAAAGGGCGGCTTATCAAGATTATAAATGTTGTCGTATATAGTTTTCGACACTTGATTGCATATAACTTCTCAGGTCTTTACATGAATCTCTTAAATGTACTCTCCAACCACCTGTAACGCTATAGCAGTTATCCCAAACGGCAGCACCTACATTCTCATCAAATGTACTTTCAAACCATGATTCCCAACCAGTAATTTTGTATCTGTTAAATACATTTTGCGCTTGTTCTCTTATTCTTCCGTACATTCCACATTTTACACGGTTTTTTGCGTGATCTAATTTAGAATATAACGTATATCCTGTATCGTTATCGCTGTTAACACTTACGTTTCCAATTTCACTGGCTGATACACTGCGTGATGTGCTGACATATTTACCATTTGAAGAAACATATATCTCTATAGTACCGTCTCCGTACTTGCCGGCAAGGGCATCCATATCACCTCCGTTTATAGAATTGATTTGTCTTTTTATTGCAATAATCAAGTTGTACAAATCCTGAGCATTTGAAGTACCGTAATTATTACCTAAAGTTACAGGATCGAGTTCGCCATTACTAAATGTTCGGAGTCTTACGCCAATTACAGAAGCGTAATCAATCATATCTATCAGAACTTGTCTTAACATTGCGAGTTGTTCGTCGGTACAGCCATTATAATTATCACAGTCCTCTTCAATTAATGCTTTATATGAATCCAGGTTTTCAATTCCGGCCATCAGAACTGCCCTTGGACTGTTATACCATTTTTCGAACTCAGCTTCTAACCCGGCCTTAAAGTCTTTAATACTCCATCCGGTAAAGTCTTCAAGATATCTGTCAGCTATGCTCCGCAACCATACCCTTACAGTCTGCTTATGAGACGGATTCTTCGCATCCACAAAATTTGTAACTGTTAACGTGATAGCTGCAGCTGCCTGATCAGGATCAAGTCTGTGGTATTCTGACACACTTGTTCTCACGGCCTCCATCAGGGCATCAATACCTTCCTTTAATTCGTCGATATCTAAGTTTTCTATCTCATACAAGTAGTATTCATTTATTACCTCGGCAACTTCAGAATTTGAACCATATTTGCTAACTATATAGTCAACAAGAGTCTGAGCGTATGTTCTCAATTCATCAATTTCATAATTGCCGTAATTTTCTGTTTTTTCGTTATGGATTATGTCATATGTACCATTAAAGTTCATATACAAAGCATTTGTGATAACAGATTCATCAGTTACACCCATATCACGCAATATACTTCTTAGGTTATTCTTAAAGTACTTCAATACAGCATTCTGCAAATCCTGTTGAGTACATGTAGAGGTATTAGATATTCCATATTCTTCTAAATTGCCTGTTATATCTTTAAATGCAAGTTTTAAATATTTCATAAATACATCTTGAGTAAACAGTTGTGAAAACTCTTCATTATTGAATATATTGAAACCGCCAAAGTAGAATATTACAGCTGCAATTCTCCTCGGATCATTTTCACCCATCCAACTATTCGGAGAAGCAGAACCATCACCATAGAAATCTGACCAATTGCCTTCGTAACCGGCTACGTCATCTGCAACTTCGCCCATTTGAACAATGTGGTCAAGTATGTTCATTTCATCAGAATCTCTGAACATAGATTGAATGCTTGAGGCAGAGATATTGTATGTACTAAATTCATTAGTAGATGCCTCTGTCCATATTGCTTTCTGTGCATCAATAAATGTGTCTATTGCATTTTCAAATAATTCTGCAGAAAATGAATTATACTGAGAAGCTTCCGGAATATTATTTATGGCATTTCGCCAATTAGTTTCTAAAACAGCTAACTGAAGCTGATTCATTTTGCCTTCCCATTCAACAGGAGCGCTATAGGTTTGTCCCGTCGTTATTCCGGCTGTATTCATATACTTACCTATAATATTGGTAAGATTATTTACTATCTGATTTAGGTCAACTCCCTGAGTTGTTGTCTGAGTATTTATATAACCTTTTATCAATGATTTTAAATCATTATCATTTTTTAATTCATAGTTGTTGTATGAAGCAACATAAGATTGCATACTTTCATACAATTTTTCCGATACCATAACGAGTGCGCCTTGTAAGACGAATTTTCTGATATCTGAATTTGCCTGAGAAGTATTTAAATATCTCGATACACGTTCAATATTCCCGTTACAAGCATCTAATATGCTGTCTATAACCAATGCTTCGAGTGCATCTTCATTCAGGTTGTAACCAGAAAACGCGCTATTTCCCGCAATTTCTCTGACCACATCACCAACTTTTGCTGACATTTCGCCATAAACTGTAACTCTAAATTTAAATCTATCCTCTTCAGTTCCGTTTAATGAACCGTCTTCTGATACACTGTTTGATGCGTCAGGGTTGTTTCCGGTAATTTCTACATCAAGACCTCTCCAAATATTATACATATCATCAGCAGATACAATACCTGATAATTGATTGTTTGACATTACGTAATTGTACAGCTCATTAAATTGCACTGTGTCATTACTGTTAGTATCAGCATCACGCTTGAATTGCTCAAAGCCGCCATGTTTCGTTACAAATAAGTAAAATGCGCTTATTCCTGATGCCATTAATTACTCCTTTTCGGTTTTCCCTTTGCATGTATAACGGCTTTTTTTTTGAAAACTTTAGGATTTATACGTTAATCTTTACAAAAATTTACAAATTTTTATGAAAAATTTTACCCGGATTGTAAATTTTTGTAAAATTTAAATTAAACTTAAAATCCGCTGTTGACTCTGATTTTTGTTTGTTTTACGATTGAGCTTGCTAGATAGCCGAATTGGTATACTTATGCGTTAAAAAGGCATTGGTATAAGGTTTTCGATAAATAGCAAAACAGTAAAAGACAAATATAAAGGAATGGAAAATGGCAGCAACAGATTCAAAAAGACAAAGAATCAGAGTTTGTTTGAGATCTTACGAACACAGATTGGTTGACGCTTCTGCTGAAAAAATCGTAGAAACGGCAAAGAGAACAGACGCTAAAGTAGCAGGCCCGATTCCTTTACCTACAAAAAGACGTATTTATTGCGTATTACGTTCACCTCACGTTGATAAAAAATCTCGTGAACACTTTGAGAT
>CAJOOA010000043.1 GCA_905236055.1 Candidatus Gastranaerophilales bacterium | reverse complement strand
GGTAGGTGGCCGAGTGGCTAAAGGCGACAGACTGTAAATCTGTTCACGCGAGTGTACGGTGGTTCGAATCCACCCCTGCCCACCACTTTAAAAGATTCCGAAAGGAGTCTTTTTTGTTGGTGTTACAATTCTTTCCCTATAAGTTTGAACAAGCAAGCTTAAAAAACCATCCATCACCCAATTCGCTTATTAACTTATTTCTTTTAAAAATGTTTGGTATAAAATTAGAACATAGGGTATAAAAGGAGTACATAAATGAAAAACAAACTGATATTGTTTTGGGCAATTGTACTGATTGTTATAGCTTCAATAGTAACGATTTGTACGAAGCCGACAAAACTAGGTCTTGATTTGGTAGGCGGTTCGAGATTGGTTTTGGAAGCCCAAACAACTGATACAATTTCACATATCACGCCTGATATGATGTCGAGCTTGCAGTTTGCGATAGAAAATCGTGTTAACAAACTCGGGGTTTCGGAAACCGTTGTTCAGCGTTCCGGCGACAAGCGTCTTGTTGTAGAAATCCCTGACGTTAAAGACTTAAATCAGGCAAAGGCATATTTGGGTGAAACCGCAGAACTCGATTTCAGAAAACCCGTTATGAAAAACGGTGTGGAAGAATGGGTTGCAGCTGGTTTGACAGGTAAAGATTTAAACAGTGCAAACCTTAGCACAAATTCTCAAAACGGACAATGGGTTGTCGATTTGGAATTCAACGGCGAAGGCACCAAAAAGTTTGCCAACCTGACCAAAAAAATGGTCGGTCAACAGATGGCAATATTCTTCAACGGCGAACTTCAATCCGCGCCTGTTATCAGAGAACCAATTACAGGCGGTCGTGCTCAAATCTCCGGCGGCGACAACGGTTTTGCATACGAAGAAGCAAAGAAAATGGTTGACCTCTTGAATGCAGGTGCATTGCCTGTTCCGGCAGCTATTATCGAAGAAAATACCGTAGGGCCGACTTTGGGTGCAGACAGTATCGCAAAATCAAAAGTTGCAGGGGCAATCGGTTTAGGATTCGTAATGGTATTTATGGCACTTTATTACAGAGCTCCCGGGTTAATTGCGGATATTGCACTTGTTCTTTATGGAATAATTTTATTCGCTTTGTTTAAAGGATTCGGAGTTGTTCTTACCCTTGCAGGTATAGCAGGGTTTATTCTTTCAATAGGTATGGCGGTCGATGCTAATATCCTTATTTTTGAAAGAACGAAAGAAGAATTACGTGCCGGAAGAACATTGTTTACTGCAATTAATTCCGGATTCGACAGAGCATTCACAAGTATTTTTGACTCGAATATGACAACAATTATTACCTGTGTAATTCTTTATTGCTGCGGAACCAGTATCGTAAAGGGATTTGCCCTAACTCTTGCAATAGGTGTAATGGTTTCTATGTTCAGTGCAATAACTATTACAAAGAACTTTATGCACCTTGCTTTCGGAACCGGTAATCTCAAAAATCCGGCCATGTTTGGTTTGAAACCTGAAGAAATCGGCGAGGGCTTCCAAGCCGTTGAAACTAAACGTGAAAAGGCAAAATTCGGTATTTTGGATTGATACTGTTATTGCGAGGCAGAGCCGAAGCAATCCAGTTTAATTATTAAATAAAATATTAGAGGATAAAAAAATGAAGTTAAAATTAGATATAGTAAAATACAGATGGTTATGCTTGTGTATCTCAGCAATACTCCTTTTCCCCGGAGTCTGCTCAATGATATATTCAATGATAACTTATGACACGCATACACCAATAAAAGTCGGCATTGATTATACAGGCGGAACGACACTTCAATACAGCGTTCAGGAAGGTATTACCAATGACAAATTAGCTTCCGTAAGAAAAAATCTTGAAGCAAAAGGAATCGAAAAACCGGCTTTACAAATAATTCATGTTAATTCGCAGGCAAGCGATGATTTGAAAGCAATTCTTTCCGTAAGAACAAAATTTATTGATGAAAAATCAAGCGCTTTAGATACAATAACAGGCGTAATGAATTCGGAATTTAAATCTCCGGAATTGGTTCAGGTTGCATCTGTAGGACCGACCTTGGGTGCAGAATTGTTTAAAAATTCTTTAATTGCTCTTTCCCTTGCATTATTGGGAATTATTGCATATTTGACCTTCAGATTCCAGTTTGATTATGCACTTGCGGCAATTTTGGGGTTGGTCCATGACACCTTATTCGTTGTCGGTATATTTTCAATCCTTGGGCTTGTATACGGAGTTCAGGTAGATGCCTTGTTCGTAACGGCTCTGCTTACCGTAATCGGATTTTCCGTTCATGACACTATCGTTGTTTTTGACCGTGTTCGTGAAAACCTGAAATACTATTCAAAGAAAATGACTTTCAGCGAGATTATGAACGGGAGTATTAATCAAACTCTTGCAAGAAGTATTAACACCTCCGTAACGACATTGATCACTCTTGCGGCTTTGTATTTCTTCGGCGGAGTTACAACCAGAGATTTTGTACTTGCAATGATTCTCGGTATCTTCATCGGAACTTATTCAAGCATATTCTTCTGCTCAACTCTTGTTGATATATGGGAAGACAAAAATCTTTCTACAAAAGCATTTTCTTCATAAAGAAAATTACATAATTTTCTTAGGCATAACTCCCCAATGAAGCGAATTTCTTAAAACGGGATAAAATTGGCGTTCGTTTAAGAATGCCAAAACGGCCTTCTTTTCCGATGCCATAATCGTAATTTTATCAATGCACTTGATTGTATCATATCCGTCAATTGAAACAGATAAAAGCATATCACTGGTTTTAACCGCGATTTGCTCTTTTGCCGGAACCACAAGCGGTCTTGCATTAAGAGTGTGAGGGCAAATAGGAACAATTACGATTGAATCCAAGGTCGGATGCAGAACCGGACCGCCAGCAGAAAGCCCGTAAGCAGTTGAGCCGGTCGGAGTAGAAATGATAATCCCATCTGCTATATAATTGCAAATCACATTATCATTAATTTCCAAATAAAATTTTGATGAACGTGATTGGTTACAACCTTTAATAACAAAATCGTTCAGTGCAAGATATTTGTCAGAACTTAGCATCAGACGTTCTTCCGTATAATATCCACCCTTCAAGATTGAATTTATAATATGCTCTATATCTTCCGAATGTGAAAGAAATCCCAAACGACCGAGGTTTATACCCAAAACCGGAACTTTTGTATCGGAATAGAACCGAGCCGTACGCAATATTGTTCCGTCACCGCCAAGAGCTATGGTGAAATCGCCATAATTATCAAGCTCAGCTATGTCAAATGACTTGTATTCGACTTTGTTTTTTTCAAGTTCATTTTCAACTTTTTTCAAAGTTTCCAAATATTCGGGTATTTTTTCGTTGTAAGCAATATTAATTTTCATACAAATGATTATATCACGGAAAGCCATTTTGTGATAAAATAGTTGCATATCAGATATAAATAGGATTTAAACTGCTATGATAGAAATGAAAGTTATGGGTATTGCGCTTGATGTAAGAACAAATTCGCCGATTGTAGTACTTCACGATTTAGAAAACAGAAAGGCGCTTCCGATATGGATAGGTTCAGCCGAAGCAAGTGCAATAATAAGATGTATTGAGGGTCTTATTGTCGCAAGACCTATGACTCACGATTTGGTCACAAATATTGTCGAAAAAACGGGTTATAAAGTTGACAAAGTTGAAATAAACGACGTTGAAAAAGAAACATATTATGCAACAATTTATCTTGTAAAAGGAGAAGAAGTCCTTGAAATAGATTCACGGCCCTCGGATGCAATCGCAATTGCGATGAGAGCAAATGCTCCAATTTATGTTACGGCAAATGTTCTTATGAACGGTTCCGTTTCTACGGATTCCGCAAAGGACGAAGAAGAAGCACAAGAATTTAAAGATTTTATACAGAATATCAAACCGTCCGACTTTGAAAAATTAATGAACGAAAAACACAAAGAATCCGACCAATAGGAACAAGAGTAATTTTAGGGGTGAATAGGGGTGAAGTATGAAAAGAAATGCAAATTACGATAATCTTGAGCAAAGTTATTTGTTTTCGACCATTGCGAAAAAGGTGAATGAATTTGCTCAAAATAATCCCGATAAAAAAATTATCCGCCTCGGAATCGGAGATGTTACAAAGCCGTTGTGTCCGGCCGTAATTAATGCAATGCACAAGGCCGTTGACGAAATGAGTGTACAGGAAACCTTTAGAGGATACGGCCCCGAACAAGGTTATGATTTTTTAAGAACAGCCGTTCAAAATTATTATAAAAACTATAATGTTGATTTGGAATTGGATGAAATCTTCATTTCAGACGGTGCAAAAAGTGATTTGGGAAACATTTTGGACCTTTTTGACAACGATAACACAGTTCTCGTCCCTAATCCGGTTTATCCGGTTTATGTTGATACAAATCTTATGGCGGGCAGAAATGTAAAATTTATCGATGCAAACGAAGAAAACGAATTTTTACCACTGCCGGATAACTCCGTAAAAGCGGATTTGATTTATATCTGTTCCCCAAACAATCCTACCGGAGCGGCTTATAACAGGAAACAACTTGCAGAATTGGTTAAATATGCGCTTAATAACAATGCCATAATTCTTTATGATGCGGCTTATGAAGCTTTTATTGAAGATAATGACATTCCGCACAGCATTTTTGAAATAGATGGCGCCAGAAATTGCGCAATTGAGTTTTGCTCGCTATCAAAAACAGCCGGCTTTACCGGAACAAGATGCGGTTATACAATTGTTCCTAATGCTTTAGGCAAACTAAACAAAATGTGGGTAAGACGACAGACAACAAAGTTTAACGGAGTTCCATATATTGTTCAACGCGGTGCTGAAGCTGTTTTTACCAAAGAGGGCATGAAAGAAATTCGAGTAAATATAGATTACTACAAGAAAAATGCCAAAATTATTTCAGATACGCTGAAAGAATGCGGAATATGGCACGTTGGAGGTAAACATTCACCTTATATTTGGTTAAAATGCCCTAATAATATGAAGTCGTGGGAATTTTTTGACTATCTTTTGAAGAACGCCCAAGTTGTAGGCACCCCGGGTGCCGGATTTGGCAGAAACGGAGAGGGCTTTTTCAGACTTACTTCGTTTGGTTCTTATGAAAATACGCTTGAAGCAATGGAAAGATTTAAACAATTGTTTTAAACAAAAAACAAGCATACAACATTCGTATGATTTTTGTTTAATATTTTAAAGAAATTGAGAAAACTACCGATATATATAGTATGAAAAACCGAGAGAGGTTTTTCATACCTCCTCCCCAAGTCTGGTAGCCGTTCTCAATGGAAAACGGCTTTTTTTTGCGCTTTTTTATGAATAAAATGACTTTGGGGCAAAAAATATTTTTAGGGATGTTAATTCTACTATGGAAATCTCAATACAAAATTATCATAGAGCAGTATTTAATAACCAAAATGCAATGTTTAAAAGTATAAAAAATGCTCCAAAACCCTCATGTATAGATACATTACATCGGGAAAATTTCTTACCAAAAATCGAACTGTATGATACAGAAATAAAAGATTTTAGATTAAAAAGCTTAATTGTGGAAAAAAGAGAAAGGATGCTTCAACAGCATCCGGTACCTCCGGAATACACATATGTTGATGAATATGGAATAACAAGGTTAAAACCGCATCTTTTTATAAAAGAAATAACTATTAAACCCAAATTTTTAAGACAAGGCGCTTGCCGAAACACAGAAAAACAGATTGTTGAACTTTCAAAAAAAGAAGGTTTTGAGGGCAGAGTTTTGCTTGAATCAAGTCCTATAAAAGGGACTAGGGACTATATTCCAAATCCTGCCCTTGCACATTGGGCAAACGGGTTCAGATTCTATAGCAGTCAATCAACCGAACAAATGTTGGATGTTTTGAATGACATACGCTCACCATATGAAGGTCCGGAAGGATGCATGTATTATCCAATAATTTAAAAACAATAAACTTAAATAGCAGGTTATTATATATTGAATTGTAAAATACACATGTTACAATGGATATAAGATTAATTTTATAATATTTGCTTGATTAGCGAAAGGAGTTTCCCATGACAACCAATTCAGTAAATTCAAATTCTTTTAATGAGGTTTTTCTTCAAAATTCTTCGAAACAAGAAAACGGTACAAAAGTCAATACAAGCTATAGAAATTGTATTTTTGAGTTAAATGATGACAATGGTATTATTGAAAGAAGTGATATGATAGATGATTTGGAAAATGGCACGGAGAAAATAGGTTGTGAAATATATGGAAAAATTCAGGACTTTTTCGTAAACAATAATGGCCAAAAATGGACTGATAACTTGAAAAATGAAATTGTTAATTTAATTAAACAATTTAATAGCGCTGAAGCATCTAAGTATACTAATGTTTATGACGAACAAGGCAGAATTACGCAATCTACGGAATATAATCCTGATGGTTCATTATATGAAACTACTTCAAATGTTTATGATTCAAGAGGAAACAATATAAAAACTACAATAGAAAATAACAATGGTATACAATGTACAGTAGAAAATATATATGACTCCTCTGACAGAGTGATTTCAAGTATTGAATATGATAAAAATGGTAATCCTTCACGCAGAACAGTATACAATTACGCAAATAATGGTAAGATTGTAAAAAAAGAAGTATCTTTTTATCATGATGGCAAATATGACGAACCCTTTGTCGATGTCCTTGAACAGGGCGAAGATGGCGAATTCCAAAACGTCGGTACTAATAAACCTGGAACAACAACGCAGGATTATCTAAACAAGTGGTTTCAATAGTTATTAGCGTGCATTTTAATGTGCAAAAAGTACAAATATTTTGATATTTTTTAATACTTGTCAAAAAATATTTTTACGTGTTTTTAGAACATTATGGAAGGTTTGAATATTTCGCCGACAAATATACTTCGTTCAAATTACAAAGTATACAAAACCATTGAGGATGAACTTTCACCTGTTTATCACAATTTGGATGGAATTATAAAAATTCCATACTCAAAGCTATAAAAAGATGCAAGCGAAACAATAACTTTACAATGAAATTCATTTATAATATTATCTGAAATTATTAAGTGTGTGTAAAAAGGAGTACAAAATTATGAAAATCCAACCTATTAACAACATCTATTCATTGCCAAAGAATTTGCAAAATGTTAACAAGCAAAAGTATGCTACACCTCAAAAAGCGGATATTTCTTTTGGTCACGCCGGAATGTGGAATCAATTTGAACTCGATATTTTAAAAAAATCTGAAACCGAAATGAAAGAAATTGCAAAATTCTTTTATAAATCAACGGAATATGAGTTAAAAGACGTTGCAAAAATAAGAAATTTTTTTGGCCGCGTAAACGAAGCCAAAAGTGAAAGAGCTCTTCAGATTTTGAAAAATGCCATAAACTCCGTTATAAAAGATAAAGAGTCTATGGAGGTCTCATTAAATTTACTTAATGAAAAAAAACAGCACAGCATACTGTCAGAGGTTGAACAACGAAGTCTGGATTACTATAAAGCCCAAATTGAAGATTTTGACACAAAATTTGACCAAAGAAGGAGTAAATTTTATATTGAGGAAAATTTACTCACAGAGGAAGATATAAATTATTTCAAAAGACACGACAATGATTACTAAACGCGCCCATCAAAATCAAATATAAAACTCCGGCAGAATTACTTCTGGTGGGATTGTCTTGCTCGTTCGCCTTGAACATGTCTGCGGATTTTGCTTTAAAGAAGTACATTCTTTTTGCAAAAATCCTTCGCACTCCGCTCACTCGCTGCAAAGTAACAGTCGGTTTTAGAATTTTGAACAGAGATATTGATATTTTTTCAAGTCCTAGCAAATTATATTATTACAGGTTTTAGATATAATATGAATACGAACTTTAAGGGATGCATATAAATGAAGGTTAATTCAATATCATTTAACAATAGAAATATTTCAAATAGACCTTCTTTCCAAGCTGTTTATACACAACCCTATTCAGAAACATTGAAAGTAATAAGGTACAACATCGACAAAAGTGGTATGTACAGGCTTAGTGATATGACACATCACTTAGAATGGAGTAAGAAATGGGATATGAATGTATACGGTTATATGGGCAAATTTCATTTTGAAGCACTTTTAAAAGAAAAACCTAAAGAACTGGCACTTGATGTCCTGAACATCAATCCGTTAAAAAAACAGCCTGATAATATTGACAAAGAGTTTGAAATTAGTGCGATAACATATAATCACACAGATAACATTGATCGTCCTTTTGCAAATAAGGAAGCTTTTAAACTTATATTTAATGACAGTAACTGTGCAAAACAAGCATATGATACGTTATGTCGGAATTATCAAGTATTTGATGAAATACGATGGTTAAAAACCAGAAAAAGCAATTTTGAACGTATACGCATGGCAGAAGAGAATTTTAAGATATTGGAAAAATCAGAAATAATAAAGGTGTAGTTGCTATTCGGTATAAGTAGGTAGGTGTTGTAGGTTGGATTTTCAACCCAACAATAACCTTCAAAAGTGACTTTTAAGAATGGCTGTTGTTTAAACACAATAGCCATTTTAGCGATTGGAGTAAATTAATGCAAAATAAAATGAGTAGATTATGTCACTTTT
>CAJOOA010000042.1 GCA_905236055.1 Candidatus Gastranaerophilales bacterium | reverse complement strand
TATCAACGGGCAAATTAAAATAAACGCTGAAAACAACGTTATTTATGCTGACTTCGGTGCTAAAAGAGCACTTGCTGCCTAATTTGCGGCAATCAGCCCTCCGATTTGGCCAGCTTGCCGCTTAATCGGATGAAATTATGCAAGACGCAGTGCGCAAATGATGGTATGCGTATCAAGTTAACCATTGGAGGTTCGGCATCCGTAAAATGCCTTTGGATTATCTTAGGTTTTGTGATTTTCCTTGTTAATCCGAGATAATAAATCGCTACACACGTAGATGTCAGTTTTTATCCGCATTGGACAGGGGTTCAACTCCCCTCATCTCCAGTTACTTTTTATGTATAAAAAGTAACCAAAAACACTTTTAATATTTTGACTTGATGGTTATAATCACAAACCAATTGAAAAGCAATAGCACCTTTTGGGTGCTTTTTTGTTTTAATCGAGTGATTTTTTAGTTATCTTAAGCCCTTGCAATGTAAAAATCTTCTTAACAGTTTGACACAACGGGCTTTCTAGTGTTACTAATTTTATAGTAGCGTAGTATTATCGCTATTTTAGGGGAGAAGAATTAATGTATATAAAACAGCTCGAAGTTGATAACTTTAAGTCGTTTGCGAATAAAGTAGAAATACCTATGCTGAAAGGTTTTACGACCATTTCAGGTCCTAACGGATCAGGTAAAAGTACGATAATTGACAGTATTTTATTTGCCTTAGGGCTTTCTACAAGTAGAACGCTTCGTGCCGAAAAACTTTTTCACTTGATTTCCACATATAACAAAAGAAATGAGGCATTTGTAAGAGTTACTTTCGGCGAAACAGGCGAGGGTGATTTTTCAATTGCAAGACGTATAAGAAAGTCTTCGCAAGGGTTTAACAGTGTTTATTATATAGATGATAAAATTGCTACGCTTTCTGAAATACATGACAAATTGGAAAAACATAATATTACTCCGAATAGCTACAATGTTGTTATGCAGGGCGACGTTACGAGTATAACGAGCTGCACTCCTTATGAGAGAAGAAAAGTTATTGATGAAATTGCAGGAGTAGCGGATTTCGACAGAAGAATAGAGCAAGCGACCAATGAACTTGAAACTGTTGAAAAACGTGTTGTAAATTCAACTTTGATTCTCAACGAAGTCAGCGCACGACTTGAGCAGCTGAAAGAAGAAAGAGAAGTCGCGTTAAAATATCAAAAATTAAAAGACGAGAAAGTTGGTTTGGAAAGCCAAATAAATACGGTTAAATTTTTTGATATAAGAAGAAATCTTGAAAAAGCTCATGAAAACATTCTTGAATTTACCAAAAAGAAAAAAGAAGAAGAGCTGAAATCAAAGGATTTGGAAGAACGGCTTAAACTTGTTCGTGAAAAATATGAAGAACTTTCAGCAACCATTAAAGAAAAAGGTGAAAATCATCAAATCGAATTGAAGCAGCAAGCGGAAGAAGTAAAAGGCGATATTGCAAGAAAGAATTCATCGATTGCTTATGCTGACAAGCAGATTCAGGATAATCTTAAAGCCGTTGAGAATACAAAAAACGGTATTGAAACTCAGAAGGGTAAGATTAAAGAAGCCGAGCTTCAGATTTCAATGACGGAAGAAAATATCAAAAATATTGAATCCAATATTGAAGAACAAAAAAAGATTTTAAATAAAATACTTGAAGATATGTCGGGCTTGAATGAATCGGCCGAAAAGCATATCGAAAAGAGGAATACTCTGAGAAAGTCGCTTGAAACGGAACAGGATAAAGAGACAAAGCTTATTCAAAAACAAGCCCCAATGGAAGCGGAACTTGCAGGAAAAAAGAAACAGCTTGAAGAATCAAGGGGTAAATTAAAAGAACTGGAAGATTTTAAAGCTAATTTTAGTGAAACAAAATCTTCTAAAGAACTTTTGATTGAGCAATTGGAAAAAGAACTTGACGATTTCAAAAATATCCTTAAAAGTACTTTTGATGAGCTGGATAAAACTAAAAACGAAATCACAGATTTGGACTATGACTTGCAAGCTGCACGCAAGAAAATTTATATGCTTGAGGCAGCTAAGCAAGCGAACGAAGATGCTAACCTCGGACGTGCGGTTGATACAGTTATAAGTGCAAATATTAAAGGTGTTCACGCACCTCTTATGAAACTCGGAAAAGTTGACGAAGAGTATTCTACAGCACTGGAAATCGCTGTCGGTGGGAGAATGTCCCATATAGTCGTTGATGATGAACATACTGCATCAACTTGTATTGAGTTGTTGAAATCCGCAAATGCAGGCAGAGCAACTTTTGTTCCGCTGAACAAAATTGTCAAATGTCCCAAAACGCTAAATCTTCCTAAGGAAAAAGGTGTAATTGATTTTGCCATTAATCTTATTGATTTTGATGATGAATATCTAAATGCTTTTTACTACGCAGTCGGTGAAACTCTTGTTGTAGAGGATCGTTCAGTGGCTAATAAACTTATCGGCAAATACAGAATGGTTACTCTTTCGGGTGATTTGTTCGAAAAATCCGGTTCAATAACAGGTGGTGCAGTTAAGAAAACCGGCTTAAGATTCTCTCAAAACTCGGATAGCGAACTTGAAACTTACAATTCAAGATTAAAAGAAATGGAAAATAAGTATAATAGCTTGCTTTCCAAACGGATTTCGCTTGAAGAAAAAATGGAGGATATTAGGACTAAACATTCCATTTCAACTACTGAATTTAGCAAGGCAAAGATTGAATTAACGAATCTTGAAACAAGTTTTTCAGAAAATCAAAAAAATATTGATGAAAAACTCGAATTTATAAAGGTCACAGAACCGGAAATAGCAAAGCTTGAAAAAGCTTTGGACAAGCTTGAAGAAGAACATATTACTATTTCGGAAAAAATGACGTCTCTTCAAGCCGAAATTTATGAAGTTGAAAAGCTTATGAACGACACCGATTTGAAAGAATTGAAGGAAAAAACTTCAGGCGTGGAAGCGGAAATCAAACGGTATGAGAAAAATAAATCTGATGCCGAAAACGAAATTGATGGTTGTAAACAAAGAATAGAGTTTATAAATACTACGATTAAAACCTATAATGAAACGATTGAACGCTCATTAAACAATAACAAAGAATTAGAACTCGATAAGGTTAGATTCGGAGAAGAAATTAAAGTTTTGAATGTTCAGCTTGAAGATTTGGAAGTCAAAATTAAAGAAATAACGGATAAATTGGGCGAACTCTTAACTCAAAGAGATGAGATTAATCAGGATTTAATCAATATAGAAACTCAAAAAAATCTGAAACAATCGGATATAGAAAGAATCGGAGAGCAGATAGAATCTTTTAAAGCAAGACGTAGAGAATTGGAACCGCTTCTTGAAGAAACAAAAGCCACACTTGAAGAGGCGGGAGTAAATGTCGAAGAATTGACTCCGGTTGAAATGTCTATAGATGAAATTACCGCAAAAATTCAGCGTTTGCAAAAGCGAATGGATGATTTAGGTGCGGTAAATATGCGTGCCTTGGAAGAGTTTGACAGAGTTTCCGTTCGTCAGCAGGAGTTGCAGGGGCAAATTGAAACTCTGAGCAGTGAACGGGCTCAAATACTGGAAAGAATGAAGGGTTATGAAGATTTAAAGAAAGAAACCTTCCTCAGAACCTATAATTCTATTAACGAAAACTTTAAGGAAGTATTCCATAAGTTATCAGATGGTGAGGGTACTCTTATTCTTGAAAATGAAGAAAAGCCATTTGAGGGTGGACTCGATATTGAGGCGCAGCCAAGAGATAAGAAAAAACAACGGCTTATGGGTATGTCCGGCGGAGAAAAAGCGCTTACTGCTTTATCATTCGTATTTGCTATTCAAAGATATATGCCGGCTCCTTTCTATGCTTTTGACGAAGTAGATGCCAGCTTGGACGGTATAAATGTTGAAAAACTTGCGCATATTGTTCAATCTCAGGCAGAAGAGACACAGTTTATTGTTGTAAGCCACAGAAAACCGATGATTGAATCCGCAAATCGTACAATCGGTGTAACTCAGAAAGAAAAAGGCATTTCAAAAGTTACCGGCGTAAAACTCAGGGATTAGGTTTAGGGATAAATTATAATTTTATTTTCCCAATTCGCAAGCTTTTTGTGCGGTGGACTTTATAACTTCATAAAATACTTTTTCTGTATCTGCGCTCAGCATTGAGTCGACGCCGACTCTTGTGCAGCCGCCTTTTGTAGCCACATTTGAAATAAGTGTTTCCATACTAACATCTCTTTGCAAAGCCATTTTTGCGGAACCTATTGCGGTCTGAATGCTGAGCATCAGAGATTTTTCGTAATCAAGTCCGAGTTTTTCTCCAGCAAGTGCAATATCATTCATAACTTTGTAAAAGAAAGCCGGTCCGGAGCCGGAAATAGCCGTTACAATATCCATTTGGGCTTCATTATCAACAACAATACATTTTCCTATCGTGGAAAGCAGATTTTTAACAAAGTTTATATCTTCTTTATTCGCTTTTGTTCCACCATAAATTCCACTCATTCCTTCACCGACAAGAGCCGGAGTGTTGGGCATAACACGAATAACTTTAGAACCTTGAGGCAAGTTCGATTCCAATTTTTTTACATTTACACCGGCTGCGATTGAAACAACAAGCTTTTCTGAGACAACAAATGATTTTATCTCTTCTACAACGCCCAAAACCTGATTCGGTTTTACCGCAATAAATATTACGTCAGAGCCCTTTACAAGTTCTTTATTATCATTGGTAACTTTTACCCCTCCGAGCAGTTTTGACTTTTCTTCAAGTCCTTCGGTTTCTGCCTGAGTTGCTTCAATACAGTTTGCTGATATAAAATTGCTTTTAATAAGTCCTTTTATTATGGCTCCCGCCATTTTACCCGAACCAATAAAGCCGATTTTTGTGTATTTTGACATTTTTAACATTCCTTAATTATTTATTTGACTAAATTTTATGTTTTAATTAGTATAACAGTATTATAAGTAAAACTGGCTGAAAAGGAAATAGAAAAATGAAACGTACATTAGAAGGAACAAAGCTTAAAAGACAACACGTTAGCGGATTTAGAGCAAGAATGGCAACTCCAGGCGGTCGTGAAGTATTAAACAGAAGACGTGCTAAAGGCAGACATGCTATCTCTGTATCAGGTAGCGAACGCGCTTAGTCTTTTAAATAAATAGATTTCAAAAGAGAGCTCTTAACAGAGTTCTTTTTTGTGCAGTTTAGGGCTTATCCTTACGCTTCGCTTTCGGCAGGAAGTGCGTTTTTGGGTGCAAATTCTTCCTCTTCTTCTTTGGAAATGTTTATTGGGAGTCTGAAGCCGAAAGTTGAGCCCTCGCCTTCTTTTGATTGTACAAATACTTGTCCGTTATGATGTTTTTCAATGGTAACCTTTACAAGGTGTAAGCCAAGCCCGGTGCCTTTAACTGTGTGAGCATCGTTTTCGACACGGAAAAATCTGTCAAATATCTTTTTCTGATATTGTTCGGGAATTCCCGGACCTTGATCTTCAACACTTACTTCAACATATTCTCCGTCACGAGAGCGCTCAACTCTGATTTTTATACGCTTACCATCAGGAGAATATTTGATAGCATTGGTTAAAATGTTCATCAAAGCTCTCGATATACTGTCTATATTAAGCCAAATTTCAGGTAAATCCGGCTCTTTCATTATAGAAATCGTTAAATCGTGTTCTTTTGCAAGAACTTGGACCTGATTAACGCAATCTTCAACAATTTCCATAATATTTTGTTTTGATTTTTCAAGTTTAACATTCTGAGATTCATATCTTGAGAAATCAAGAATATCATTAACCATACGATTAAGACGGATGATTTCCTGATTCATAACCCCGATAAATTCTCTTTGGGTATTAAAATCAAAATCGTTTCCGAAATTATAGAGCGTATCTATATAGCTTCTCAAAACAGTTACCGGAGTTCTGAGCTCATGAGAAACATTTGATATGAAATGTGAACGAAGCTCGTCCATTTCGACATCTTTTGTAACATCTATCAAAACTATAATGTATCCCACATAAGCATTTGAACGAGTGAACATAGGGGAAATCAGACATTTGATAATCCGTTTGTCAACTTCAATATTAAACGGTGCAGGATTACCGTCTTCTTCGAGCGGGGTGTCTTTAAATTGAGCAATTTTATCACTGAAACAAAATTCACCGGTTGAATCGCAGAACTGCTGAATTTGAGTCCCTATGATATTTTCTTCATCTACTTCAAGCAGTTTCTTGGCATGGTTATTAACCATAATAACTTTGTCGTGGTTATCGCAAACTACAACACCGTTTACGATACTCATCAAAACGGCCTCAAGTTTATTTCTCTCAAAGGTTAAACTTTCAATAGTTTGTTCATTGTATCGGCTAAGTTTTTCGGACATGTCATTGAACGCGTCATAAAGCTCTTTGGTTTCATGACCGACGTTTTTGTCGTCAAGCATGTATCCGAATTCGCCTGATGAAATCTTTTTTACGCCTTGATAAAGTTTTCTGAGTTCGGTTGTAATTATTGATGAGTTCATATAGACGATTCCGGCAATTACGAGCCATGCTAACAAGAAAACTATTGAAACCGAAACTTTGGTCGTTGCAGAAATATTGTCCATGATAGTTCCGGATAAACCGACTTCAACCGAACCGGCATTAGCAGATTCACCGAGATTTTTAACTATCATAGGTGAACTTACAGTGATTTTGGCCTTTCCTGCGCGTTCGGAGTAATCGTCTTTGCTTGAATAAATTGTTTTGGAATTATTATCTTTGAAAATTATAAAAGAAATATCATCATTACTCTTTAAGATAGAATTGGCATTTGTTCTAAGTGCATCATATTTTGCAAGCTGCGGTACTTCTTTTGTAACTTCAACACCTTCAATTGCAAGAGTTTTGGACAAGACCTGACCAAAACTTTTATATGCATTGTACATATTTTTATCTATGCTAATGAGAGCAAACCACGCAACTGTCAGAATGAAAATGGTACTAATTACAAGCCCGACAGCAATAAGTCGTGCTTGAGCGGACATACCGCTTTTTTTCTTCCCCTCTTTCTTAACCGCGTCTGTATTTTCCATACCGAAATTATACCACGTAAAACTATTTTCAACAATAAACGAAAACGGAAGTTATCTATACAACTCCGTTGTATGCGTCTATGTAAAGTTTTTTAATATCTTCCATAAGCGGATAAACCGGATTAGCTCCCGTGCATTGATCATCAAACGCAAGTTCGACCAACTCGTCGAGATTTGCCATAAACGTTTTCTTATCGATGCCGTAATCCTTTATGGAGAGCGGTAAATCTATCGCAATCATAAGTCCTTCTACAGCAGTGATGAGACGTTCAACTTTCTCGTCATCAGTTTTGCCGCCAAGTTTAAGCTCATCCGCAATTTGGCCATATTTTGCCTTTGCATTCGGATATTTGTATTGTGGGAATATCGCCTGTTTTTTGGGAGCATCTGTTGCATTAAATTTGATTACTTGTCTTATAAGTAATGCATTTGCAACCCCGTGCGGAACGTGGTACATTGCACCAAGTTTATGTGCCATCGAGTGACATATTCCCAGGAAGGAGTTTGCAAATGACATACCGGCGATTGTTGCCGCATAATGCATTTTTTCACGTGCGGCAGGATCATTTGCGCCTTTTGTATAAGAACGTTCAAGATACCTGAAGATCAACTTGGTTGCTTCCAAAGCATTTGAATTCGTAAAGTTGGTTGCCATACAAGATACATACGCTTCAATTGCGTGTACTAAAGCATCAATACCCGATGCAGCAGTCAAACCTTTTGGCATACCGTCAACAAAGTTCGGGTCGATGATTGCGATGTTTGGCGTCAGAGCGTAATCTGCAATAGCATATTTAACATTTGTTTTATCATCTGTAATTATTGAGAACGGCGTAACTTCGGAGCCAGTTCCGGATGTTGTAGGTATACAAACCATCGTGGCTTTTTTACCCAAATCTGGTATCTGGCAAACACGTTTTCTTATATCCATAAATCTCATTGAGATATCTTCAAAATTAACATCCGGCTGTTCATACATAAGCCACATAATTTTCGCTGCATCCATCGGTGAACCGCCGCCAAGGGCAATAATTAAATCCGGTTCAAAAGGTCTTAACTGTGCCATAGCTTGATTTATAGTAGACAAAGTCGGATCCGGTTTTACGTCAAAGAATATTTGATATTCTATATCAATTTCGTGTAAAACTTTCGTTATTTTATCAACTGCGCCGGAATCGAATAAGAATTTATCTGTTACAATAAAGGCCCGTTTTTTACCCTTAAGAACTCTGAGAGCAAGGTCTAAAGCACCTCTTTTAAAGTAAACCTTTGGCGGAACTTTGAACCACAACATATTTTCTCTCCTTTCAGCAACAGTTTTATAGTTAAGTAAGTGTTCTACTCCGATATTTCCGGAGACCGAATTTTTCCCCCAAGAACCGCATCCCAATGATAATGACGGTTCTAATTTGAAGTTGTATAAATCTCCTATGCCTCCCTGAGAAGATGGGGAATTTATAATAATTCTGCAAGCAGGCATGTTTTCTGCATAGTAGTCTATTCTGTCACTCTTACGTTCATCGGTATACAGAGCCGCCGAATGTCCGGCACCTCCTTTGAATACCAATTCATGTGCCATTTCAACAGCTTCTTTAAAGTTTTTTGCTTTGTACATTGTCAAAATTGGTGATAATTTTTCTCTTGAAAACGGATCGTTCCAGTCAACTTTTGGTCTTTCGCAGAGAAGAATTTTCGAGTTTTCAGGAACCTTAAAACCGGCAATTTTTGCAATTTTGCAAGCAGATTGTCCGACGATTAAAGGATGTGCGGTCCCTCTTTGCGGATCTATAAACGGAAGTTCAACCAATTTCTTTTCATCGGATTTTTTAACAATGTATGCACCTCTTAAGACAAATTCTTCTTTAACTTTTTCGTAAACGTCTTCGCATACGATAACAGATTGCTCAGATGCACAAATCATGCCATTATCAAATGTTTTCGACATCAATATTGAAGAAACGGCCATTTGAATATCTGCGGTTTCATCAATTACTGCTGCGACATTACCCGGGCCTACACCCAATGCGGGGTTTCCGGACGAATAAGCGGCTTTAACCATTCCCGGACCTCCGGTTGCTATTATACAATTTATTGAGGGATGTTGCATAAGTGCTGCAGAAAGTTCAACAGACGGAACATCTATCCAGCCGATTATATCCTCCGGTGCACCTGCTTTAACTGCGGCTTCCAAAACTATTTTAGCAGCTTCTATAGTGCATTTTGCGGCTCTCGGATGCGGTGAAAAAATTATTGCATTCCTTGTTTTAAGTGCAATTAAGGATTTAAAAATAGCTGTAGATGTGGGATTCGTTGTCGGAACAATTCCGGCTAATATCCCTAATGGTTCTGCAACAATTTTAATTCCGTTTTCTTTATCTTCACTTATTATTCCGCAAGTCTTTGCGTTTTTATGCTTGTTATATATGTATTCTGCTGCAAGATGATTTTTGATAATTTTATCTTCCAAAACTCCCATACCGGTTTCTTCAACAGCCATTTTCGCAAGCGGAATACGTGCTTTGTTAGCTGCTGTCGCAGCAGCTTGAAATATTTTATCAACTTGCTCTTGCGTGTAAGTTTCGTATATTTTTTGTGCTTTTTGAACTTTGGAAATAAGAATTTCCAATTGTTCTGCGGTTTCAACCTTTGTCGAAGCTCTAAAAGCCCTTTCTAATTTTCTTACGGTTTTGTACTTTGTTGTTTTTTTGGGGGTTTTTGCGGTAGCCATTTCTCTCTCCTTATAATCTTAAAAGTCTTAATTATATTACATCACAACGGGATAATCGTGTCAATTTATTACGTTCGGTGAATTGTATGTTTATGCAAAATCTTAGTTAATTTATAAAAATAATCGGGAAGGAAAAACCTTCCCGATTTATTCGGATTATTTGATGTAATTTTTTTTCGGAACTTTTTTAATTGATTTTGAGGCCTTACTAAGCTGCGTTTTCTGCTGCTTCTTCAAATTTCTTTAATGCTTCTTCGTATGCCTTTTTGGTTTCTTCTGAACCATATTTTTTAACACGTTCACCAAGTTTTTCCAAAGCTTCTTTATTGTTGGCTTCATTTATTTTCTTAGTAAGTACTTCATTGGAGTTACTCTTTGTAACTTTGTTCTTTCCACCAACCTTAGACCACAAATTTTTTAATCCGGTTTTTACTTCTTTCCAACCTTCTTTCATTATGTCGCCCAACTTGCTATTTTCCGGTAATTTTTGCTTACCTTTAACAAAACTTGCGATAGCGAGTCCTACTGCGGTCAAACCTGTTAACCATCCTACGGTTTTTAAACCTGAGTGTTTTTTACCGGATTCGTATGTATCATATTCCGGTGCTCTTTCATAATCTGTTCTGCCTCTAAATGGCAAATTTTGTGCTTGTGCTGTATTTGTTTGTTGTACAGCGTTTACATTTGTTGTTCCGTTTACGTTTAACATCTTACTAATCCTTTCTTCATAAAATTACATTATTACCTTCTACCATGATTAAGTATTTGGACTTAAAAAAATTGCCTTATAAAACCTCTTTTTTGTATTTTTACGAAACAAAATGCGGCTGAAATGCAGTAATTATATATATTTCGCTCATTGTAAATATTTGTAAACATGATGAACATTGAATTACATGTTCTTGTGATTAATCAGCGTAATTATTTATTAAATCTATTACTTCACAGACGGAATAGTTGTTTTTTGTTACAAAGAACTTGTGTTTTGTTTTTTCTTTTACATAATCCAGCGAATTTCCGTCTAAAAAAAGTTCTGTATATGGCCTGAGCATTATAGAAGGTACAATTATGAGGTCGGTCTTAATATTCTTCACTGCAGATATTAAATCTTCTGATGTTATTAATCCCGCGACTGTAACTCCTTCGCCCCAATATGTTGAAATGACCGGTTTTACGATAACTTCAAGATTTGTTATTTTGTTAAGCTTTTCCGAAATATATTCAAAAGCGGATTTTGCAGCAACCGAGCAAGCAAAAGCTATTGAAAGAGGTTTTGTCAAGCTTACGGGCAATTTATAACTATCGAAATCATCCATAAGCGTTCTAAGAGAACCAACTCCATCATCAAGCTGTGAAAAATTGTTATAGTATTCGCTTGCAGGAATGTTATATCCGGCTTTAAGGAAAAATTCATCCGAACAATATACATTTTTGTATTTGCTTGAAATATTAATGGTTTCAATTGCGGTTTCTTTATCAACGGTTTTAAGAGTTTCTTTTCGATACTTTGTTACTCCGACTGGAACTATTGCGACGGATAACAAGTTGTTTTTAAATTTGCTTAAATCTTTAAGAGTTCGCTCTAATTCTTTACCGTCATTATATCCGGGGCAGAGCACAATTTGTGCATGAAACGGTATATCGTTATCATTAAACCATTTCAAATTTTCCATAATTTTTGCCGCATTTGGATTTTTGAGCATTTTTACGCGTAATTCCGGATTTGTTGTGTGAACAGATATGTAAAACGGTCCGAGGTGCAATTTTGCTATGCGCTCTTTATCTTTTTCTGTGAGGTTTGTTGTGGTAATATAAGTTCCTTGTAAGTAGGAAAGTCGGTAATCATCGTCTTTTATGTACAATGTATTTCTTAAACCCTCAGGTTGCTGGTCAACAAAACAAAAAATACATTTGTTCAAACAGGGTTTAACTTTGTCGAAAACGGCAGATTCAAATATAATTCCCAAATCTTCGTCATAATCTTTTTCAAGCTCAATTTCTTCAATATCTCCATTTTCTTTTTGAATTTCTATGGTAATAACTTCTCCTTTGCATAGAAAGTTATAGTCAATCATATCTTGAGGGGTTGTGCCATCGATTTTTAGCAGAGAATCCCCTTCTGCTATCCCTAATTCTTCCGCTATGGAGGATTTTATTACACCGCTAACCTTTGCAGGCATGTTCTAATCCTTCCAATAATGAGAACAAATTTCTGTATTCGCAGGCCAAATTATCAAATATTATTTCGGAATTATCCGGTATTTTGCTGCTTTCTGATAATTTTTTGGTTTCTGTCATAAGTACTTCGGCTTTCCTTTTCAAAAGCTTTAACAGGTTTTTGTAATCTTCAGAATCAAGTATATCTGCGCAGCATAACCTAATTCGTGCGTTTGCGGTAAATTGTACAGGGTTTTCCGTCAACGGTGACAGGATTTTCTTTACTAAGGCCTCTTTACCTTTGTTTGTAATTGCGTAGCAAATTGAAGGTCTGCCGCCTTTTGACATATATTTTTGACAAGAAACCATTTCATTTTTTTCAAGGTTTTTAAGTGCCGGTTGGATAGTTCCCATACTCGGTTTCATTAAGACGGAAAACTGCGTCATAATTTGTTTGGAAATGCCATACATTGTTAAAGGGGATTTATTTAACTCATATAGTATCAAGATATCAATCATTGAAATCCTCGTTGCTAGTAACTGATGCAAATTCATCCGCAAGTGCTGCGCTCCACTTGTTACCGGAATCAATTAATATTGTTTTAAGTGCATCATTTTTTGACATCGCTTTTCTGTAAGGGCGATCTTCCATCAATGCAAAATATGAATCTACTATTAGAATTATTTGGGATTCAATCGGTATTTGATCTCCGGCTATGTGTCCTGGGTATCCGGTGCCGTCCCAGTTTTCGTGATGCTTTTCGATAATCGGAATTATATCACCTATGTCGCTTATGGGTTTAAGGATTTCTCTTGCTGCAATAAGCGGATGCTGTTTGATTGAAGCTAGTTCTTCTTCACTGAGTGGGGTGGTTTTACCGAGTATTTCCTTCGGTAACAGTGTATTTCCGATATCATAAAGCAGAATCGCTATTTTTAGCTTATCAATATTTTCTTTTGGAAGGTCAAAACGCTTTGCAAGCAGTGTCGCAAGTATAATTTTTTTCTTAGTACCTCCAACTGCATGATCAGGGTTGTATGTTGATATAAGCGTATCAGAAACCTGATAGAGCATATCATTGTTTATATTCATTTCCTGTAATTTTTTGTTCAGTGATGCAGTGGTTCGTTTATCGAGCGGAATTCTGTGTTTGGATAAAATATCTGTAAATGCGTTAATTGCAACCTCTTGCCATGAAGTTTCAGATGCGGGTTTGGCTAATGTTACGCGATTTCTGCCTGCTCTTTTGGACTCATACATTGCGTGATCAACTAATTCTTCCAATTCGTAGACATCTTCGGAATGTTCCATATATGTTCCTACGCCGATGCTGGCGGTTATATGACCGATTTTTTCGAGAGGAATACTTTCGATAGTCTTTCTGATACGTTCCGCAAAAATAAGTCCGCCCTGTGAATCAACTCCAGGAAGTATTACATTAAATTCTTCTCCGCCCATCCTTGCCGCAATATCAATGGTTCTGCAGCTGCCTTTGAGCACTTCTGAAATTGCTTTTATGGCTACATCGCCGTAATTGTGACCATATTTATCATTGATTTTTTTAAGATGGTCCAAATCGATTCCGATGATTGAAAATTTTGTGTTCTGACGTTTTGAACGTATAGTTTCTTTTCTAAGGAATTCTTCAAAATATCTTCTGTTATACAAGCCGGTCATACTGTCAGTAACGGCCTGTTCTTTAACAGTTTGGAATAAGCTTGCGATTGTCATTGCAAGTTCAATTTGTTTGGAAAACAGTTTTAGAAATTTTAATTCATTTTCAGAAGCTTCTTCTCGTGAAGAAAATACTACAAGCGAACCATAATGGGTATGGTTATATGTGAGCGGGATAAGAATATATGATTTTGTCCCGGATCTGCCCAATTCTTTTGCTACAACTTCATCAGAAACATCAGGCATTGTGCTTTTGATAAGTCTTGCAACATCTTTTGAAATATAAATATCGTCTTTTTCTATAGCATTGTATATTTCATCAATATTATGGTCAGTAAAGCGTTTTTCCGGCGGTTCGCAACCGAAAATACTTCTGAAAAGACTTTCAAATATAGGACCGGAATATGCCATCATTTGAAGATATTCGCCCTCTCCGTCGACCATTTTTTTAGCTATGCAGGAATTAAGATATCCAAGCTCGCCTTGTAAACTTGAAGTAATCGCATTAAGGACACTCGAAAGCGGCTTTGATGAATTCATCATGTCCCAAATATGCTGCAAGGTAAGCATTTGCTTGTTAGCCGTATCTAACTCTTTCGTTCTTTCCGCTATTTCGGCTTCAAGCTTTAAATTGAGTTCGTAAACTTCAAGAAGCGATTGCTTGCCTGCATATATTGAAGTTTCAACCTTTTCCAGCTCTTTTTTAAAACGTTTTATTCTGTCGAAAAAACCCACCGGTGTATCCTGCTAGTTATATAACCCACTTAGTATAACATTTTTAAGCGGTTACTTCAATAGCATATATTCAATTCATGAAAAAAATATGCATAAAAAGAGTGCGCAGGTTTTACCGGCGCAGTAGCATAGTTTTATAAAAAGATTGTTGTTTGTTATTTAATGCTGTTTTTACTCAAACTTGCTTTTAAACCTTTTGCAAGGTCGTGGCGGCCACTTTTTTCATATATAGCAGTCATAGATTCCAAAAATTTGAGATTATCAATATTAGGATTTGATTGATTTACAGGGGCAGTGTTAACCGGAGTAGTCATACCTCTTGACACTGCTTTTGCTGCAGCCGGTTGCGGCGCTGTTTTTGTTAAAACCGGTTGAGCGGCTGTTTCTTGTGCAACCAGTGATGCATATTTTTGCAATCTCGGATTATGAAACTGCATTGGAGTTGTTTCATAAGGATTTCTTTCTCCGTTTTTGTAAGCATTGATACCATAGTTTACTGTGGTAAACGGTTTTGCCGTCCCGGTTGCAGTTTGGAATGCCGGCTGAAGTGTTTGTTCAAACGCATTGCCTGTAACAGGGGTGCCGAATTGCTGTGAAAGTCCGATGCGCATTTCGGGTTCTTTTTTCTTAAACAATCTGGATACTGCTACAACAAGTATGGTCAACAAACCAAAGGATATGAATTTATTTGCAGTATCTCCGTCAGATGCCTCATCAAGACTGTCTTTTATATCACTTACCGTAGAATTTGATTTTAACTTATTGAAAAGTTTTGAAGTTTTCGCAGTTTGAAAATCTTCATTATATATAGGAGCGTAGCTTTCTATAGGGTTGCTTAGTTTAAGTGGGGTTGAGCTGCTTGAAGTTTTTACGGGTGCTGGTGTAATTGCATCGAATGTTACGGTTGCGGCTTCGGCATTTTCTGCTTGGAAAAATATGTTTACGCTGTTTCCTTGCTGTTCTACCATAACCGTATCAACATTTGATACATTGTTGTAAACAGTGCTGATGGTTTTAGAAGCTCTTATATCTTTCAGAACAAGGTTTATTTTATTTGATGCCTGAACGGTCTTTTTTACATCAACGGCCTTGTCTGATACAAGCACTATATTGTAAGTATCTTTAACAGGTTCAATTTCAATTGATTGTAGTACGTTTTCGTTAGCGTATGCGCCGATTACCGAAAAAACTATCCCTAATAACAACATAATTCTTTTCATAAATACACTCTCTCCCTTGTTCTTAAGTGTACATGTTCCTCATGGGCAAGACATCAATCGTTGGATTAAAATTGATATAGACCATATGGTCTATATTGAATTAAATATTGTTTGCCAAAAATTCTATTAAATCAGAAGTCTTGTATTTACCAAAAGAATAAAAATTTAATGCCGTTTTGCACCCAAAGCAGGTTGTGAGTATATATTCGGCTTTTGTCGAAAGAATTGAATCACGTTTAAGCTTGAATATTTTCGAAAGAGTTTTATATTCCGAAGGATTAAAAAATCCGTGTAAACCGCAGCATTTGTCATAATCTTTTGCTCTTATGTATTTAAGATTCTCAGTTGAATTTAATACGTAATCGACATCCTGAAAATGCTTTTCATTACATGGCTTATGGAAAGTTGCACTCAAGTGCTTTTTTAATTTAAGTGTAAAATTGTTTTCGTGCAAATATTCATAAATATTTTTTATATTTAATTTTTTAAGGAATGTTTTGTCATCTTCGTTGTCGCACCATTTTATATAATCTCTGATTGTTTTTTCGCAACTTGCACAAGTTGTAACAATATCTTTGATTTCGTATTTTTTCAAAATACTTATGTAGTTGTTCATATGTGCACGAAAATCGTCAAAATTCCCGTCTGCAAGAAATGGCATTCCGCAGCATGAAAAGTTCGGAGTTATAACTTCGGTTCCGATTGTGTTCATTATTTTTATTACAGAAGAGTTGCCTGTATATTTGGAATTGCACCCTCCAAAATATAATACTTTTTTATCAAACTTTTTACTTTTTTTCTTGGGAATAAAAATATTGATTAAATCAGGGAAAATCCCGAATAAAATACGTTTTTGCAGGACGGATACTGTTCTTTCAAAAAAGCGGGTTTTATAATATTCATATTTTGCTGCGCACAGAATATCAACGGCATCCACTCCGCTTGGGCAAGATTCTGAACATTTTCCGCATTTTAAACAAAGCGACAGATAGCGGTTTATATTTTTTGTCATCTTCAAATCACCGTTTAAAAATCTTTTTAGCATAATAAACTGTCCTCTTGAAACCGAACAATCGTTACCGGTTACTTTATATATTGGACAATCTTTTTGGCATAATCCGCATTTGGAACATTTATGAATATCTTCTTTAAAATCTTTGAGTTCTATCATAGTTATTATTTTATTATAAAAGTCATAATTTAAAAATTTATACATAACGCTTGCATTTAAAAACTGTTTATTATAATATTTCAGTGTTGGACTGCCGAAAGACGCTTTTCAATGAGCAAAAATTAATTCGGTAAGCAACGAGTAGAAGGATGAAGGTACGACAGGGCCTTAAAATAGTCACTTTCGTAAACCGCATCACAAGAGAAAAGGAAGAAAAATATGAACACAGATCCGATAGCAGATATGCTAACAAGAATCAGAAATGCAAATGTTGTTTCACATCCGTCTGTAGAAATGCCGTCTTCTAAATTAAAAGTAGCACTTGCTAAGCTTTTAAAGGAAGAAGGTTACATTTCAGATTATTCTGAAAAAGTTGACGGAAATTTCAAAACTCTTTCAATTGAGTTGAAGTATGATGAATCAAACAGGCCGGTTATCTCTAAATTACAAAGAGTTTCAAGACCGGGTTTAAGAAGCTATTGCAAAGCGAAAAATATGCCTCAAGTTTTGGGCGGAATGGGTATTGCAATTGTTTCAACAAGCAAGGGCTTATTAACAGACCGTAAAGCAAGAAAAGAAAACTTAGGCGGCGAAGTTCTTTGCTACATTTACTAATATTATTAGGCGAACGCAATTGACAGAAAGGTTCGCATACAAAATAAAAAGGAGAAAAATATGTCACGTATAGGAAAAAAACCGATAGAAATTCCTTCGGGAGTTGAAGTAAAAATTGACGGTAATTTAATTACCGTAAAAGGACCAAAAGGTACTGAATCAGTATCTTTTAGAGATGAAGTTAAGGTTTCTGTTCAAGACAATCACATAATAGTTGAACCGAATTCTGATGACAGAAAAACCGGTGCTTTACACGGTCTTTTCAGAACATTGATTGCAAATGCAGTTAAGGGCGTTCATGAAGGATTTGAAAAGAAACTTGAAATCGTCGGTGTTGGTTACCGTGCTAATATGGAGGGTTCAAACCTTAACATGGCTCTGGGATATTCTCATCCTGTTCTTATTGTTCCTCCGGCAGGTATTACACTCAGTGTAGAAGCTAATACAAAAATCACTGTTAAAGGTTCAAACAAACAAGCTGTAGGTGATGTAGCAGCTTATATCAGAAGCAAACGTCCTCCTGAAGTATACAAAGGAAAAGGCGTAAGATATGAAGGCGAATACATCAGAAAGAAAGCCGGCAAAGCAGGTAAAAAATAATAAATAGTAAATAAGCCCAAATGAACTCTTGACATTAGTCAAGCAGGTTCGGGTAAAGGAGAAAAGAAATGATTAAACAAGAAACAAGAAAACCAAGAGTACAAAAGAGACATCAATCAATCAGAGTTAAATTATCAGGAACCTCTGAATTTCCGAGATTGGCTGTTTACAGAAGTACAAAGCATATTTATGCGCAATTGATTGATGATGAAAAACATGTAACTATTGCATCGGCTTCATCAGTTGATAAAGACCTTAAAGAAAAATTGGCACACGGTGGTAACATTGAAGCTGCTAAGGTTGTTGGTGAAGCTATTGCGAAGAAAGCAAAAGCTGCAGGAATCGAATGTGTTGTATTTGACAGAGGCGGGTTCCTTTATCACGGCAGAGTAGCTGCTTTGGCAGATGCTGCAAGAGAAGCCGGCTTGATGTTTTAATAAGAAAATATCATTCAATAAGAATAAAGGGTGATTAAAAATCGCCCTTTATTTTTTATATCTTATAATCAAGTTGAAGTAACACTTTTTTTATCGCATCAGGATCAAGACCAACTATATTTTCAAAACTTCCTTCGTATTTATCAATATAATTGGGAGGCAGTTCTTGTATCCCATAGCTTCCTGCTTTATCAAGCGGATTAAAAGTATCTACGTAATAATTAATCATTTCATCCGTAAGTTCATTGAATCGTACATAACTTGTAGTTGAAATTAATGCGGCTCTGTTTATTTTTGTATTTATTCCGCAGAGCGATGTTACGACCGAGTGTGTCTGGCCGGATAGTTCTTTCAACATTTTGAAAGCATTGTCTTTTGTGTGTGGCTTGCCGAGGATTTTGTTGTGTAGAACAACAACAGTATCTGCTCCAAGAACTATCGCATTTTTATCGGTTCGTTTTACGACATCCAAAGCTTTTTTAGTCGCCAAATCCTCTATCAAATCATAAGAAAAAATATCTGTTTCCAGCTTTTCGTCATAATTTGAGGGTATGATTTCAAAATCAAGCCCTAAATCTGACATAATTTTTTTTCTTCTTGGTGAATTTGAAGCAAGAATCAGTTTAACCATTAACGCCTTCCGTCAGTTGTCTGAACTTTTTTAATCCCTTTTCTGTTAAACCTTGTATTGGCAGTGATTTGTGTTCTACAAGTTCCATATTATCAAAATTATTCTTAAAAAATTCCAAATATTTACCAATATTTTTAATTATATTTTTCCAAGTCGAAAAAAGCGGTTTATAGTAGTCAATGATTTCGCCGGTTTTATTACTTATAACAAGTTCAGTACGCCCGATTGTAAAAAGAGTTTCGCCGTCAATTTCTTTTTGATTAATTTTATTTTCTAGGAACATTCTGCCGTCTCGAAATTTTACTTTGTGATTTTTAGTCGAGATTTCTTTAAAAATATTAGCTCGAAAATAATAACCGTTAGAATTGTATGTACTGCTTTCATTCATTTTATTCAGTAATAATTTAATGTTTTCATGCATATCAGGTGTAATAAATCGTTGTTTTGATTCAAAATTAGTGGATTGAATGGTTTGTACTTGCATAAGGGTCCTTCTAATAGCCATTTTCTATATATTCTCTGTTTCTAAATTCTGCACCGAGTTCGTGTGCAATTTTTTCGCAAGCGGATACATTTATATTATGTTCTTTATCAAACCCCGTAACTACGCTTGCGACCGTTTTTATTCCCGCTTTGCTGCATGCGAAAATAAAATTTTTAACTTCTTCGTACGCATTTTTTATTTTAGGATTACAGATTTCATCGTACTCATCTGAATCGTCGGAGTTTAAACTTACGGAAACTTCGTCTAACAATCCCTTAAATTCATCTATGACATTAGTTTTGTATATGGCGTTTGCGTGTCCGTTTGTATTGACTCTTATCTTAACTTCGGGATAATTTTGTCTTAAATATTCTGCAAACTCTTTCATCATTGACTTGCGTAAAAAGGGTTCCCCGTATCCGCAAAAAACAACTTGTTTAGGAGTCGGCTTATAACTTTCAAATTGTTTAAGGATATCTTCAAGTGTGTAATCATCATCATGCCACATTTGAGAACCGCAAACGTCATCTTTTTGGCTTCTTAAACAAAAAATGCACGAATTAGTGCAAGAGTTTGTAAGATTTATATAGACTGTTTCCGGTTCCGGATCTTTTGTAATCGAATAAACAAGCGTGTACATATTTTCCCTCAATCAACAAGTTTATTTTATCACGCTGATATGATATAATGCAAGAAAAGATGAGGTGTGATTTATGAGAAATAAAGGATTTACGTTATCGGAACTATTGGTTTCAATTGGTATTATTGGGGTTATAGCAGCGCTTGTTATACCTCAAATGCACAATGCAATGCCAGACAGAGACAAAGCAAAAGTCCTAAAAGCATACAAAACACTTAATGATACGAATAATGAAATCTTCAACAATCCGAGTTTATATATGTATAATGATACATGCCAACACATATTGAATTGTTGGCAGAAGCCATTAGATAAAGATACTAATCCCAAGCATGATTCAAACAATTACCAAGGCCCAAATAAGTATCCGGCCTTGTTGTCAGAATATTTAAATGTGTCCTCGCCGGTAAGTGCTTCCTCTGTAGGTAATTCTTCTGACTATTCTTTCACCACTTCTGATGGTATAACGTGGGTATTATCCTGTGCTATACAAACGGGTGGAGTGCCCCTGAGAAAATATACTATTACCATAGATGTTGGTAATCCCAAGAGACAGGCATGCACATATTCTTCCAGTTGTAAAAATCCCGGGCAATTCCAATTTGAACTTACAAATGACGGAAAACTTGTTGCTGTGGATGCTTTGACCAGAGCATATTTGATGAACCCGAACAATCTTAATGACAGAGACACAGATTTAAAAAAAGCTCACACTCTATGCGGAGGAAATTCCGGTTTGGGCACTCCTAATCCTGGAAATGAAATGGGTACCGGATCGAATAATACATCTACGACAACAAATAATTCGAAGGAAACTACCAGTACCAATGCATCTTCTGAAAGATAAGCTTCTGTTCTAAGATAATTTTGTGAAATGGGCTCTTGTTACTATGTACAGGTAGGCAGTTAGAGATTGTTAAAATTTAGTTAATTTTGGGATGTTTTTTTTATAAAAGAGCAATAATATAGGTGTAAGAACTACAGACGTAAATAACAAGTATGTTACAAACGCAAAGAGCGACCTGTAATTCGTTGTAGTAAATACATTTTGGCTTAGCCGCTCAACCAATGGATCCGTGCAATGCACGAAGGGGGTAAATATGAAATTCCTTATTAAAAAAACACCTGACAATTTTATTCAATCAGTTAATGATGAAATTAGTTCAATATTGAATCGTAATTTCGACAGTTTCTTTCCTGAGTATGTTTATAATGACGACGCTTATAAATGTGCAATGCCTGTTGAAATAGACGAAAAAGACAAAGAATATTTAGTTAAAGCTGAGTTACCTGGGGTTAAGAAAGAAGATTTGGACATTGACCTTGAAAAGAACAGATTAACTATAAGCGCAAAGAGAGAAGAAGAACATAAAGAAGATTCAAAGGGCTTTAGAAAATCAGAATTTAAGTATGGCGAATTTTCAAGAACTGTTTATTTTCCTGATGAAATTGATATTGAAAAAACAAGTGCAAAACTTGAACACGGTATTTTGAAAATAGAAGCTCCAAAATTGGATGCTGAAAAAACCGGGACAAAGAAGTTGACAATTTCATAAGAAAGTTTGACAACAAAGAGGCGCCCCTTACAAGGAGCGCCTCTTTGTTTTATTAAATTATTAAACTTCATCTGTAGGCAAACCCAAAGAAATACGTTTGTCCTTAGGATTGAATTTTATAATTTTAGTATCAATTTTGTCTCCGATATTAAGAATTTTACCCTTTGCATTTTGGAATTCTGATAATGCAGACTGAGGAAGCAGTGCCTCAACACCCGGAATAACCTCAACAAATGCACCGAATGCTTTTAGGCGGGTTATCACACCTTCTTTGATATCGCCTTCTTTTAACTCTTCTTCTGCTTTAATCCAAGGATCCGGCTCTGTATTTTTTAAACTCAAACTGATTCTTTGTTTGTCGTAATCAATGTCTATGATTTCAACATTAATTTCTTGTCCTACTGATAATAAATCGGTAGGATGTTCAACCCATTTCCAAGAAATCTGTGAAAGCGGAAGCAGACAATCAACTCCGCCAATATTAACAAATGCACCAAAGTCAGTAATTCTTACGACTTCCCCTTTAACAACTTGACCTACTTCTATCTGAGAGAAGACATTCTTTCTCGTTTCAGCCATATTTGTTTCATAAACCTTCTTATTTGAAAGAATAAGATTGTTTTGAGATTTGTCTAACGTTAAGATTTTAACATCAATTTTATCACCCGGTTCGCAAGCAGATTCTTTTGCGCACAATTGTCCTTGAGGGATAAATCCCTGAACTCCTGATACATCAACAATTATTCCGCCTTTAACGTGCTGAGTAACGACTACGGAAATTGTTTCGTCCGCTTCTTTGATAGTTGCAAGTTCTGCCCAGGTATGTGCGAGATGTACTTTTTTATACGAAAGAGTAAATTTTCCGTTCTCATCACAATCTTGAGTGATTAAAAATTCGTACTCTCCGCCTTTTTCTAAAATATCTTCAGCTTTAGCTTTCCTATCCGAAGAAACTTCATTTGAAGGAACAAAAGCCGTACATTTTGAACCTATATCAACAATAGCACCGTCCGATTCATATGCGCAAACAATACCTTTGACAATATCACCTCTCTTAAAGGTATAATCATATTGTGCCAGAAGGGATTCAAAATCCTCGTCGGAATACTTCTTAGCCATCTTGTATTCTCCTTTTGCAATAAACACAGTTAAATATAACATATTTACGACGTTTTGGCAATAGGCATGCGGGATTTGGGGGTAAAATTATCTCCCAGTGTCAGTTTAGGGTCAGAATAAAATTAAAAAAGATTTTTATATGAAAACTTTTATGGGCTTAATCAGATTATTTTTAATTTCACCCACTGCAATAATTCTATTTTCACTATTTGTCAAAATTATAGCTTTGCTATCACAGTTAGTTTTAATTGGATTCCCGTTTGCAATTAATTGATATTCATCATTGTTTACGTAATATACAGGATAATTTAAACATTCAAGCGGATTGATTAAATTAGCAAAAACGTCATCTGTAGTTTTAATATTTTCAAGTTTAATTGCATTTTTTAATTCAAAACATCCTGCTTTAGCCCTCACAAGTTTAATCAGGTGCCCATATACTTCCAAAGATTCTCCAATATCGTTTGCAAGCGAACGTATGTATGTTCCTTTTGAACATTCAATATACAATTCAAGCTGCATGGTTTCGGGATTCCATCTAATAATATCTAAATGTTTAATGTTAATTTTTCTTGGTTGTATATCCACAGATTCGCCGGCTCTGGCATACTCATACAATTTTTTTCCCTTGATTTTTATTGCGGAATAAATTGGCGGAAGTTGTTCTATTTCACCGGTAAAATTTTTCAATACAGTTTCTATATCTTGTAAATTAACTTTCTTACTTGAAGTTTTAACAATATCTCCTTCTGTATCATAGGTTGTAGTTGATTTTCCCAATTGTATAGTTCCGATATAGGCCTTTTCGTCATCCAAATATTCGATAAGACGGGTGGCTTTTCCTATGCAAACGGGTAAAACTCCCTCTGCAAAAGGATCAAGCGTTCCGGTATGACCGATTTGTTTTATTTTAGTAATTTTGCGCAAAATAGAAATAACATCGTGAGAAGTTATTCCTGAAGGTTTGTAAATATTTAAAAACCCAAACATTACTTAATTTCGCCCTTGGAAATTTTGTCAATCAAATCCAATACTCTTGAACCCTGTTCAAGACCATCGCTGTATACAAATTTGATTTCCGGAGTAACTCTGAGGCGAATACGTTTACCGATTTCATATCGCACTTTTCCGGTATTTTTTTCTATAATTTCTTTATCTTTTTTTACTTGTTCGGGTGAACCCAAGACACTGTAGACGATTTTGGCGAATGAATTATCGTGAGAAACTTCAACATCAACTACTGAGACAACACCTTCCAATCCTCGAATCTCTTTTCTTAAGATATCCGAGACATCACGCATTAACTCTTTTCTGACACGTTCATTACGTAATGTAGACATGGCATTTCCCTCCGTATATATGTGATACCTATATTATATCATGCAATATTTTTTTCGGATAATTTATTCTTTAAGTTAATCCGGTGTTTATCCAATTTGCTTCCTAATAAGCTAAGAACACCTCCGGCCGCAAGACCTGACAACATACCTTTTGTTCCGGAAAACAGCATTGAAGTAAGGGCTATACTTGTGCCAAATCCGGCTATTGCAGGTATTATTTTAGTAATTAGTCGGGATATGCGTTTGTCTTTATTTTCGGCGTTAGCAAATGATATTCCGGCAATACTGAGTATAATTGTTCCGGTAACTATGTCTGTGGGCGCACTTCCCAAAGTTAAGTCCCTTTTCTTGTCGAAATAATCTTCGTATTCTCGGTTGTGGGCTTTTTTGATACTTTTTTCAGTTTTATTAAACAATTTATTCAGAGTTTTTTGTTCTTTTTCACCCAAATTTCCAGATAATTCTGTAATAATTTCTTTATATTTGCCGTTTTCTCCTGTTAAACTGTCGACCACTTTTAACCCTTCTTTTTCAAGCTTTGTTTTCTGTGGCTGCATAATATCTTTTGCCCAGAATTGTAAATTCTGGTCAAAGTGATGGGCATTATTGACTTCTTTATCTATGAAACCGCTGTAATAACTTTTCCAACGGGTTCTGATGTCGCGGTTAAGATTTTGCATCAATTTTTCCTGTTCGACAAATCTTTGATTAAGATCGGTAGCGGAAAAATATTTGCGTTGTTCACCGATTTCGGCTAACATTTTGAGTACATCAGCCCTTTTTTCCTCAGGCAGTTTTTTAGAGTAGTCGATAATTAATCCTTCTAATTTATCCATTTTGCTGCCTGCTCTTTTATAACTGTTTCTTACAGTTATTTTTGCAAGGGAATCTCCCCATTTTGTTATCAACTCGTGTGGTTTTTGCATAACTTTGCGGAAGAATGAATCAAATTTTATGAATCGCTCTCTTCTTTTTGGATTTTTTATTTTTGCAAAAGCTTTTTCTTCTGTACACAAATGTTTAAAATAGGTATCTTTAACGGAATTGACATTATTTGTCCAAGACAAAAAGCGTGCACTCCAATCGACCCCCTTTGATAAAGTTTTGTAGAATTTTGTCTTTATTATGCTGTCTTTGCTGCGTTCTACACCCTTTTTCGTTTCTGTTTTTAATGCTTTTAACTTCTCGATTAATTTGGATGAAATACGCGGGTTAAGCGCCATTACGGCTATTGATAATCCTAATACGCTTCCGCTCACGGTAAGCGCGACTCTTCCTCTTTTCTTCTTTTCAGCTTTTTCTTCTGCTTTGGAAGGACTCTCTCCGGAAGGATTGGAAACTACAGCACCATTATGCGCCAAAAATTTCGGATGTTGGCACAATTCCGAATGATTATTTAAATTGTTTACACAATCTAATTGCATAAAAGTCCTGTAATTCAACCTTCCATAATTATATAAAGTCCAATTTAAGACTAAAATTGCTTTTTTAAAAATTATTTATTAAGTAATGTAAATAAAACGTAAAAGTTGGCAAAAAATATTTTCATATGTTTTACTATAGATGGTGGAGGAGTAATTTAATGTCATCCTTAAATGTAAATGAAAGAGTAATTGATCCAACATCAGTACGAAAGAGTTACAGATCCATACAGATCACAACAAAGCAGCCGGCCTTTTTGACCGAATTAAATCTGTTTAATACTAAAGACAAGCAGACATTGGATGCAATCAAGCATATATGGAAAGATAACGAAATCGCATTGCTGGAAGATGTCTTTACCTATGAGAGCCAATCGACAAGTGATGTAAAATCAAGATATTTTGTTCTGACCGGTCAAAATGAAGATTTTGCAAGAATACGACCATCAGCAATACTCGGTATTGTAAAAACGACAGCAAAAGGCAAAGGCCATACGGAAGTTGATTATGTAAGAGTAAATCCGTTTTATGTTTACAATAATCCGTACAGTGATTTGCAGAATGTCGGAAAAACGATGATGGAAGCTATCCATAACAAGTTTTCTGCAGAAAAATTAACAGCGTGCGTGCCTAAAAACATTATACCGTTCTTCAAAAAAATCGGCTGGAAGGTATCTAAAATGACTGAAGATACTCAGAGTGTAATGATGGAATTTGGTAAGGTACTAAAAACGGGTATTATGAAGTAATAACCGTTGGGCAAACCAAAAGGCAGCATTTGCTGACTTATGAGCATGCCGTTTAAGTTGGGAATAAATTCTAAAGGTTTATTCTTTAGATTGCCGTTTTTCTATTAAAGTTTCTTTTCTTTCAAGTTTTTCATAAAGCTGAGAATTTATTTCTCCGCCAATTAAAATCAGAATAGATGTGTAGTAGAGCCACATCATCATTACTGCAAATCCGGCAATTGTTCCGTATACGAAATTGTATGTATGTAAATTGTTTACGTATATTGAAAATCCCCACGAACCGATTAACCATGAGATACAGAAAAATATTGAACCGGGAAGCGCACTGTGTCGTCTTAGCTTTTCGTGTCCAGAAAGGTCCGGAAGTATATAATAACTTAAATATGCAAGTATGAACAAAGTTAAAAACGCAATCGGCCAACGTACAAAGAGCATTATGTTAGCAAGATGTTCAGTCATTCCGAAATATGTAACAAGGAATTTGATAATAACTTTACCGAAGACGATTAGCGTAATGCTTAAGAATAGTACAAGGGCATTTACAAACACCATTACCAATGCTAAAAGCCGGGAATATAAAAAATTTCTTGTTTCTTTTATTTTATAAGCACGATTAAGACCTTTTGCGACAATGGCAAGAGTATTAGTTGATAAAAACAAAGTTATGCAAAAACCGAGAATTGCCAATAAACCGCCCTTGGAGAAGAAAAAGACTTCATTTAATACTATTTTAATTACATTTAAAGCATTTGACGGCATAATGTTCTGCATAAAAATAAAAATCGGATTCATGAAATAATGTTTACCGATACAACCGAAAAGAGCCGTTAAAAACAGTATCAGAGGGCAAATTCCGATTGTAAGCATAAATCCCATCTCTGAAGCCATGCCGAAGAAATCGTTTTCAACTGCAGATAAAATAACACTTTTGATAAATTTTAGGTGGTTTTTAACCGTAACTTTTATATTCAATATTTAATCTCTTTCATAATTTTTTCTATTGCATCAGAAATGCTTGATTTTATTGTGCATCCTGCTGCATAGGTATGTCCGCCGCCTTGAAATTTTTCACAAATTTGGGCAACATCTGTATGTTTACTACGCATAGAAACTTTTGTCAATTTGGTATCTACTTCTTTTAAAACAAATGAAACTTCTGTGGTATCAATGGCACGAAGAGTTTCTGCTATTCCGTCAGTATAATCATCTCCTGCGGAAAATTTTTCCAAATCTTTTTTGTAAACGGTTGTGTAAACAATTTTGTTATCTTCGGAAAATATAGCTTTATCTACACAATAATTTTGGAACATAACAAAATTTTTCGTTTTTGTTTCATAGCAATTTTTATACAAAATATTGGGATTGGCTCCGATATCTACCAAATCTGCGGCAATACGAAGTGCGGCAGATGTTGTGTTTTCAAACCTGAAATTACCGGTATCGGTCATTATTGCCACATATAAACAATTTGCGGCATCTTTTGTTATTTCCCAATTGTTTTCTTTGAAATAATTGTACAAAACTTCACCGCACGAACTTGCTTCAGGACTAACGATATTGTACTGAGCAAAATTAGGATTCGTTTTATGGTGGTCAAAATTAACCGTTACTTTCGCTTTATCAAAAAATATTTTCGAATCTCTGGTTCTTTCAATTGATGCAACGTCCAACGTAATAACTAAGTCATAAACGAGAGAATTATCGAAATATCTTTCGGCTTTGTTTATGTTTGGTAAGAATCTGTAATTCATAGGGATATTAGATACCACAGACATATCGGCTTTTATTTTGAATCTGTTCAATATCATTGAATACAAAGCACACATCGAACCTAATGTATCGCCATCAGGGTTAACATGGCTTAACAAAAGTATCTTTTTTGAGTTTTTTATGATATTATCTAAATCTAATCCCATATCGACAATATTAACATAAACATAGAGATTATGATTAAAGGGGGAAATTCTGTGGGAAAGGTTTTGTATACGGATTTTGAAGAAGTTGAAGAAGTCATCAATTCGATGATGAGTAATCCTCAATTGAAAAAAGCCGTAACAAGAACAAATATGTACAAATTTTGGGAGAATATTCTGCCAGAAAAATTTAAAAACAAATCAAAACCGTATAGCATGCTTCCTGGAGGTGTTATGGTTGTTGCCTGCCAGAATCCTGTTGTTGCACAAGAGCTTTCTTTGTACAAAGTAATGCTTATACAAAAATTTACTCCATATATGAAAGGGTTAAACATCAGGGTTAATGATTTAAAATTTGATCCAAAGAAATGGATTAGTATTGAGAGCTAAATCAACCTTACTATGTTTTTGTAATATAATTGTCCATGTACAATCTGAGGGATAAATTTATGGCAGAGTTAAAATATGGCGCTAAAAAAGCAGCAAAAAAGATTAAACTTTTAGCATTCGACGTAGACGGAGTAATGACTGATGGGAGTGTTACCTACGATGAAAATGGCGTTGAGTATAAGACTTTCAACGTAAAAGACGGTCACGGAATCGTAAGGGTTAATAAATCTGGCTTCATTACTGCAATAATTACAGCCAGAAATAACGGTACAGTTGCTCATAGAGCCAAAAATTTAAATATAACGGAAGTTTATCAAGGTCAGCAATATAAGCTTGCCGCACTTGAGGAAATTATGAAAAAATATAATCTTTCATACGAAAATGTTGCTTATATGGGAGATGACATTCCGGATGTTTGCGTGTTGGAAAAAGTCGGACTGGCTTGCTGTCCTAAAGATGCTGTACAAGAAGTAAAAAGAATATGTAATTTTAAATCATCAATAGATGGCGGGCGCGGTGCGGTAAGAGAACTGTGTGATTTTATACTTGATGCTAATGGAATAAAAAAGATAGCTCAGATATCAGAGGGACAAAATAATTAGTGTGCTTTCAATTAATAGCAAAAGCTTGTTCTAAACTTTCCGAAAGTAAGAATATTCTAATGCTGGTAACAGCCGGTATTTATGTGCTTGCTCTCTATAGTACTCTAAGCGAAAATATTTTTATTTTTTCTCTTATGCTTTGTTCGGGATTTATTTTTCTTGCTTATAAAAATTTGCTACCTTTAAAGTATCTTGTTTTGTGGACAATCATTTTTTGTCTGGGTGTTGCAAATACTTCTCTGCGGCTTAAGCGAACTGACGAATTACTTAATCTTGCACCTGTAAATTCACAAATTACAGGCACTATTATTTCCATACCTCAAGGTCTTTCTGAGGGTAAGCCGAAATTCTTTTTTAAAACTGATAAAATTCAATTCGGTTCGGTTGAGAAATGTTTTAAGTCGGAAAAAGTACTTGTTACGGTAAATGAAAATCCGGAAAATCAATCGAAGTTGAAAAAGTTGAAGCTATACAATTCATACATTCTTAAAGGCAGACTGTCAACGCCATTTAAAGCAGGAAACCCATCTCAATTTGATTACGGAAATTATTTAAGAAATTACAACGCGTATGCTGTATTTTATGCGAATGATTTTGAAATATCGGATAAAAACTTCACCTTGAAAGAGAAATTTTTGCAAAGGGTGAACGATTACAGAGAAAATGTAATTCAAATTCACTCCAAATATTTAAAATCTCCAAATCTTGAAATACTAGGCGGGATAGTATTTGGCGATGACGCTGTTTCCCCTCCTCAAAATATCAAACAGTCTTTTGTTAATTCTGGACTTCTGCATATACTTGCGGCTTCGGGAATGAACGTTGCTTTTATTTACGGATTTTTCTACTTATTAATGTCTTTATTTAAAATTCCGTTTAAAATCAGGGTCGTTTCAGGCATGGCAATGGTTGGGATTTATTCATTAATGACAGGACTTGGGGCGTCTGTAATCAGAGCAACTTGTATGCTTTTGTTTGTTTTAGCCGGCAAATTAATTGACCGTGATGCACACAGTATTTCGCTTTTGTCATTTGTTGCACTGCTTATGCTTTTATATAATCCGTTGTGGATAAATGATGTCGGATTCCAGTTGTCATTTATAGTAACTTTTGGAATTCTGATTATGGCACCTGCTTTTGACAGATTTAAAAATAAGGTTGCCAATTTTGTTGTAACAGCCGTTGCAATTCCTGTAATCGCTCAATTATGGGTAATTCCGATTCAGATTTTTTATTTCAATAACATAAGTTTGTATTCTGTTTTTGCAAATATCATGAGTGTTCCAATTCTTATGGTTTTGAGTTTTGGCGGATTTATAAGTTCAATGCTTTCTGCGATAAAACCAATTGCGGATTTTGTGTGCGGAATCTTTGATTTTGTATTAAATCCGCTGATTACAATTCTTGTAAATATTTCTGATTTTTGGGGTAAACTGCCATATTCGGCACTTCAAACATCCCATCCTGCGATTTTTCAGATTCTTTTATATTATGGTATTCTAATTTGTGTTTCGGTGATTTTGTATAAAGAATTAAGAGAAAAATATTTAAAACGGGCGTTGATCGGTATATTCATTTTGCTTTTAATGCTTTTAATAACTATTATTCCGATAAAAAATTCAAATCTTGAGATTACTGCGTTTGATGTTGGGAATGCGGATTGCTTTCTGATAAAAACTCCGGAGAATAAATACATAATGATTGATACAGGAAAATTCGGATATAATGGTGGTAAATCACAGGCCGAAGTTATCATAATTAAGTATTTAAAAGACAATGGGATAAAAAATATAGATTCTCTTATTGTTACACATTTTGATAATGACCATTGCGGAGGTGCGGTTGATTTAATGAAAGCGGTTAAGATTGACAAAATTTATTTGAACAGTAACTTCCACGAATCGAACGCTGCAAAATCAATATACGAAACCGCACAGAATCGAAATGTTAACAATATTCTTGTTCAAAATAGACAAACAGTGTACGAAAATAAAGGATTAAAGATAAGCAATTTGAGCAATTATAAAGGGAAAAAAGATAATGATAATTCAATAATTACACTTTTAATCTATAATGACTTTTCAATGTTGTTTACGGGTGATGCAGGTATAGACGGAATAAATTCGGTTATTAGTGATATTCCGCGAAATATAACTGTTTTAAAAGTGCCTCATCATGGAGCTGTAGGCGGGATAAATAAAAGTATAGTAAGACATTTAAACCCTGAATATTCGCTGATTTCAACAGGCGAAAATCAATTCGGGCATCCTTCTATGTATACAATTGAGCTTTTGAGGAATTCGACCATTTTGCGCACTGATACAAACAATTCTATAAAATTCGTCGTAAACAAAAATAGGAAAAACGTTTTGTATTATGATATAAAATCAAGAAAATACAAAAAATATAACAAATATTAATTTGATTTAGCTTGATATTTGTATTAAACTTCAAAAACATATAAGGAGATAAATATGTTAACAGGTCCTTTTTTAGACAGAAATTGGATGGGTGAAAATAAAAGCTACAACACGTCTGATATAGTAATGCTCGGAATGCCTTTTGACGGAACCGTTTCTTATCGCTCCGGCTCTCGCTTTGCTCCTGAGCAGATAAGATTAGCGAGTTGGGGCTTGGAGGAATATTCTCCTTATTTTGATAAACACTTGCAGGATTGCAATTTTAATGATGTCGGAGATTTGGAATTTCCTCTGGGTAATACAGTAAAGTCATTGGATTTGATAGAAAAAAATGTCGATGAAATATACAAAGACAGGAAAAAGGTACTCGGAATAGGCGGTGAGCATCTTGTAACTTTGCCTGAAATAAAAGCTGTTTCTAAATATTACAAAAATCTTGCGATAATTCATTTTGATGCGCATACGGATTTGCGTGAAGAATATCTTGGTGAAAAACTTTCTCACTCTGCAGTGATGCATCATTGTGGCGAGATTGTCGGATTCGAAAACATCAGACAGATAGGGATCCGCTCCGGTATGAAAGAAGAATTTGAGTTGATGAAAAAGTATAATACTCTTGCCAAAGCTTATACCGATTTAGATTCATTAAAAGATAAAAACGTATTTGTTACGGTAGACTTGGATGTTTTAGATACTGCAATAATGCCAGGTACAGGAACTCCGGAAACCGGCGGTTTTACTTTCAATGAGCTTTTGGGCTGGTTTAAACATCTGAAGAACTTTAATATTATAGGAGCAGATGTTGTTGAACTTGCACCTGATTATGATGCATCAGGCGCTTCTACTGCTGTCGCAACAAAAGTGATTCGTGAGTTGTTAATGATAATGAATTAGCTTTTTTACGGAAGCCCTTCGCAATTTTCCATTTCTTTTATTTTTGCAATATACTCTGCTAAATCCGGCTTGACAATTCCGTTTGTATATTCGTCAAGAACTTTGGCAACTTCAATAGGATAGTGCCTGAAGGAAAAATCAATTGAACCGTCGATAATTCTATCTTCTACTAATTTTATCTGTTTTTTTGTATTCTCTATGATTTCGGGGCGATACGCACAGAATTCTTCAAAAGGCAGTTTATTAAGATCATCACTGCAATCACGGCACATTACAACTTTGTTTGTTAAATTATTGCTGCCGCCATCATCTACGTGAATAATCCTTTTTTCGCTTTCCATAGCAGGTCTTGTTAAAAATCTTACTATTGCGCCGTCTGAATAATTATTTCTTATTTTTGCCATGACTAGATTTTTTGTATTACCTCTGACCGGCAATTGACTAATTTCTTCAAGAACAGGTTTTTCTATATGTTCAAGATTATTTTTCTCCAAGAAACCTTTGTACAATTTTTTGATAAAGTATGCGCATCTTTGAGGATCATCATCATTGTATATGGCGTTAACCTCAGAGTGAAGTTTTTTAAGGGCATCTTGCAAATTCGAGTTTTCTTTTAGAATGATTTCATCTGCCTTTTGCCAATGAAAATCACGTTTCTTTGCAAATTCAATGGCATCATCATAGCAACCCCGTATATGTTTTTCCACTACTTCCGGCAGCTGTACCAATTCGGATAATTTTTTGTCGGGATAAATTGCTGACAAAGATTCAAGTTCTTCAAATATTTCTCTTTTTTCATTGTGCATAAATTTTTCCAGCGGTTTCAGTTCTTTAATAACTTCTGAAGAATTTTTTAAATTGCTTTCAAAAATATTAAAAATATTCATAGTTTCCCTTTTTATAGCTTTCCTGAAAGCAACAGAACTCGGGAACTCACTGTCATTAGCTTCTAACACAGTATGTGTAATGGAATCAACAAACATATTGTGATTACTTCCATCAAGCAGAATGCTGTCGAGTGATTGGTTTGGATACATATAAGCAAAATAATTTAAAACCTTGTATACGTTAGGATGCTCTTCTTTTAGGCGTTCTAATCGCAGACCTTTAACAACTTGTGATATCGGAAGAGTAATTTTTGCCCACAAATTAGCAGTAACAGGGTAAGGAATCATTTCTTCGCCACAGCATGCGCAACGATTTCCCCGAATATTTTTGATAGGAGATGGGGAGTAAAAAGCCATTTTATGCATATGGGCTTGGTGTGATATTGTTGTTTTGGAGTAGTTTGAATTGCTGATTGACTTAATATTCATAAAAATCCTTCTCGGCTAAAGTTTAATGTTTTTTATATTTTCAATATAATTGGACAAATCCGGATTTATTAAGCCGCCGGAATAGTTGTATAATGTTTTTGAAACTGCTATTGGGTAATCAAAAAGTTCTGAGGGTAGGGTTCCGTCTAAAATTTTATTCCCAATGAACTGTAATTGTTTTTCTGTATTTTTTATCATCTCAGGATGATAAAGTGCAGTTTCGGTATATGGTATTTGCGCCAAATTATCTCCGCATTCTCTGCATACAAGTATTTTGTTGCTGAGTTCGTATCCTCCTTTTTTTGGAGGTACAATACTTTTCACCGTTTCCATGAACGGTCTTATTATGTATTGAACAATTAGTCCGTCTGAATAATATCTCCTTGGATATGACAAAAATGAATTTTTGGTAAATGTTAGGAGCGGAATTTGGCAAATTTCTCCAAGAACGTTTTTTTCTAAATGGTTAAGATTATGCTCTTTGAGAAATATTCTGTATAATTCTTGTATCTGATAAGCAACCCTTTTTTCGTCATCGCTTCCGTATGCCTGAGCGACTCGCGTTCGCAATTTTTTAATTTCATCTTTAAGTTCCGGTTTGTTCCTCAAAATTATCTTATCAGCTCTTTCCCAATGATAATCACGTTTTTTTGCAAAATTAACTGCTTCATAATAAGTGTTTTCAATATATTTTTCGGAAAGTTCGGGCATTCTTATTATGTCAAAAATTTTTTTATCCGGATATTTTGAAGATTGATATTCCAGTTCGTTAAATATCTCTTTCCTGTGACCCCGCATATAGCTTTCATAGGGCTTTAATACCGGAATAACATCTTTAGCATCTTTTAAAATGCAGGCAGAAGTATTTAATACTCCCATCGTAAGACTTTTTATGTATTCACGATATTCATGCGGTGATAAATTCCGAGTGCATCTATATCTATCAACCGAATTGGCGATTGCATCCATAAAAAGTACATGTTCCGGCTTTTCCAATATTATGTCGCTTAGAGCTTTTTTGGGAAATTTATTTGCTAAATAAGTTATAGTATTAAATAAATCAGGATGGTTATTCTTTACTTTCTCCCATCTGTAGTTAGGAAGAACTTCTTTTAGCGGAAGAGTAATTGTTGACCATATTTTTGAAATATCAACGCGTGTGAGCATTTTTTGTCCGCAGCATGCACAAGTATTGCCGGCGATACATTTTAGCGGAGATTGCATATAAAGATAATTCCTTGCACCAGCACTTTTTGCGATGGTGTTTAAATTGGCGTATGCAGAATGTTTAAGAGGTGTTACGTTCATGGTGATATTTACATTTATTGTTTAATAGAAAACTTCTAAATTTTTTTTTTTTGCTAATACATTTGATTAAATTTTGAAAATTATGTACTATGTAGTTATGACATAATAATCTTTACGGTATACCAATAAAAAAGATTATAAGGAGAGGTAAATGAAAAGATTTATAAAGATGGGGTTGGCGGTTAGTGCAATTATATATTTGTCGTTTAATACCGTTTTTGCAGCAACTCCTGCAGAATTATATGATGATGTATGGAAAGTTGTTAACAAAAAATACTACGATCCTTCCAACAATCAACAAGACTGGGCTAAATGGCGATATAGGTACGACCATAAACTAAAGACACAAGAAGATGCTTATGTTGCAATAGATACGATGCTTGCCAGTTTGAATGACCCATATACAAGATTTTTACAGCCGAAGGAATTCTCTGAAGAAACTCAGTCAATAAAAGGTTCTTTAAAAGGTATAGGAACTCAAATCGGTCTTCGTGACGGAAATTTGGTTATAATTGCTCCGCTTGAAGATTCTCCGGCAGAGCGTGCGGGGCTTCTTGCAGACGATCAGATTCTTGAAATCAATGGTGAAAGTACAAAAGGGATAAATATTGATGCTGCGGCTGATAAAATCAGGGGTGAAAAAGGAACTACCGTAAAACTTTTAATCCAAAGGAAAGGGGTTCCAAACAGGGTGTATAGCATTGTAAGGGATGAAATAGAGGTCAAATCGGTTTCTTGCAAGCCGCCTTTTGATACTACTGTTATTCCCGATGATATTCAATACATAAGGTTAAGCTCGTTTATAAGCAAAAATGCAGCATCTGAAATTGAAACGATTTTAAATTCATCTGCTGATAAAAAAGGAATAATAATTGACTTGCGTTCAAATCCCGGCGGACTTTTAACAAACGCAATCTATATTTCGGACATGCTTTTAAGGGGAGGTGTAATTGTAAGTACTGTTGACCGTGATAGGTACAAAAGCACTACCAGAGCCAGATACACACAGGTTACACAAAAGCCGGTGGTTGTTTTGATAAATAAAGGTTCTGCATCTGCAAGCGAAATCCTAAGCGGTGCCTTGAAAGATAATCATCGTGCAACAATTGTCGGGGAGCAGTCTTTTGGTAAGGGATTGGTTCAGGAAATTAACAAGCTTCCTGATGAATCAGGTATGAATATTACAATTCAAAGATATCTCACTCCTTCCGGAGCTGATATTCATAAAAAAGGAATTACTCCTGATGTTGTGGTAGAATTGACTAAAGAGAATGTCGATGCAAAAGATGACGTTCAGTTGAAAAAAGCTATTGAAGTATTGAAAGAGATGACATGTCTTGTACAACAGAATGGATAATTAAGGGCGACAGTGACAGTAAAAAATCTGTATTAGATCGGCTTTTGGAAATAAGGGGAATTAAAAGCGAGGATGCAAAGCGGGAGTTTTTGCATCCTCTTGAAATTACTCTGACTCATCCGAACGCTTTTTGTGATATGTCTAAAGCGGTTGATAGAATTGTTAAGGCAATTGATGGCAAGGAAAATATTTTAATATACGGGGACTTTGATGCAGACGGAGTTACTTCAACGGCCGTGCTAATGAAAACATTCACCCATTTGGGCGGCGTTGTTGATTATTATATCCCCGATAGAGATACAGAAGGCCACGGACTTAATTCAAAAGCGCTTGTGAAATTGATGGCACAAAAAAAACCAAAGTTGATTATTACTGTAGATAACGGAATAAGCAGTGTTGAGGAAGTTAAGTTTATAAACAGTTTTGGTCGGGATGTTATTATTACGGATCACCACGAAGCACCGGAAGAACAGCCGCCCGCTTATGCGATAATAAATCCGAAAGCTATGAATTCACTTGACGAAAAGCTTACCTCTCTGCAAATAGAATATTTAACCTATCTTGCAGGAGTCGGAGTTGCTTTTAAACTTGCACAAGGAGTGTTAGAGCACTACAATGAACTAATTTTCAGCTACGAACTTCTTCCTTTTGTTGCGGTAGGAACTATAGCTGATATAGTGCCTTTAATAGGAGAAAACAGATACCTTGTAACAAAAGGTATTGAACTGATAGCACAGGGAAAACACTATGGCTTAAAACGAATGCTGGATGCTGCCGGAGTAAATTGTGAGAATGGTTTGACTTCCGACCAGATAGCTTTTACGATTGCACCAAGAATCAATGCTTCCGGCAGATTAGATACGGTTGAGGCGGCAGTAAAACTTATGATTTCCGAAAATAAGCAGGAAATCGAATTGGCAATAATCAATTTGGAAAATTTTAATAAAGTTCGTCAGGAATTAGTTTCACAAACTTTTGCGCAAGCTGATGAAATGTGGCAATCAACAGGTATGAGAGACAATGCGATAGTCCTCTATAATCAGGATTGGCATGTTGGAATTGTTGGTATTGTGGCATCAAAATTTGTTGAAAAATATTATAAGCCCGCATTTATAATGAATTATTCCCCCGAAACCAAGCTTTTCAGATGCTCGGCGAGAGGAGTTAAGGAATTAAACCTATATGAAATTTTGACAAATATTTCGGAATATTTTGATGGCTTTGGCGGACACAAACTCGCAGCCGGATTTAGTTTTAGCGAAGACAAAGCATCTTTTGAGAATGTTAAAAACGCTCTTAATCAGACAATTGATGAGATGTTAGGCGGTCAAACACTTTCACCTTCTCTTGATATTGACTTGGAGTTATCGATTGATGATATCGATACAACGTTGGTTGAACAGATTTCACAATTAGAACCGTTTGGAGCATCAAATCCGTCACCTACTTTTGTGGTTAAAGATTTAACTCTAAAACAGAAGAAATTAATGGGTTCCACAAGAGAACACTTAAAACTCATTGTTGATACTCAAAAAGGTCCTCTGGATTGCGTTTGGTGGGGGAAGGGAGATGTTCCGTTAATTTCCGGAGATAAGCTGGACATGGCTTTTGCACCGCAACTAAACACTTACAACGGAGCTACGAATATACAACTTGTAATTAAGGATATTCATTCAGAGCACCTGAAGGAAGAAAAAAAATCACAAATAAAAGTATATGATCACAGAAAAAAAACAAATATATTGCAGCAAGTAAATGATTACATAAAAACTTCAAAACTTGGGATTTCGGTATTTGCAGAGGACAAAAATATTGTTGAAATGCTTAAACCGTACGAAAGTATCAAAAAGTGTGTGGTTAATCGAAATACAATTTCCAAAAATGATGTTTTAATGTTCTTTGATTATCCGTGTTCGGAAGATTTATATGAAAAAGTTATGCAAACAGTTTGTGCTAAATCTTTGCATTATATGAATTATACGAGTTATAAGCCGGATGTTAGCGGAATAATAAAGAATTTCACGGGTATGCTGAAGTTTTGCGTTAATAATCAGGAAGGCAGATTCGTTCTGGCGAGAGGTGCTGCAGCGTTAGGTGTGACGGAAGAAGTAATTGAATTATTATTGGAACTCTTTGCTGATGCGGGCATAATTTCAATTAATGCAAGGGAAGAAAACTTTTATTGCATAGCGCTTAACAACAATAAAGATATGTCTAATCTGACAATAAGTACAAAATATGAAGAGTATGTGGAATTGATGAATACGATTAACGATTATAAAAACAGCTTTATGACGGTTGAATTATAGGTGAGGATTTTAGGATGATAAAATTTTTGAAAGAACATTTCGATTTTAAGATATACGGAATTACTTGGTTTGCTATATTAAATGCATTATTGATAATTCCTTGTGTTCTGTTTTTACCGGAACGATTCGGTTATGAGAACGGGCTTTTGGAAAACATACAGATGGCGGTTCTGTTTTTTGGCTTATATTTATCTTTCTTTTCCAAAATTGATAAAAAGTTTTTTATTTTTGTCGGATTGGTTCTCTTAATCCTTATTCTTAGAGAAGTAAATTGCGGGCGTACACTGTTTTTCCCTGTCCCTGGTTATGAAAATGTATTTTACAGTTGGAAAGATATTAAATACGGATATTTGGCGCACCCGATTTACGGTGTTTTTATTGCCTCGGTTGGTTTTTATTTCCTTAAAAATAAGCTTTTTATAAATTTGTGGAACTATATTAAAAATACAAAATTGCCGCTATGGAACATATTTTTTATGCTTTTGGGTATGGGTTTGGGGCTGTATGCCGAACACACGATGCATAATATGGTTTTTGAAGAGATTACAGAAATGTTATTTTATGTATCTTTAATAGGCATAATTTGGATTTATACAAAGAGCCATAATGAATGCTGATATCTATAAACCCTGTTATGTAGTATAATCTTGTTATGGAACATAAGTTCAAAATTTCATCAAAATATAAGCCGGCGGGAGATCAGCCCAAAGCGATTGAAAAATTAGTTGAGGGTGTGAATAAAGGGTATGATACTCAAACATTACTCGGGATAACCGGTTCAGGGAAAACTTTTACTATTGCAAATGTTATTGAGCAAGTACAAAAACCGACTCTGATCATTGCCCATAACAAAACTCTTGCGGCGCAATTATATAACGAATTTAAGGAGCTCTTTCCTGATAATGCGGTCGAATATTTTATCTCATATTACGACTATTATCAGCCGGAGGCGTATATCCCCAGAACAGATACTTATATCGAAAAGTCCGCAAGCATAAATGACGAAATCGATCGCCTGCGCCATAATACGACAAGAAGTTTGTATGAAAGGAACGACGTAATTATTGTTGCATCAGTAAGCTGTATTTACGGTTTGGGACTTCCTGAAAGCTATTTTAAAGGGACTATAAAGATTGAAGTCGGTCAGCAATTGGAACGGAATGACCTGATTAAGCATCTTGTAATGGTTCAATATACAAGAAATGATGTCGAGCTGGAGCGCTCAACTTTCAGGGCAAGAGGGGATATTCTGGAAATAATGCCAGCTTACGAAAAAATCATTACAAGGATTTATTTCTTCGGAGATGAAGTTGAAAAGATTGTTAAAATCGACCATTTAACCGGAGAAATAATCGAAACACCTGAATCTGTTGTTATTTACCCCGCAGTTCATTATATCGCCTATGATGAGAACGAAGAAGAAACTATTGCAATGATTCGTCAGGAACTTAAAAACAGAGTTGCTGAATTGGAAAGTGAAAACAAAATCCTTGAATCTCAAAGATTGCAGCAGAGGGTTAAGTACGATATAGAAATGATTAAGGAAATGGGTTATTGTTCTGGAATTGAAAACTATTCCAGAATAATTGAACGCAGACCTGTAGGTTCTGCCCCAGCAACCCTTTTGGACTATTTTAGAGGGGATTTTCTAACTGTAATTGATGAATCTCACGTTACAATTCCTCAATTAAACGGAATGTATCATGGTGATGCATCAAGAAAGAAAACACTTGTGGATTACGGTTTTCGACTCCCTTGTGCGAAGGATAACAGACCACTGAAAAGTAAGGAATTCTTTGATAAAGTAGGACAAAAAATCTATATTTCCGCAACCCCCGCAGATTTTGAAAAAGAAACTTCACAGCAGATTGTTGAACAAATTATCCGTCCGACAGGACTTGTCGATCCGAAAATCCACATAAGACCTATTGAAACACAGATTCCTGATTTAAAGGCGGAAATTAAAAAACGTGCCGATAAAAATGAGCGTGTTTTGATTACAACCCTTACAAAACGTATGGCGGAAGATTTGACGGACTTTTTCCTTCAAGACGGTATTAAAGTTCGATATTTACACAGTGATATCAAATCGATTGAGCGTGTTGAAATTTTGAGAGATTTACGGCTTGGTGAATTTGACGTTTTAATTGGTGTAAATTTACTCAGAGAAGGACTTGATATCCCCGAAGTTTCGCTTGTTGCGATTATGGATGCGGATAAAGAGGGCTTTTTGCGTTCAGATACAAGTTTGATTCAGACAATAGGTCGTGCCGCTCGTAATTCTTGCGGTGAAGTTATTATGTATGCCGATAAAATAACTGATTCTATGCAGAGAGCCATAGATGAAACAAACCGCAGACGTGAAATTCAGCTGGAGCACAATAAGAAATACGGAATCATACCTCAAACTATTAAGAAACCAATCGAAAATAATCTTCTTTCGCTTGTTGAAAGCTATAGAGATTTTGAAGATATTGTTGCGGAAGAAATGGTCGAAATGGGTATTGATAAGAAGGATTTACCTAAACTTATTACAAAACTTGAAAAGGATATGCATAAAGCCGCTAAAATTCTCGACTTTGAACGTGCCGCAGAAATCCGTGACCAGCTGAAAAAACTCAGAGAAATGTTATAAGTTTTAATCCACAGAGAAGATTTCTTTAATATCTTCCATTGTAAGTGACTTGGTTATATTTCTGTCAATAGAAACTACGCTATCAACAAGGTCTCTTTTTCTACCTTTAATTTTCTGAATTTTTTCTTCAACAGTATTCTTTGTAATAAGCCGATAAACAAATACCTTCTTGGTTTGCCCGATACGATAAGCACGGTCGGTTGCCTGATCTTCAACGGCAGGATTCCACCACGGGTCGTAGTGGATTACATAATCAGCTCCGGTTAAGTTCAACCCTGTACCGCCGGCTTTCAAACTAATCAAGAATATCGGAATATTCGGGTTGTTGTTAAAGTTATTAACAGCAGATTCTCTGTCTTTAGTTTTACCTGTTAAGTACTCGTAAGGAATACCTTCTCTTTCGAGCCAGCCCTTTATTATGTCAAGCATATCAACGAATTGGCTGAATAAAAGAACTCGGTGTTTTTCTTCTATAATTTGAGCCAACATGCCTTTAAGATATTCGAATTTGCCTGACTGAATAACACCTTTAACGTGTTCTTTGTCGTAAAGTTTTGGATGACAGCAGATTTGACGTAATCTGAGAAGTGCTGAGAAGATTGACATTCTGCTCTTTTCAAGCCCGTTAAGTTCAATACTCTTAAACAGTTCTTCTTTAGTACTGTCAAGAACTTCGAGGTAGAAATCGCGTTGTTCATCAGTAAGTTCGCAGTATGCCATATTTTCAACTTTATCAGGCAAATCTTTTGCAACATCTCGTTTCATACGACGAAGAATAAATGGGAAAATCTGCAATTTTAAACGTTTTTCAACAGTTTTATCCTGTCTTTCCATAATCGGTGCAACATACCTGTAATTGAATTCTGCTACGTTGAACAAGAATCCCGGCATCAAGAAGTCAAATACAGACCAAAGTTCTTCAAGTTTGTTTTCAATCGGAGTACCGGAAAGCGCGAGTTTATGATCTGAAACAAGCTCTTTGACAGATTGTGCCGTTTGCGAAATTGCATTCTTAATATTCTGCGATTCATCAAGAATTACGTATCTGAACTTATATTTCTTAAGCTTTTCAATATCACGTCTTACGAGCGCATAACTTGTTATAACGATGTCATAATTCGGAATTTCTTTGAACAAGCTCTTGCGTTCTGCCCCTTGTATTTTAAGGCATGTTAATTCGGGAGCAAATTTTTCAATTTCGTTTTCCCAGTTAAATACAACTGTTGTAGGTGCAATAACAAGCGTCGGCATAGGACCGTCAACATCTTTTGCTTTCTGAAGCAGTGTCAATGCCTGAAGTGTTTTACCAAGCCCCATATCATCAGCAAGAATTCCGTTTAAGCCGTATTGATACAAGAACCAAAGCCAATTAAAGCCCTTGATCTGATATTCACGAAACTCGGCTTTAATATCTTTTGGTAAATCAATTCCTTCTGCTGTAGTCGAGAACGTTGAAATTTGTTCCCAGAATTTGCGGAATTTGTCGCTCATTACCAATTCAAATCCTTGATTTTGAAGTTCTGTAATCAAACCTACACGATATGTTTTAACAAGAAATGTGTTATCATCATTTCTGTATGCATCAAATGAGTTAAATGAGCGCATTATTTGATAAATATTTTGCGCAGGATATTCAACAAATCCCAAACTTCTCACACGAGCATACTTTTCTCCGCTTTGAATAGTATCGTATATATCGTCAAAATTGATAATTTCTTCTCCGACCTGACCATATAGCTGAATTTCCATACTATCTACGGATTCTTCCGAGAAGTCGATTTTTGCACACATCCTAAACGGTTCCGGAATGAGTTTGAAGAAGTTCATATCATCGTGTTCTTCAAATTTCCAACCATCGCCTGCTTGTTGGATATAGTAGTTATAGAAATCAATTGCGTTTTCTTTTTCCAATGCAAGGTTATTTGTCTGCATCGGAACAAATTTACAGGCAAGCAGCATATTATACGCAGCTTGTTCATGCTGGTAATCTCTTTTTATCCAATATATCAAATCATTTTCAGTATCTTTTGTTGATATATAAGGTGATTTGTCATTGCTTTTTGAATAAGGAACCCTTACACCGGAATAGTCAAACTCTAAAGATGCCTTTAACGATTGGTCGTAATCGATTCCCAAAGTTACAACATTAACAGGTGTTTTATGTTCCAAAAGCAATTTGGTAATATTATCCGCAATTTTTACAGGCATAATTTCCTGCAAATTCGGTAATTCTTCATATACAAACTTACCGCCGTCAGCATCTTTTAAATCTGTAAACGTTGACTTAATGATGCTTTGCGGAAGTTCATTCATCGCAACATTAATCGGGAATATTAAATTCTTATATCTGCCCCACTTAATTTGTCTTGAAAAATAATTAATTTCTTCAAACGGGTAAGTTTCTTCTTTATCTGGCCTTGTCCAGAAAAGCTCGAGAACAATATTTGTGCCGCCGTTTATATTTGTAGTTGAAACATCTAAATTAAGTGTCCAAACATTATCTGTGAACATTATGCGTTCTTTTGTCTTTTCATCCAAAACTTCTTCCAATTCAGCAAGCTGGGGGAATACCGGAGCAAACTTTGTAATAGGAATATCATACCAGCCGGCTTTTTTATCCTGCTTAGAAATCTTCAAAAGCGTTTGAAACATGTTAAGTTCATTTTTTTGTGCTTCATTAAGCGTAAAATCCGGATTAACTTTTTGCAGTTCTATAAGACCTCTTAAGATTGTTTCTAATGAACGAACAATTTTATTTGTAGATCTGTCTCTGACAAGGATTGAAAAGAAGTTCTGACGTCTTTTCGGGTTAAAGTGGAAGATATAGTTTCCTTGCGGATTTTCAATAGGAGGCGCCGCAATATCGCTTAAATCCGGCTCTACCTCGTTTTTTTCAAGGTTCCATTTATCAAAACTTCCCGTTTCCATGGCTTTTAAAGCAACGGCAACAGAATGTTTGCACCATTCCTCTTTGAGCGGACAATTACATCTTGCTTCTACTTTATTTTTCTTGAATATCAAATCGGTAACATAAAAATCCTGATAATTCCCTTTAACTTTGGCTTTAAAAAAGTTCTTTTCGGGATAAGATTCAAGAATCATATCTTTTTGATACAGTTCATATCCGCGTCTCCAACTGCCGGGAGTTGCATTATTCTTTAAGAAATCATAGTTAAATTTAAATTCACTCATAAGTGAACAGAATCCTTTTCAACGGGTTGTAACAATATAAATTTGGCAAGAAAAAGGGTTCTCAAAACTCTATCCTCGACCAAAGGTACTTAACCTTGAAATCATTATCGCACAGTTTTTTAATTAATGCAATAATCTGCTTACATTTTGTTTGAATATGAATCCTCCAATTTTGATTTAAGAAGCTTTATTTCATCAAATGTAAGGAATCGTGCAAGTTCAGTAAATCTCCTGATTGCATCATCATAAGAATATGAGCCGCATTTTACTTTTTCAAGCCACTCCCGAACTTCTCGATTTAGCATAAAGTGAACCTCAAAGTGCCTTTATCATCAACAACTTCATTCCACATAGATTTCGGACGAACCCAGAGTGTATTATTTCTTAATGATTCATATACAATCATATCTTCTAAAGTTTCAGAATGCTTTGCGAATCCGACAACTTTGTACATGTTCCCTTTAAAATGTTTATATGTCTTTCCGATAAGTATTTCTTGCATAAACAAATTATATCATCAAAATATATGATTAAATATTATATATCGGGGTTTTCTGTAACAAATTTCATTTTTTGTTTTAATTTGTACGTTAAATATTTTTCATCGTTAGGTTTAAGCAAATTGGGATTATATTTAAAATTTTTCCTTTCAAGGGGCGACAATAATGCCAAATTCGCGCGCTCTTGGATTTTTTCCCATTGCTTGTATTTAGCCATTTTGCTTAACAGATGAGTAACAGTCTCTGTCCCTTTGGCGATTGCTTCAGCTTTGTTTGTATTCTTATCAATATTACCAAGTTTTTTTGTTAATAAAGTATTAAGCAGTTCTGTAAATGAATTTTGTGCTGATTGTTTTGCTTTGTTAAAATTCAATTGATTGTCGTTCGGTATAATTTTGTATTTACGCATAATATTTGAGCAGAAATCTATAATAGTATCATTTGTCATAGGTCCTAGTTTCGTTTCATAATCAAAGAATGCTTTATTAAGCTCTGCAGAAATTTTCTTTACGGCCTCTTCCTTAGTAAGTCCGCTTGCACCAAGCTCTGCGCCTTCAAGAACATATTCCGCGATATCAGCTGTACTGCCTTTTTCGACTATATCTGTTAATCTCAGTGCTCTTAAGGCCTGCTCTTTTGTCATATCAATAGTATTTCCTGTGTCGATTAACGTGAAATATTGTTTTTTACCTTCTTTAAAAGATTTCAGGTCAAAGAAAATATTACCGGAGTGAGTGTCAGCGTGAATTGTCTTGCCGTCCTTGCCTATCTTATTGAACTGCTCAATTTTAATTCTGTAATATTCATCAAGAATTGTACTTGCTTCTTTTGGGGATAATTCAGATATTTCCTTCCAATTGGGCGTTTTAGCTTTTAATCTTTCAAGTTCTGCTTCCGACTTTTTCAACTCTGTAATAGCCCATTCTTTTCCTTCTGCGGCATACTGTTTTAATGATTTTATATTGTGATTTAAAGCATTAATTTTTGCAAAAGATTCCAAACTTATTCCTTCGGCTTTTTCCATTACATATATATTGTCCTTAACTTCAATTCCTTCGACAACTTTTGCAATTTTTGTATGTTTTCTCAATTTATTTGCAGCTTCCATTTCATGCTCAAAATTAACTTCCTTTTGTATCCCTTCGGATAAGTTTTTGATATTCTTTATTAACATATCTTTTTCTTCTTTAGATTTTTCGGGCAGAGCATTAATTAAATCAATAAACTTCTTTTCATCTGCAAGTATTTTTTCTTTGGTGATGCCTTTTTTCAAAAGTTTTATACAAACGTCTTTGCCATTTCCGGTTTCGGCAAGATATGTTTCAGCAACTGTACCTGCGCCGAGTGATTTCGTCAGTTTGTACTTGTTTCCAAATGTTTTATTAACAATATCTGATGCTTCTTCAATCGTATATGTTCTCGGACAATTTTCCTTTAATGCTCTTGTTAATTCTGAATAATCGTTTGAAATTTGTTTCATCTTAACTGCGAAAATATTTTCTTCAGTGAGTTTTTTTATGGTGTCATCCAAAGTTTTAGTTCCTTCTGCCATTGCTTGCCCGAAAGCTTCTGCAAAACTTATGCCTTTTTCTTTTTCTAATATATGGGCTTTTTTATTTATTGCACTCCAGTATTTGTCTCTGCTTTCATTAACAACACCGGATACCTTTTCTGAGTTCAGAAGTATGTCACTTAATTCCTGATATACAGTTTTACCTTCAAATCCGGAATCTTTGAGCGTAGCATTTTTCAAAGAGTCAAAAGATTTTTTAAGGTTCTTATCAAAAACGTTTGCGAATTTACCTTTTTTGAACAAAGGTATTGCCATTCCGATTGCTAAAGCACTATTTAAAACTGCGTTATTTTTAATATTTTCTGCATAACCTTTTATTGACTTGTTTTTATCTTCAGAATTACCTATAAAATACCTGTTTAGAGTGTTACCGACAAGATATGCAGGAATGCCTACGATAGCTCCTCCGAGCAAAGTTACCGGCATCATTAAACCATTTATAAACCCTGATAATCTGTTCTTCCGATTAGCACGCTTTCTTGCCTTTTTGTTTAACTTCTTCTGATATTTATAAGCGGCTTTGTCTTCCTCTGTAGCCAAATTGTTGAATGCTTTCTTGTCGGTTTTAAATTCATTGGAACCCAGCCGGTTAATTTTTCCGGTCCAAACTTTTGCAAACATCCCGGCGAATCCTGCCGCTCCGGCGAGGACTAATGTCATTTTTTTATTTGATTTTGCGATATCTAAAACTTTTTTTAAGTACTTAGAAACTTTTTCGCTACTATTTGTACCTAATTTTTTATAATAATTCTCATTTAATAATGCTGCAGCAACTTCGGTTTTTAATAATTTCCTTAATCCAAAGAATGTTGCGGCAGAAGCTGCAATGGATGCCGTATCTCCCAGTATTTGCGCAGAATCTGCTTGTGATTTTCTGTATTTTGATATTGCTTCTCTTGCTTCTTCTTCAGATATATTACCATTTTCGGCATCACTAACAATATTTTTTACTTTTTTTGAGCCCATGCCTAAACCGGTGATATTTTTAATACCGTTATATAAGCGTTCAAATAAGCCATTTTTCTTATGTTGATGAACAAACTCATCTCTGAGTGTTCTTTGTGACTGCATGTTCTGCACATAATAATACGCCTGCGGGACACTGCCTCCACGTTTTTTCCCAAAAGCCGCACTATTTTCGTGCAACGCATAATCCCTGCTAATTTCCGTCATAATTAACTCCTTTAGATACTTATTTATATTTATTAAGTTATTTTTATATTTATAATTGCCTAACATATTAAGAAATGTAAAAATGGGATTATTATTAAGTTTTGTAAAGTGAAAAATTTTAAGCTATTATTGAATTTAGCTGCTATTAATAAAATTTTATTCGTAAAATTACATCAAAAAAGGCAATTTTTTTAATGTTTGATACTTTATATATATGCAGGATATCAAATGTCTGTATAATACAACCAAAGGAGTAATATATATGGCTAGAGTTTTAATTTCAATGCCGGAAGATTTCTTGAGCAGAATCGACCAGGTAGCCGAAGGTGAAAATCGTACAAGATCTGAATTGATCAGAGAAGCTTTGCGTACTTATATGTACAAAAGCAGAGTAAAATCATCAGCAATTGCGACTAAAAATGCTGCAATATTGGAAGCATTGCTGGATTAAGCAATAACTTAGCACAAATACGTACTGTAATATTGATTGTACTTGCTGTGCAAGTTTAAAACAGCTATTTGCGTTAAATTTGTGTAACTGCATTCTTTGATGCAGAGCGTGCACGGTAAATTGAACGCGATAAGACTAAAGAAGCGGAAAAAAGGAAAAATTGGGAAAGATTAAAAGCGACTCAAATGAGTCGTTTTTTTTATGTGTAAAGTTCTTATTGGGTAAAATTTTTACGACGGTTTATTATGTTGTCCAAAGTTGGTATAATATGATAAACAAGGAAAATTATTGGACTTTAAGGGGATATTTGTTGGAACAAAAATATATAGCGCTGATAGATTGTGACAGTTTTTTTGTTTCTTGTGAAAGGGCTCTAAATCCTGATTTGCAAGGTAAGCCGGTTTGTGTAACTTCAGGGGAAAGGGGATGTGTTATTGCACGTTCAAAGGAAGCAAAAGAAATGGGAATTCCTATGGGACATCCGCTTTTTATGGCCGTAAAAGATTATCCGGACTGTATTTATATAAGTGCAAACCACGTTGATTACGGAAAAATTTCAAACAGTGTTATGTCGGTTTTGCGTTCAATAAGTCCGACAGTTGAAGTATATTCAATTGATGAAGCTTTTGTGGATTTGACCGGTTTATCAAAGTTGTACAAAAAAAATTATTATCAGCTTGCGACATGGATTCGTGAAAGAATACTGGAGGAAACGGGCATTCCTGTTTCAATAGGTATTAGCAGAACAAAATCATTGGCGAAATTGGCTTCCGATAAAGCAAAAAATTTGGACTCACATATTTGTATTGCAGGAAAATGCGGAATCACGAAGCTTTTAAGACAAACTTCAGTTGATGAAATTTGGGGAATCGGAAGGAAGCTTGCTCCTAAATTACGCGGATTAGGTATTAAAACGGCATATGATTACGTACAAAAAAATGATGTTTGGATTAAAAACAGGTTTGGAAAAACGGGTTTGGAGCTAAAATATGAGCTTTCAGGTAATTTAATAAGCAAGGTTTCAACAGGAAAAACCGTTCCGAAATCAATAAGTGACAGCAAGGCCTTTGAAGAATTTTCCAATGACTTAAACTACATAAAAAATGAACTTATGGTTCATATTCATGCTGTTTGCCGAAAGCTCAGACGTTACGACTGCAAATGCGGAGTCGTGGGTGTTATGCTTCGTACTAAGGATTTCAGGGTGTACTTTAATAAAACAAATACAGAGCATCCATTGGATTTTGAATTTGAAATATCTCAGATAGCGTTTCCGATATTAGAGCAGTTATATAATCCCAAAATTATATATCGTAGTGTAGGAATTGTTTTGGAAGATTTATCTTCTTCTTCAAATGAGCAGCTCGGTCTATTCAAAAATGAATCAGATGAAAAGAAAGAAAATCTTGCTAAAAGTTTGGATAAACTTGAAGCAAAATTCGGACGAAATATTGTTCAAACCGGATTTACAAATAAATTTGTTCCTCCCAAACAAGACTTTGTAATAAAACCATAGGAAAAAGCCGGAACATTCCTTATTCCGGCTTCGATATATTTATCGTCCTTAATCTTTTCCCTGTTTTTGTTCGTTACAGCAAGTTTAGAGCAATACTTGGTGTTTGGTTTGCTGTTGCGAGCAATGTTGCTGCAGCTTGCTGAAGAATCTGTGCTTGAATATAGTTTGAAGATTCTTTCGAAATATCTGCATCTCTTAAAGTAGAAAGTGAAGATGTGATGTTTTCGGATTGAACAGCGATAGATTCAATAGCAGAATCAATTCTGTTTTGAGCAGCACCAAGAGTTGTTGTTCTGTTTGAAATTTCCTTTATTACATAGTCGATTTTGTTTAACATATCTGCTGCTGACGAACCTGTACAAGCCGTTGCAATTTCATCTTTTGTATCAAGAGTGTCATCGGTAGTTGCGCCATTATCCCCCTTGCTGTAATGCTTGAACAATTGTCCTACTTTTGCAGTTCTAAACAAGGATGCACTAAGAGTTATTTTACTGTCGCTTCCGCTGTATAGACCAACCTGAAGATTTATATCGGTTTTAATACCGCCATCTTCACCACCTTGAGCAGTTGTTCCTCCTATCATCATCTTTATGCCGTTAAATTCACAGTTAGCTGCAATACGGTCGATTTCATCAAGTCTTGCAGTAATTTCTGATTTAATTGCGGCAAGAGAGTCAGCGCCATAAGTACCGTTAGCAGCTTGCTCAGTCAAATCTCTAACACGTTGTAAGTGAGAAGAAATTAGTGAGTAGTGGTCTTCAAGAGTA
>CAJOOA010000041.1 GCA_905236055.1 Candidatus Gastranaerophilales bacterium | reverse complement strand
ATTTCGGCTCATCGGTATCCTTGGTCTTAACCGCAGATACTTAAGTGTTAATCTCTTTTTCTTTACGCACTTCTCAGCGCGCATCACCCATATTATCACTTCCTTTCATGAAAATCAAGGGGGTAAAATTACGATATCTACAACAGATTATTTACACATACAAAACCGCTTCGCCGAGCGTCTTTTGAGGCACCTTACACCTCGCTTCACCTACTGCAGCTGTCAAAGCTTTACACATTTTATCCAGAATATTTTTTTTATCAGAATTTGAATCCTTTTCAAAAATCAGAGGTTCTCCTATATGTATTGAACATAACGACTTATCATGTTTATTATATGCAAATGCCAAGGGCACAACACTAACATTGGTTTTTGAAATCAATTTTTCAATTATGTTTGCAATCCCCGGCTGAAATCTTTCGCTTAAGGGTTTATTTTTATATATGCAATTCCTGCCCTCAGGGAAAATATACAAATTTGTTTCGCCATTTGCGTATTCTTTCATTATTTGAGCCATTTTCCTCCCGTTGGCAATTTTATTGCCTCCTATTGCACTTACATCAATTCCGATTGCACCCAATTTTTCAAATATATTTCTCATTTTCGGGCGCATAGAGAGCAGAATATCTTGATTCAAGATAATTCTTGGACGAGGACATTTGTCTGCTTGCTCGGTTACAACATACTCTTCATTTAGCATAGTGTTAAAAAATCCGAGCATTTGCGGATCTGCTGCTTGATTATCATGGTTCATAATAAATATATGCGGAGTGCCAGATTTAGCTAATTTTTCAATGACACCATCTTCAAAGTTTATTTCAACTTCTTTATTTTGAGCAAAAATTCTTCCGGCGCCTGCAATTGCACAAATATATTCCGAGGTATTTCTATCTATCTTAGAAAGCACTTCATTGGCTTGATTGACAAATTTTTTGTTGAATAATCCGCTGATTCTATTCATAAACTTTCTGCCAAACATTTCTGTTCCGTGCACTGATTTTTGAGCAATAATCTGCGAATGCGAATAGCCATGAAAGGCCGGAGTATAGTTTTTGTAATCAATATAACGATAAACGTGATCGTTTGGGGTAATTGCATTAATCATTTTGTTTTCCTTGTATTATTTTATCCGACATTAGCAAATTCGGAAGAATCCTGACATAAAGCGATTTAAAAGACTTGCGGTTGAAAATCCTGCAGTCCATGAAACCGTAGAAGCAGTCAAAAGCGGATGCTTAATTAGCTTACTAGTTTGATTCATTCTCATTCTTGCTTGAAAAGCTAAATTTTGTTGGTTGTTGTTTGCGATAGTTAACATTTTTTGTTTCCTTTATTTTTAGAGTTCACCACACGCACGAAGTATTGCAATATCTGATAAAGCACACTCCTTTTGATTGAGCATTGCCGGTTTATCTGAATGACTCTTCCAATACTGTACAAACCCTTCTGCATCAGCATAGTCTTTTATAGATTTCATATATTGTTCTAATCCTTTATTAGTCAATTTTAATGTTCCAAATGTTTTTGAATTAATTACATTTTCTTTCTGCGCCGATAAATCACCTTTTGACTGAATTATTTCTAATAAATATTCGGCATGTAATTTTTGCCCCAACATTGTTGGTTTGTCCGAATGTGTTCGCCAATAATCACAAAAAGTACTGGCCTCATTATATTTTTCCATAACGGACGCATAATCTGACTTGCTTTTTTCCGAAGTAAGATTTATTTTACCAATCGGAGAATTTACGACATTGGCCTCATATTCTGCATCAGCATCTGCCTTTTCACTTTGTTCTTTAGTTTTTTCTTTATCGTCGGCATCAAGTTTATCACTCGATTCTCGATTCTTATAGCTGAATAGCCCCATAGGAACTAACGTTGAGAGCATACCTCCGCCTATAACCCATTTTGCAGCAGCAGGCGCTGAAATCATCTCGGGGCTTGACATAATGGCAGAACCTGCAACGCCTGCAGAACCGGCACTCGTCAATACTGCTTTATTTGTATTTATTCCTTTATCCTTCATATAGGCACTTATTTTACTTACTTTCCCCATTCTAGCTCTTGCCTGAAAGTTTAGAGATTGTTGGTTGTTTGCAATTGTTAACATCTTTATTTCCCTTTTTCTTTATGACTAACTAATTAATATTTCATCTGCCTTTTTTACACGGTTTACTAAATCTTTTCCCAGAACCTTAAATAATCCGTCTTGCTTTGGTTCAGTTTCAATTAAAACATCCTTGCCATTTTTTTTTACTTTGTTTGATTTAAAAGTAAAAAAATCAGCTACTTTTTGGCCAAATGTTTTTTTCTTTTTCAAACCCAACTTATATGGGAGTTCTTTAAATCCTTCTTTTACTTTTTCTCCAAAAGTTTTTTCTTTAACAAAAACTCCTTTAAGTTTCTGCCAGAAGGTTTTTTTCTTTTTTAAGCCAAGTGTATAAGGAAGTTCTTGAAGTCCTTTTTTTATTTTTTTTGCGGATAATCTTTTACCTCTGCCGTCAAAATTTACATTATATTGACTGCTGTTGATTGAATTTATTGCTGATATCATTTTATTATTCTCCTTTCTTTACCTTGAATAAAGATTTTAATCTGTCCTTAATATTATCAATAATTACCTTGCCCAAATCAGCATCTCCTTTATCTTCCGATACAGGTTCTCCTCTGCGTTTTGCATTTATTGCTTCACGCTTTGCTTCATCTTTTGCCTTGTCAGCAAGTATTTTATAACCTGCACTTGATACAACGGTTGTTGACAAAGGTATTGATACATTTATCGGAAGTACTTTTGCAAGTCCGGAATAATTTCCTGTTGCCAATGATGCGGCAGAGGATGCTAAGCCGGCAACAGATGTGGCTCCGGCAAGCATTTCCGGTTCACAACCGATTTCTTTTGCCATTTTTTTGAACCCTTGTTCAATATTTTTTAATCTGACTCTTTCACCGAAAGAGGTACTATTATCTATCTTACAAATTTTCATTATATCTTCCTTTCAAAATTTCCTTAAATACTCCAAAGCCGTGTTCTGAAAAGTTTTGTCCAAAAATTCGTCTTACGAGCTTCAACAAGGTCTTCAATTTGCTGACTTTGCTTTGCTATTAATTCATCTTTTTCTTGAATTGCTGCTTCTTGCTCGGCGATTTTGTCATTTGCCTGCTTAATTAAAGAATCCTTACCGGCAATCTCTTTCTTCACAGCTCTTGCATCAACAAACATAACTCCTGCAAGTCCTGAATTTAACACAGCGGTTGAAGCTGCTACATAAGGAAATTTCGAAATAAGGCTTGCTTCAGCCATTGCACTTGAAGATGCAGAAGCCGCTGTAAGCTCTGCGTTGGTTGAATTTTTAATTAATTCTTGTAATTTTTTGCTAATTTCATTAACCTTTGGCGATTGTTTAGCCATTTTTGCTTGCGCACAAAAATTCGTAGAGTTGGTTGATACTTTTAAGTCCATGTTTTTTCCTTTCTTTTGATATTTTGAGTAAAATATTGTATTTGCACACATTCCTTAAATACACAGAAAGACTAAAACACGGCAAAAAAATAATTTGCTAGCATAGGCACAGAGCGACTCATATCATATCATATCATATCATATCATATAGCAATTATAACGCGGGTTTTGGGCATTTGTAAATTTTTGTAAACTTGCTTAATATTTCTTAATAAAATAAAATTAAAATAATTTTTTTGGGCTACACAAAACCTCCTCGGCGGGAGTCGAACCCACGGCCTTTGGCTTCGGAGACCAACGCTCTATCCGTCTGAGCTACGAGGAGATTTTATTATATTATAAAGAATCCAATCCCAAATCAAGTGTAGGAGCTTTTGCCACAATTGCACTCGAGGATATTATATCAACACCTGTTGAAGCTAATTCACCGACAGTTTGAAGATTTACATTACCGCTTGCTTCTACAATTGCTTGCCCGTTTATAAGCTTTACGCACTCTCTCATTGTACCAATATCCATATTATCAAGCATTATAATATCTGCATTGCAAGATATTGCTTCTTTAACCTGTTCCACAGTATCGCATTCCACTTCAATTTTATGTGCGTGTGAAATATTTTGTTTTAATTTTTTAACTGCATTGGTCAAAGAACCGGCATATTTAATGTGATTATCCTTAATCATGGCGCAATCCGAAAGATTGAATCTGTGCAAACTTCCGCCGCCGATTTTTACTGCATATTTTTCAAATGCTCTAAAAAGAGGGGTCGTTTTTCTCGTATCAACAATTTTTGCTTTGTAAGTACCGATTGCTTTTTGGTATTTATTTGTTTCCGTTGCAATTCCGCTCATTCTTTGAACATAGTTTAGTGCCGTTCTTTCCCCCATCAGTATGTATTTGGCGTTACCTTTAATATCTGCAATCTTGTCATCTTTCTTGATAACATCACCATCTTTTTTATAAAATTTTATATCAATTTTATCAGACAAGACCTTAAAAACAGTTTCAAATACAGCTTTGCCGCAAAAAATACCGTCGGCCCTTGAGTTTAGAGCACAGCTCATGACATCATTTTCGTCAGTTAAATAATCGGTTGTAATATCACCAAAACCAATGTCCTCCATTAGAGCTTTTTTTACATGTTCTTCAATAAAAAATTTATCTAGCATATTCCATCCTCTCCGTGTTGTCGGATTTGGTTATTATTGAGTGTTCCGCCATTTCATTCATTTGCGGATAATCATTTCTTGAATGAGCTCCTCGTGATTCATGTCGCATAAGAGCACTTTTTATAACAATTTCGGCAGCAGTAAGCATATTTCTGTATTCGTATTCTTCTATATCCTTACACATGTAGTTTCGTTTGAAATTATTTTTTAATTCTAAAACCATTTCCAGCGCCTTATTTAAATCTTCTTCATTTCTTATAATACCGGCATAATTCCACATAATATCTTTCAATTCAGCTTTTAAAGCAGAAATATTATAATCCGTTTCAGATATTGAATCCGAATACAAATCTATCGTGTTAATAATAGATTTATCTATTACCTTGGGCGTTTCTAAATTCGAAAAAGATAAATAATCTGCAAGTTCATAAGCCATCACAACACATTCCAATAATGAATTACTTGCCAATCTGTTTGCTCCGTGCAATCCCGTAGATGCCGTTTCCCCAATTGCATACAGACCGGATATTGAAGTTTTGCCGTTCAGTTCCGATTTTATTCCGCCCATAGTGTAATGTGCTGCCGGTGCTACCGGAATTGGTTTAGATGTTATATCTATTCCGTTAAGTTCACACATTTTAAATATTGTCGGGAATCTCATCATAAGCTTAGATTTTTCAATTATTGAAGCATTAAGATACATATTATCAGCGTGAGATGTTTTCATTTCATTGTATATAGCGCGTGTTACTATGTCTCTTGGAGCGAGTTCTCTTTTATCATGATATTTTGACATAAATTCACTGCCAGATTTGTTAATCAGTTTTGCGCCTTCTCCCCGAACCGCCTCTGAAATAAGGAATCTGTCCTTATTAGATGCACTTAATGCAAGCGCCGTCGGGTGAAACTGTATAAATTCCATATCTTGCAATATGGCACCTGCCTGATATGCCATATAAAAACCGTCACCCGTTGCACCTTCCGGATTCGTTGTATATTTATATACTTGTCCCAACCCGCCTGTCGCAAGAACAACTGAGGATGAATACGCAATTTCGTGTTCACCCGTTTCGGAATTGTACATTATTAAGCCCTTACACTCTCTGTCGGAATTTATTAAAAGTTCCACCGCCATAGAATTTTGGGCTACTGTAATATTTTGATCTTTCTTTATACGGCTAATAAGAGCATCGACGATACCTTTTCCCGTAGCGTCGCCACCAATATGCAGAATCCGTTTAAAGCTGTGCGCAGCTTCCAAAGTAAAATTAAATTTTCCTTGTTCGTCTTTATCAAAATTTACACCGAAATTTATTAAATCATTAATAACTTCATCCGAAAGCTCTGATACATAATTTACAGTCCTTTCATCACTCAAACCTGCTCCGGCTTTTAAGGTATCTTCAATATGGGATTTTGTAGTATCTCCTGGATTTTGATGCAAGACACCAACAATACCACCCTGAGCATACTTAGAGTTACTTTCTCCGAGTTCGTATTTTGTAATTAGCAAAATGCCATCGGGTAACTGTATTTGGGAAGAAATCTTTAATGCTGCATACAAACCTGCCGCACCACTTCCGACTATTATAACCGAATACTCGGAATGTTTCATTTATATGTACCTCCAAGTCCTTATTTAATTTTAAACCAAAAAATAAATAATCGGTATTAATTAAATATTAAGATTCACGAATTTTTAATTCAAGTTTTTTAGGATGTATTGCATCATAGGTGATTGAACTTTTAAAATCAACAAAAGGGGAAAGTTCTTTGGCTTTTTCGTAATCTTTTTGTGCACCCTCTTTATCACCCAATTTCTCTTTATACATGCCTCTGTCAGCATAATATTTTGCTTTGTTGGAAGACCTATCAATTAGTAAGTCATAAATCATAACGGCAGCTTCATACTTGCCAACACTTGCGTATACATCTGCAATACACGCATATCCAGCATATGCTTTTATATCGAGTTCAATTATTTTATTACAATAAGATACTGCCAATGGGAGTTTATTCACCTCTTTCAACAACATAGCTATCGTCAAATAATCTGTAATGCGGTGGGTAGGTATTTTCAAGAAATCATCCAATGCGCCTTTGTAGTCACCATAACTCATTTTGAGTCTTGCCCTATCGTCATACATCTGATTTAATACATAGCTTTCTGCACTAGAGGGCAAGGTCTCAATAGCTTTGTTCATTTCCTTAACAGCTAATCGAGGATTGTCCATTCTTGTTAAGTATACAGCATTATTTCTGTGAAATATGTAAGCTTCTGTCTCATAATTACACATAAGCAATTTTAAATTATTAAACACATAACTTACTTGAGCAATCTTGTCATGCGGGGGCATAATAAAAAAGATGACAAGAAACACGGCTACTATTATCAATAAATTTTTATCTTTTTTATACATCATGACAAATCCTTTAACAAACTACATTATATTATATATTTAAAATTGAATCTACACAATAACCATGTTCAATTTTAATTTTCAAAATTATTAGTAATCGCATGTAAATATTCCAGAAGTTGACAAAAATATTCCATATTCGTTGTCCCGTTTATTATGATATCTGCACTGCTTCTGGATGGTTTGACATACTTTTCACCTGCGACAAGTATATAATCCCAATGCTTTTTCGCATTACTAAAATCTTGATTTCGTTCAGTGAAAGCACGATGTAAAAATCTCTCTTTTCTTATATCTATATCTGTCTCAACATATATTTTTATATCAAATATATCCTTAATTTGTCCGTACATTGTAGCCATACCTTCTACTATTATTATTTTGTTAGATGGCACAAACTTTGATCTCGGAACAGATACGCCAGTACCGTTTGGTAAATATTCGGGAGCATATATATCGTTGCCTTTTGCAAGCATCTGCAAATCATCTTGCAATACATCGAGCTGGAAACTCTCCGGAGAATCTACATCATAACCGTTGTCACGCAAATTATCAAAAGTGCTATATTTCTCTATTAAGCTTGAGATATCTTTAAAATAATTATCCGTTGCCAATATAGAAACCGGCATATTAAAACTTTTTATAACATTGGACATTGCTTTACACAATGTCGATTTTCCGGATGCAGATTCTCCCGTAATACCAATCATAATACGTTTATCCGGATTCGAAACCAACCGCCTTGAAAATTTCTGTACAAATTCTGGTTTAATGTATGAAAAAATCGGGTTTTTCGAATCCCTATCGAAAGATACAAGTTGTTTAAACTTTGACTGCAAATAAAAAACCAATAACTCCCTGCCCGTAGTTTCTGAAAAATCGGGTTTTAAAATCTTTTCATGAGAGTTTAGTTCCTGCTCAATTAAGTGATGTAAGCCGTCAGTAGAATCTTCCATATACTTTCCTAATGTAAGTTTATTATATTCAGTAAAAAGAAAAGGTAAAGTACTAGGATTCAAACAGCTCACTAATCTTGTCTGCAATGTCTTTAGGATCAATCTCTTGGGTTACTTTATTTATCTCTTGGGCAGATTGATATAATTTTGCTGCCTCAACTTTATCACCCATAATAGAAGTCGCTCTTGCCAAATTGAAATATGCTAACGCGTAGCTCGGATTTGATTCAATTGCTTTGCTAAACAATTCAACAGCCCTGCTAACCCGTCCTAAGTCATCCAAATATATAACTCCGAGATTGTTATAAGCTATATCGTAACTTGTATCGTATTTTATTGCCAATTCATAAGATTTGATAGCTTCTTCCGTATCACCTTTGCCCCAATATAGGAATCCTAAATTACAGTGTATTTTCGGATTATGCGGTTGCAATTCCAATGCCTGTCTATATACACTCAAAGCATTTTGATAATCTTCTTTATCATAAAATGCACTGCCTAAATTAACATAAATATCAATATCTTCAGGCGTTAAAACGTAGGCCGTTTGATATGCGGAAATCGCCGCATCCGGATCTGTCTTATTTTCCTGATAAACAAAACCCATTGTCTGAGCAATAACGCTTGTCCAAGAACGATTAGGATTAAGTGTTATTGCAGTTTGATAATTTGATATGGCTAAATCGAATTCGCCTTTTATATAATATATATTAGCAAGGTTTGAATATAAATCCGGAATATTAGGAGCCATAGAAATTAATTTATTATATATTTCTATTGCCTGGTTATAATCTCCCTGTTCTTCATATGCATGACATAGGTGTCTGTATGCAGCAATATTAAAAGAATCAAGCCATATTGCCATTTTGTATTCCGTAATCGCATCTTCGAAATATCCTGTAGATAAATATATATCACCTAGGACACAATACAAAGGCGCAAAACCGGGAGCTTTCTCAACAGCGTTACTGTATAATTCTATCGCTTTGGCATAATTTTTTAACTGCAATGCATAAAACCCTGCAATGAAAACCGGCATAAATGCTAAGTATGAAATACTTTTAATAATATTTGAAATTGCATTTTTATCGAAAGGTATCAATAAACAGGCAACAATTTTTTCCCACAATGCTTTTAATTTTAATTTTGTATCTTTAAATGAAGATGCATCATACAACTTATAAAGCAGATAATGAGCGCAAGAAGAACCCCAAAAAGAGCATTGTGTAGCCGCAATAGCAGCATCAACAGCATCTGTAAAATGGGCTTTCCGTATAAATGTTTCGGCTATCATATAATAAGCATCATAATAATTATTTTTCTTTTCTAATGCTGTAGTTAAATATTTTAATGCCTTATCTAACTCCCCTTTATGATAAAAAGCCGTTCCCAATTTATAGTATATTTCGGGAGAGCTAAGCATGGATTCCATTGCCAGTTGATACTCAGTAATCGCTTCATCAACATATTGACCGGCATTATATATATCCAAATGCCATTTTATATAAATATCACCCAGTCGAACATGTAACTCCGGATTTGAAGGGTCTTTTTGTAAATCTATTTTGCAGCGTTCTATTTGCGCATGCATTTTATTTATAATTTTTGTATTATCTGTATCTTCGCTGTCCATTAATTTTTTCATGTTTGTTCCTATTCAATATCAGCACTGTACATATACATGTAGTACAACAAATCCTGTCTGTCCGATTCGGAAATCGTCAGATAATTTGCAGTGTATTCGTTGTCGTAAATCGGATCAATTTCTGATATTACGCCCTTGAATTTTATTATACCATAATCTTTTGGTAAATTTAAAATAAAATCTAATGTATCACCAACTTTGAACTCGGTGTCCGAATAAAATCTGAAAAATTCGGTTGATATCTCGAAAGTTTTCACTTTATATGTACTTTCACCCAGAATTATATCAAGATTTACCATAGCATTTACAACCGGGAGTTCTGAATTTTCTGTCAATTTTATGGAATTATAATCCAGCTCAACAGCAAAATCGTCTTCCAGAGGAGATGATATTATCACGGTATTAAAATCAATAGTACCTAGTTTTGTAAATATTTTTGCCATTAATGGATTTCCTACCTGCAAAAATTCTACATAACGCATAAAATACTGCGGGGGTTCTAATACCAATCTGTCACTATATGCCTCATTTATGGTACAAACCATTTCCACCTTATTGTTTGCTTTTTCAAAATATATTGATATTTTTTGACCCGCTTTAATTAAATCCATAATAATTATTATAATATCTTATGCCGTAAAATACAATTAAAACATACTATTTTTTTATAATCATAAAAGACTTTAATGCTCTTCCGGTATCTCCGCCGTCTTGAGTTGAAGTAACATGGATATCTTTATAGTCAAAAGAAGTTGAACTTCCACCATCGAATGCCATTGCACTCTCAATTCCATACTTAGCACACAATTCTTGGGCTTCATAAATTGTCATAGGATTTTTATTTGTAACAATAAATATATGGGCTTCTTGTTCACCTTTGGAATTAGTTTTAATACCAATTAAAGTACGTGGTGTTTTATGCAAAACTGATGCAGACTCTCTTATAATATTGCCCTCTTTATCTTTAACTATGAAAAATTCTTCTTCTAATCTCAAATTCGGAAGCAATTGAGGTCCGCCTTGCGCAGACGTCTTAATAGCACACATAAAATCTACTTTTGCATTATGCTCTGCAATTTCATATTTTAATTTGTTATCGCACTCTAAAACTCTGAATTCAGTTCTGTTAAGTATGGACTTCATATTCCTTCTTAAAACAGGATTCATCATCAAATTAGTATTAAATATCGGATCAGCCATAATTTGAAAATCGTCGACAATATACGATATTGTCTGCTGATTTTTGGGATCAAAAAAACCGGCATTAATAGTTAATACAGAACGCCCGTTATTATGCGCTTCTCTATTTGTAATCAAATTAGAGGAAGACACAAATTTAATTTTTCTTTTAATCCTGTCTCCTGATAAAATGATATGATAAATTCCATCATCATAACTAACATCAATCGGTGCTGCCCAAACACAACCGGTCATTAATATCATTACAAGTATAATCAAGATTTTTTTCATTTTACAAATCCTTTGATTTATAGAAGAACTCTATAGCCGCCACAAAAACAATTAAGGGTAAAACCGCAGAAATAAACGGAGCGATTACCCCTTTTTCCGCCAATAAATCGAAAAATGGCAGAGTTATATAATAAGCAAATATGCAACCTATAGCAATTACAAAACCGATTAGCCGCTGTTCTCTGGGTTTGGAAAAACCAAGTACTGCACCCAGTACTGCAAGCAACATACAAACTAACGGATGCAAAAACCTTTGATAATATTTATTCAGATTCGATCGATACTCTTCTTCAAAATTCTCTTGTTTTAATAGATCTACATATTTTTTCAAATCTTTGTTATTAATATCTCTATCTCGCCTTATAGAATTCCGCATGATAGTATATGTATTTTCAGCAACTTCACCAATAAGAATTTCCTGCTCATCATATTTTTGAGTAAGATTAAAAATGCCATTGTCATCAATGTTATACAAAGTAATACCATTAAGAACCCAGCATTTCTGCCCGTCTTTTGTGAAGCCCTTTCTCCCTGTTTCCGCTATCAAAACACTATCTAAGCCATGCAAATCTTTATATATTTGATCATCGAAGTTCATTACTATAACATTGCTCATCTTTCCATTTGCAAATCGTGAAACAACAATAGCTTCTCTAAGGTGGTTTGATTTATCCTTACGGGTATATATAAATTGCGTTGAGTACCCATCCCCTTTTATGGACTGCAATTTTTGGCATGAATAAGGTATTAATTTATCATAAGTGATAAAGCACAATACCGTTATAATAGAACTAAAAATAAGAATTGGCGCTATTATTCGTTTAAAAGACATACCTACCGCTCTGAATATTGTCAACTCCGAATCTTTACTCAATTTATCAAAAGTAAACAATGTCCCAAGCAGCAATCCCATAGGAAACGCCTTACCCAATATTTTAGGAATTTCACAAAGCAAAATAAGAATCCCTGTCTTTAGAGTCGTTTCACCGGTTAAAATATGTTTTATAACTTTAAGAAGAATTTCCGGCGCGATCCACACTATAATAAACAAAAGGACTGCAACAAATGTAGCTCCAAAAATTTGTTTGAAAATATATCTGTCATATACCGTAAAATATTTTTGCATATTACAGTTGAAAATCCTTTCCCAAGTATAATTCTTTAGCCATTGGGTTGACTGCAACATCGGAGCTGTTGCCTTCTATTTTAATTTTTCCGTCAAAAATTACGTAAGCTCTGTCTGTAATTGATAAAGTTGCTTTAGGGTTGTGGTCGGTTATCAAAACTCCCAAACCTTTTTCCTTAGAAATTTTCTTGATATTTTCCTTAATATCACCTATTGCAATAGGGTCAATTCCCGCAAACGGTTCGTCAAGCAACATAAAATCAGGACTAGCCGCAAGTGCCCTTGCAATTTCGACTCTTCGTCTTTCCCCGCCGGATAAGGCAACTGCTGGATATTTTCTTAATTTTATAACACCAAATTCTTCGAGCAATTCTTCTAACTTTAATTTTTTTTCATTTAAAGTCAGCTTATCGTTCATTTCAAGAACCAATTTTATATTTTCTTCCACCGTAAGTTTTCTGAAAATTGAATTTTCTTGAGGCAAATAACCTATACCGGCTTTTGCTCTCAGATTCATAGGCAACGATGTAATGTCATTTCCGTCAATATACACCGTACCCATATTTGGCTTAATCAACCCAACAATCATATAAAATGTTGTTGTTTTGCCTGCTCCGTTCGGACCTAATAAACAAACGACTTCACCCTTGTCGACATAAAAGGATACATCATTTACTACCCCTCTGTCGCCGTATATTTTAACAAGATTTTTAGCTTCTATCCTCATAAACACCCCTTACTTACCTATATGATACAACAAATATCATTTTAACAATTGTAAAGTTTTGTAAACTTTGCAATAAAAAAAGTCAATTTTTAAAAAGGGAAATACTTTATATATGTGTAAGGTTAAAAAAGGTTATTTTATACAAGTTACTAGGAGGTTGTTATGGCAACAGGTTACGGCATACTACCGATGTGGAATTTTGGTCCGAGCGCATTTGGCGACTATACCAACTATATGCCATCTATGATGGGACTACCGGCAACAGGTGCTTACGGGAGCGGAAGCGTATTTAACAATATGTATGGCTACGGTATGAACCCGATGTCAATGATGATGGAATACCCAATATACATGCAAAACTTGCAAAATCAGTTGGAACGCAACAACCTTGAACATACAAGCTTTATGCATAATGGAATGATAAATAATGAGGTAAAGGCACACGAAGAATCATTATCCGGGGTTGTACAAAAATTACTTACAGATGGTGCGGCTCAAGAAAAATTAATGACATTCTATGACAAACTCAGAGAAGGTGATCAAAACGGTGCAGCTCAAGAATACGATAAATTGAAAGATACTATCTATGCAACATATGGTAAAGAACTTGAAAGCAAAGGTATCAATATAAACAGAGCAGACGAAGCAAGAAGAATCATCGAAACTATGTACGCCGATGTTATTAGTGCTTCCTCAGCAGACGGTCCTCACACACTTAGAGCCGATATTGATAGATACTGCGGCAGCGCTTTTGAAAGCGGTTTCGTTAACGGTTACAACAATGAAAAAGGACAAAGATATAAAGATGAATTAATAAACCACATTTATGGTGAAAGGATCAACAATTACGACAGCAAAGAAAACAGAAAAGACCTTGGTAATGTATTAGGTGTAGCAACATCCGGCGTAGTTTCAGGAGTTGAAGGTGCAGCAATCGGCGGTGTGGCAGGTTTAGGTGCAGCCGGCATGATCTATGTAACCTCAAAATTCCTCAACAAAGGTGCAAATATGAGAAAACATTTCTGGAACGCCGGTGACAAAGTAATTTATAAAAATATGGCTGGTAAAAAAATAAGTAAAAGAGCTGCTAAAAAACTTGCTAAAAAAGGCGAAATGTATACAAAACATATACTCACCGGCGTTAAAAAACCAGGTTGGGGTAAGAGAATGGGCAAGATTGGACTTGCAATCGGACTTATAACATTCATCGGACGTGAAATCATCAACAGAAACGACAAATAATTGATTAGTAACCTCTTGTATAAATAACCAAAAAGAAGTCTTTGAACCTGATTCAAAGACTTCTTTAATACATAAAACTTGACAAAGCGAATTGACAAGATATTATGGAAATATCACATTGGGGTGTCGCCAAGTGGTAAGGCAGCGGTTTTTGGTACCGCCATCTCGTTGGTTCGAATCCAGCCACCCCAGTTTTTAAAAGCTCGCTTTAAGCGGGCTTTTTTGCTGGATGAGAACCAACCCGTAAAGCGAAGCTTTACATTGGTTAGAGCGCGAGTGAGCGGAGTGCGGAGGACTTTTGCAAAAAAGAATGAAATTCTATATTTTCACAGATAGTTTGAAATTAACATTCAATTAGGTACTTTTTATAAAATTCAATGTTTACAAGCGTTTTGGCATTATTTTTAATTGAGATAAAAGTACCGTACCATTTTTAAAATGCACTTT
>CAJOOA010000040.1 GCA_905236055.1 Candidatus Gastranaerophilales bacterium | reverse complement strand
TGTTCTTTCTTCTCAAACCGACTGTTCTTTTACATTAATAATAATGTCTAAATTTTTCTGTTCAAAATTGTTAAATTGGCTGTTGTTTTATATTAGTTAATATGTTCATATTTTCAAGAGTTGTTTATTTATCACGTTGCCCTTTATGATTTTAATTTCATACAAACATACGATAGAGTTTTAAAATAAAAACTGTAGAATGGTATGTGTTATACTATTGGGCAAAATGGGATGGACCAGGATTTAGATTTCTCATCATACAATAAAATAAAAAGAGCGACTAATGAAGAGTTAGCGGAGCTTTGGCACCATTATTTTGATGATCATGAAAATAAAGTTTTACGAGATCAGCTCATTTTGCAATACATTTATCTGACGAGGTATGTAGTTGGACGTGTGAAAGTTGCACTTCCGCCTACGTTTTCTTACGAAGATATATCAAGCTTTGGTATAGAAGGTTTGATAGATGCCGTTGAAAAATATACGCCGGATATGGGAGCGAGATTTGAGACCTATGCATTAATCCGTATACGAGGAAATATTATTGATAAAGTACGTTCTCAAGACTTTTTGCCCCGCAGTATAAGAAGAAAAATCAGGGATGTTAAGGAGGCACAGGAAGAATTAAAACGCCAATACGGGCGTGCAGCAAGTAATACCGAAATCGCAAATTATTTGGGTATTGAAAAAGAAAAAGTTGAACAAATTTTGGCTGAGGATGTAACAATAACATCAATATATGAGAAAAAAGGTACGGCAGACAGTGATATTGAGATTATTGATACAATAGAGGATTCTTCGCACTTAAATCCGCACGATGAATTGGAAAGCAAAGACGTTAAGAAAGAATTGGAGGATGCTTTGAAACGTTTACCTGAAAGAGAACGTTCTATTATGGTTTTGTATTACCACGAAAATATGACCTTAAAAGAAATTGGTGAAGCAATTAATATATCTGAATCCAGAGTTTCCCAGCTGCATGCACAAGCTATTATGAAACTTAAAAACTTGTTAAGCGAAAATCGTTCCGCAAGATTAAAACGCAGCATCATATAAATTGTGGTATAATTTACCTCGGAGTGTATCGTATGAAAAATTATGCGATTATATTGGCGAGTGGTGCCGGAGAGCGTTCAGGGCTTGAAATACCAAAGCAGTTTATAAAAATTGCAGGCAAGTCTGTGCTTGAGCATACTCTTAAAGCGTTTGAAGACAATTCCGTTATTGATGATATAATCGTTGTTACGAATTCTTCTCATATAGATTATGTTAAAGATTTGGTCAAAAAAAACGGATTTAAAAAAATACAAAAAGTTATTAAAGGTGGCGAAACAAGAAGAGAAAGCTCTTGTTTGGGAATTAATGCAATAAGTGATGACAATGCAAAAGTTCTGATTCACGATGCCGTAAGACCTTTTATAAGTTCAAAAATCATAAATGATTGTATTGAGGCGCTTGATAAGTATAAAGCAGTAGATGTTGCTATTAAATCTGCCGACACAATTATTCAAGTTGATTGGGATGGAATTATCGAAAATATCCCCGAAAGAAATATTTTGCGCAGGGGGCAGACTCCGCAGGCATTTGATTTGAAAACAATAAAAAAAGCCCACGAACTTGCGAACAAGGAGGATAAAGTAGCAGTCACGGATGACTGCGGGCTGATTATAAAATATAAACTTGCAGATGTTTACGTTGTAAGTGGTGATGATTCAAACATTAAAATAACTTATCCCATTGATATTGAAATTGCGGATAAATTGTTTCAATTAAAGACCTACACAGGCACTCTGCGGGAATTATCAGAACTTAAAAACAAAAAAATAGTGGTATTTGGAGGATTTAGCGGTATAGGGAAATCAATATGCCAAATTGCCGAAAAATATGGCGCAAAAGTTTATCCTTATTCAAGAAGAAATGGTGTCGATGTAAAAGATATAGAATCGGTTAAGAAAGCTTTAGATACTGTTTATAAACAAGAAAATTCGATAGATTATGTCATAAATACAACAGGTGTTCTAGTTTATGGAGAAATTAATAAAAGAAATTTCGGTGATATAGAAGAAGAAATCGGGACAAATTATTTGGGATGTATAAATATTGCTAAGTGCTCTTATGAATATTTAAAAAAATCACAAGGCGGATTGCTGTTTTATTCTTCAAGCGCTTATACGAGAGGCAGAAAGGATTATGCAGTTTACTCTTCTTCCAAGGCCGCAGTAGTGAATTTTACCCAAGCACTTGCTGAGGAATGGGAAGAGTATGACATAAATGTTAACGTAATTGTTCCGGAACGAACAGCTACTCCCATGAGATATCAAAATTTTGGAGAAGAGCCACCGGAAACGCTTTTGAAACCGGACTATGTTGCGGAGATATCACTTAGTACCCTGCTTGAAAATATCTCCGGACAAGTTATTAATATTAAAAAATATAGTGAATAATTATATACAGGATTTATCTCTTTTACGCTTGTGAAATAGACATTTGCTCATGCTTGTTATACAATTAACTCGATATAGGGAGCGTTTTTATGAGATTACACAATTCGTACACAAATCAAGTTGAAGAATTTGAAACAATAGAGCCAAATAAAGTAAAAATGTATGTATGCGGACCCACGGTTTATGACAATGCTCATTTAGGCCACGCAAGATGCTACATAACTTGGGACGTTTTATACCGATATTTAAAGTTTAAAGGTTATGATGTTACTTATTGCAGAAACGTAACGGATGTTGACGATAAGATTCTCAAAAAAGCCGAAAAAGAAGGCAAAACTCCGGAAGAGGTTTCAAGATATTGGTATGGTAAATTTACCGAATCAATGAAAGCTTTGAATAATTTACCTCCTGATATTGAACCCTTTGCGACAAAAACATTGGGCGAAATGATTTCAATGAACAAAGATTTGTTAGCAAAAGGTTATGCTTATGAAGCGGATGGAGATGTGTACTTTAGGGTTAAAAAGTTTCCTAAGTACGGTTATCTTTCAAAACAGCCGATTGATAAGCTGGAAAGCGGTGCAAGGATTGAAATCGGTGAGCAGAAAGAAGATCCGCTTGACTTTGCACTTTGGAAGAAAGATGAAAAATTCGGTTACAATTCTCCTTGGGGTGTTGGCCGCCCGGGGTGGCATATCGAATGTTCTGCAATGAGCAGAAAATATTTGGGCAGGACGATTGATATCCATGCAGGTGGAGCGGATTTGATATTCCCGCACCACGAAAATGAAATTGCACAATCGGAATGCGCTAATGGTTGCAAGTTCGTTAATTATTGGCTACATAACGGTTTCGTAACAATAAATAATGAAAAGATGTCTAAATCTTTGGGAAACTTTTTAACTATTGATGATTTGTTAAAACATTACGATTCGAATACAATAAGATTCTTTATTTTAACTAATCATTACAGAATGCCGGTAGAGTTTTCTGATGATGCTCTTCTGGCAGCAGCAAACGGAGTTAAAAGAATACTCAATGCTAAGAGGGGAAATGGAGTTGATGAAAAGTTAGATATTACTCAATATGAAGAATACAAAGAATTTGTTGAGGCAATGGATGATGATTTAAATACTTCAAAGGCGCTTGCAGTATTGTTTGATTTGACAAATAAAGCTAACAAAGATGTAGACTATGCCTTTACATTATTGTATAAGCTCGGACAAACTCTTGGGTTTAAGTTTGAAAAAGCAAGCTTGAGTGAAGAAGAATTGACCTCAAAATTAAAAGCAATTTCTTATGAACTTGGAGAAAATTATACTTCTATGGAGGAAATAATTGCCAAGCGGAAAGAGGCAAGAGAAGCAAAAAATTGGGATATAGCAGATGGAATAAGAATTGCTCTTGATAAGGTCGGAATTATTTTAAAAGATTCTAAGGAAGGTACGACTTGGGAGGCAAAATAGAAGGTATTAAAGATTCTTTATTGAATTCTGAAATCTTTTCAGAATACTTTTTACGCAGATTGCCTAAAATATTCTGCACATTTCTCCTATTTTGCATTATTTTATTTGGAACTGTGTATGCAGAGGATAATTGTGTTATCCGTGTCGGAATTACAGATAATAATTTCCAAAACGTATTAAAACAACAAGTAGTGGTCTATGGGACTTCCGAATGCGAAATCTGCGATAAAGTTACAAAAAAGCCGATGTTTCGTATTAATTCAAATACAGATATTACGGTATCAAATCTTTTATCAGGGCTTGAACTCATGCTGGGTTCAAATAGTGCAGTCTTGAAAGATTTTGTAATTATTTGTCCATCAGGTTTAATTGGAGTTAAAAATTTAAAACGAAAAGGAACGCAGGCGCTTTATCATGGGGCAATGGAATTTACCCAAAAACCGGATCATAGCGGATTTTATCTTATTAATCTTGTAGAACTTGATGATTATTTAAAGGGTGTTGTTCCGAATGAAATGCCTGTAAAATTCGGGTTGGAAGCATTGAAGGCACAAGCGGTTGCAGCAAGAAATTATGTGCTTTCTCCAAGAACACAGGCCTATGAAGAATTTGACGTGGTAGATAGTGTGGCGAGTCAAGTGTATTTCGGGGCAAATACAGAGGCCGACATTGCCACAAGAGCCGTTATGGAAACGAACGGTGTTGTCGCATTATATAATAATGAGCCGATAATTGCGCTCTACAGTTCAACTGCCGGCGGTTATACGGAAAGTTATTCAAATGCTTTTTCGGATAATCTAACCAAGGCATTTCCTTCATTCCCAAAACCATATATGGTTGCGGTGCCGGACAAAGAAGACTTTGAACCCTTGAATACAGAAGAGAAGGCAAAAGAATTTTATTCTTCAAAAGTCCCTGCCTATGATATAGAATCTCCATATTACAGATGGCAAAAGAATTGGGCGGTTGGTGAATTAGAAAATGTTTTAAAGAAAACCCTTGTTGCTCAATCAAAGACCGGCTTTGTTACACCTGCTTTCAGAGAGGGTGATGAATTGGGAAACCTCAAGGACATAAAAGTCATGAAAAGAGGTGAATCCGGAAAAGTAATGTTTTTGGATATAATGACAACAAAAGGATGCTACCGAGTTTCAAAAGAACTTGTTATAAGGAGGGTTTTTCAAAAGGATGGAATTTCACTCCCGAGCGCTAATGTAATATTTGAGAAGAAACTCGACAATATGGGTAATGTAACGGATATAACGGTATATGGAGGTGGATTCGGACATGGAGTCGGAATGAGCCAGTATGGTGCGGGTTATATGGCATCAAAATTGGAACAGCCGTATTACAATATTTTGAGACACTATTATAAGGGAATTTCTTTAGGAACATATCCGATTGAAGTTAGCCAAAGAGAAGTTGAACAAACTTTTTGGGCGCCTTTGGGCAGGGCACATATAGTTATAGTAGGACCTTCTGTTCCTAAAATTAACGTTATGATTAATGGAAAAACGCGTGAATTTAGTACGGGAAGAACGCTTTTCCATAAAGAAACAAGAATTGATATTTCAAGATATATTGAAGACGGACAAAATAAGATTTTGTTTTATCCGACATACTTTCCTATGAAAGTATACATAGAGCTGGTAGAGAGTTATAATACAAATACCAAACAAAAACTTACGGAGGATAGCGAGTGAAAGACGACAGTGTCGGAATTTTGAAAGCGGCGTGGCTGATTGCACTTGTTACCATTGCAAGTAAATTAATGGGCTTTGTAAGGGATATGGTTGTTGCTAATTTTTATGGGGCAACAACGGTTTCTGATGCATATTTTTACGCACTTCAAATTCCGTCACTTGCGATAATTATTTTGGGTGGGGTCGGAGGTCCTTTTCATAGTGCGGTTGTAGCAGTATTCTCGAAGTTGCTCGGTAATGATTACAATGTTGATGAAAAAATAAACAAGTTATATAACACATTTTTGACAATAACATTTTTGGTTTTCGCAATTCTTGCGATTACAGGATTTTTCTTTGCAGATAAAATAATGGGAATCATCATTTCGGCTGGGTCTTCTGAACTTGTAACACTGGCTACCCAGCACTTTAGGATAATGTCTCCAATTATTCTTATCGGCGGAATCATTGGTATTTATTACGGACTTCTTGTGAGTCACAAAAAATATATTCTCCCTAATCTTTCGCCAATGATGCTGAGTATAGTTGTTATTGTTTCGATTTTGCTTATAGGAAATAGTGACAAGTCAGGGATTGTACTGGCATGCGCAACTTTGGTTGGTGCCTTGGCTCAGTTAGCTTTGCAATTACCAGAAGTCAGAAAACTGGGCTACAAGCTAAAACCGAATTTTGAATTGGTAAATAATCCGCAATTTAAAAATATACTTGAACTTTTATTCCCAGCGATATTAAGCTCAACAATAGGACAAATAGGAATTTATATAGATATGTTTTTTGCCTCAAATCTCCAGGAAGGTGCTTGGACTTCAGTTATATTTGCTAACAGAATTTTCCAGTTCCCTGTAGGTATACTTGTAACTGCATTTCTGGTTCCTCTTTTCCCACTATTTTCAAGACTGGCGGGTGAAGGAGAAAGCAAGTATCAGGAGATTAAAGACTACTTCAACAAAGGCGTTGGGGTTCTGTTTTTCGCAACAATACCTATCATAATCTTTATACTTTTACTTGCTAAAGATGGGGTATCTCTCGTATTTGAAAGAGGTGCATTTAATTCAAATGCCGTTTTGATGGTAACTGAAGCACTTTGTTTCTTATCTTTTTCAATTTTACCATACGTATTCAGAGATTCAATAACAAGGGTTTATTACGCTTTCAATGATTCAAAAACACCTTTTATCGTTGCAGCTTCATCGATCCTTTTAAAAGTGTTTTTAAACTGGTTTTTGATTCTAAGATTAAACCTAGGTATTGCCGGAATAACACTTTCCACTTCCTTGGTAACGTTGTTTAATGCTGTCGTTTTGGGACTCCTAATACATAAAAAAATAAAGCTTGATTTCGGTCAACTATTTTTCAATTTTGGGAAAATGTTTGTTGCAGGAATTTTAACTTTCATAATTTGCTTTTTTGCGTGCAGATATTTTGATACATTTGAACTCGCCAGATACTTATTTGAAACAGTTAAAATTGCGGTTATTATGGTTCTATGCTTGATTGTTTATTCCGGTTTGAATATAGTGTTCAAAACAAAATATGCGGATGAGCTTATGAGTAGGTTGCGTAAAAAAGCTTAGTTATTTATAAATTCTTATTTAGTAATATTTCTCTCTTAAATTTTAAGCGATAATACCAAATTCAAAAATGTTTTTACCTGACCAAGAAATAATCGGATCCTGCTTGAATTAGTTCTTTGACCTGTTAATGTATTTACCCCTATCCCATTTAAAAGAGGAACGGAGTTCTGCACCGACTTTTTCTATCAAATGCCCTTCGGATGCCTTTCTCAACTCCATAAATTTACTTCCGCCTGAGTTAAATTCGTTCATAAATTCTTTTGCATAACTACTGTCTTGAATTTGTGAAAGGATTTCTTTCATACGTTTTTTTGTATCTGGGTCAATAACTTTGCATCCTCTGGTGTAATCGCCATATTCGGCATTATTTGAAACGGAGTAGTGCATATCTTCAATTCCGCCTTCATATATCAAATCAACAATGAGTTTTAATTCGTGGCAAACCTCAAAGTATGCCATATAGGGTGAATATCCGGCTTCTACCAATGTTTCAAAAGCTGCTTTTATGAGATGGTCGCATCCGCCACACAGTACTGCCTGCTCTCCAAACAAATCTGTTTCAGTTTCTTCTCTAAAAGAGGTTTCTATAATCCCTGTTCTGCCGGAACCTATGGCTGACGCATAAGAAAGGGCAATTTCCTTTGAGTCTCCGGAACAATCTTGTTGAATCGCAATCAAAGAGGGTACGCCTTTTCCTGCAAGATATTCGCTTCTTACAGTATGCCCAGGAGCTTTCGGCGCAACCATAATTACATTAATGCTTTCTTTTGGTTTAATAAATCCGTAATGAATATTGAAGCCGTGGGAAAACATTAAATACTGACCATCCTTAAGATTTGGCTCGATTTGTTCTTGATATACCTGTGCTTGTATTTCATCAGGGATTAAAACTTGAACGATGTCTGCCCATTTTGCAGCATCTTCTATAGACATTGTTTTTAACCCGTAATCTTTGGCTTTTATATCGGACTTTCCTCCCAATCTCAGGCCGAAGACAACATTGCAATTGGAATCAACAAGGTTCATTCCTTGCCCGTAGCCCTGAGAACCGAAACCTATGATTGCAATTTTTTTTGTTTTGATTAATTCGGTATTGATATCTTTATCAAAATAAATTTTTAAGTCGCCCATTTTAAAATCCTCTTACCTGTAAATTATAGCACTTAAAGAAAATAAAAATATTTTGTTAACATACATGAAAAATCGGTCCAAAAATCGTGTAAAACGTATCTCATTCCTGTTTTTACTTCAAATAGATGATGTGGCATGTTGACAAATTCGCTATGATACGTATGGATAATAGTAGGGAGGGGTAAATGTGAATAAAGAAGGATTTACCCGAAACGAAAAGATATGTTAACATCAATATTTTTTGACGAATTGTATAAACAATATTCTTGGTATGATTCTTTGTTCACGCCGGTTGTAAAAGACTGCAGCAAGGAATTCTTCTTTGATGGCTTGGAGTATAAGCTTCAATCTGTCAGTACGAATATGAATATTTTGGCGCAAAATGAAACATTTTTTGTTACGAAAGTGAAAATTAATGCCAAAAATGACGTGTACATAAGAATCTCTCAGGAAGCAATAAATGTTGTGTTGGATAAGGTTTTGGGCAAGAATAATAAAAGGTTTGATTTGACTGAAGTTACCGAGCTTGAAGCAAAAATAATCACTGCTTTTAATGACTTTTTGTATGAATCTCTTGCAGGCAATTTTTCAATTGAACCGAACCGCAGATATAACGAAATTCTGCATTTGACATATTTTGTGAAGAGCGAGATTTCCGGTCATGCGGCTAAATTTATTATTTCAGTTCCAAAAGACATATTGTCTCCTGTTGAGATTGATACATCTATTCAAAAATATACCGATAATGACTTTTTAAGCTGTCCCGTAGAAGTGAATCTAATTCTGGGAACAACTGCATTTCCGTTGTCTGAAGTTAAAAAGTTGGATGTAGGAGATATTGTTCTTTTTGAGAACAGTGATTCTTCGGAAATGACGCTTGTTTGTGAAAATATAGTGCAAAAATTTAGAGTTAAACCAAATGTTAATATTATAGAACCTTATGAAGTGACTGGAGGAGGAGATATGAACGAAAATAATACAAATCTCTGGGATAGTATACAAGTTGATATGTCTGCTGAATTTGATAAAGTTAAGGTTACACTTGGCGAGCTAAAAAGTATTGAAGAAGGGCTCGTAGTGGATCTTTGTTCTGTCTATGATAACAAAATTCATTTAAAAGTAGGCGGTAAGACTGTCGCAAATGGTGAATTGGTTATAATAAATGACAGATTTGGTGTTCGTATTCAGGATGTAAGTGATGCTGAAAACACTAACGCTGAAACTTATGCGGAGAATAAGATTGTTGATTCCGACAATCAAGAAGAGCCAAAAGGACAAGATGAAAACTTTGACTATAGTGATTTCGAAGTTGAAGAACCTGATAAGTAAACTTGACTTATGCTCAGGTAAAATTAAATATTTATAGTAAATCTTTTTTAGAGGACAAAGATGGGATATTTAACTAATTTTATTGTTTATACACTTGCAATGCTGGGAGTTATTGTGCTCGCTGTATGTGTATTCAAGTTTACTAACGGTTATAAAGTGAAAATTAAAAATAACGCTTCATGTTTAAAAGTTTTGGAGACGCTTTCTTTATCACCTCGAAAAACACTATATATTGTAAAAGCCGGCGAGGAAAAATTCTTAATAGCCGGTGATACAGAGCGTACAACACTTATTTCAAAATTGGAATCTCAAAAATTATCAAATAAATATTGTTCTGAAGAGAGGGATGTTTGTGCGAGCATTTTGGAAAATTACTCGGGCAATCAAAATTCGCACACCGCGGTCTTAAAAAATTTGGCCGAAAAGATAAAAATGTAAAGGGAAAAAGTTATGAATAACGTCTTACACGATATGAATCCGGTTTTACAAATGCTTACGGTTATGACACTATTTTCGCTCATTCCGTTTGTATTTTGTTGTATGACGAGCTTTTTGAGATTTACTATAGTTTTCTCTTTATTAAAAACCGCAATGGGTGTTCAAGTACCTCCGTCTATAGTAACAATCGGTTTGTGTATGATTTTAACTTTTTATACAATGGGCGGAGTCTTTGAACAAATGTATAATAAGGGTTCAATACCTTATCAGAAGACAGGAAATTTAATTGTTGCTGTTGACGAAGGTTCAAAACCGTTAAAAGAATTTATGATGAAACAAACAAGGTCTTCGGACTTGGCATTTTTTGTTGAACTAAAACGCAAAGAAATGCCAAAATCTCCGGAAGATATTACTATATGGGAAGTTGCTCCTGCGTACATTTTGAGTGAATTAAAGGTAGCTTTCGAAATCGGTTTTGTAGTATTCGTTCCATTTATAGTACTCGATTTGGTAGTTGCGAATATACTTCTGGCGCTTGGTATGTTTATGTTGTCCCCGACAATTATTTCGCTTCCGTTTAAACTGCTGATATTTATTGCGGTTGACGGTTGGGCTTTGATTGTTCAAGGTTTGGTACAAAGTTACAACTAGGGTAAATTAATTTTCCGATAAAACATATTGATTATAATGAAGGAATAATAAAATATGGAAATGTTAACTGAATATCTTGCAAAGGGTTTTATGACAATGCTGTCAATATCAATGCCATGCGTATTGACAGCGGCGGCTATAGGTCTTGTAGTCGGTATTATACAAGCCGTTACGCAAGTTCAGGAGCAGACGATTGCGGCTGCACCAAAAATCTTTGCGGTATTTCTTGTAATAATAATCGGCGGATTAGGTTTTATTAAACTTATGACAAATCTGTTCTATGAAGGTACTTCAATTGCATTCAACGGAATTACAAGAAGCGAAGAATATGCACTGCCATCGGATTATTATAAATACACAAGACCTTTTGATGATGAAATGAAGGCAGACAAGATGAATATGCCGGGTGCAAAAGAAATTATGAGAAACCCCGGCAAGGTGCCATATATTGACAAACAGCAGAAGCTAAAATACGATAAGGCACCAAAAACGCCAATGCCAAAGCCGAATTTTGTAGAAACTAATAAAATCCTCGGAAGATAATTGCAGGTGTTAAAGTGATAAAAAAAATTATAACAGCAATAATATTTATTTTTTCGACATTGACGGTTTGGTCTTATCAGGACTGTATTGTTATAAATAGCGGTAAGCTCACGGATATCAATATAGAAGACAACACAATGATTGATGTATTTCCGCTTATAACCGTTATGAACGAGAAAAATACGCTTATTGTACATCCTCTGAAATCAGGTAAAACAAGATTCTGTGCTTTAAAAAATAACAAAAATCTTGTTTTGTTTGAGGTTCAGGTATCAGATTATGAAACAGTAATCAGTGCCCCTGATGGGTTTGAAGTTTTTTCAATGGATACACCAAATAATGAATTTGAATTTGTTCTTGATGAGCCGCCTATGGTTAAGAGGTAATTCCAGATGGATGAGCTTATAAGACAAATCGCAATATTATTTCCCGAATTCGAACGCTATTTTTCAGCGGGATTTATTGTGTTTGCAAGGATTTTGGGCTTTATAAGATTTGCTCCGATTTTAAACAGAAAAGAAATTAATACAATTGTAAAACTCGCGCTGGCGGTAATTCTTACTTTGATGATTACTCCGCTTTTAAATCCGGGAGTTCCGCCAAGAGGAATTTCGCCAATATTGCTTTGGATTTTAAACTTTGCAGCAGGTGCTACTATCGGCTATATTGCGCAATTGCTTATTCTTGCAATTGAATCGGGCGGAGATATGATAAACACTCAAATGGGTTTGTCTTCTGCAATGGTTATGGACCCTTCTACAAACAGCCAAACTTCTATTTTAAGCCGTATGATTACGCTTTTGGGTATTTGTATATTTATTCATGTAGGCGGATTCTATTGGCTTTTTCACGCTTTCGTGAGAAGCTTTGAGGTATTTCCGGTGTATGCCGTACAAATACCTTTGGAAAAAATAATCAACCTGGATTATCTTGTTAAAATGACTTCAAATGTTTTGTATATGGGCTTGCAGATTGCATCTCCCGTATTGCTGGCAACATTGGGGCAAGATATTATTTTAGGTGTAATTTCAAAAACGGCCCCTCAAGTAAACGTATTTCAGTTGAGCTTCTTATTTAAGCCGGTGTTCGGTGCGGCTATCATGATATGGATTTTGCCAATGTTAATTGGTGTTATATCAGACTTTTTTATATCATTTTCATCTATATATTAATATATTTTGTAATATTGCTGCTAAACTTGATATATGCTATAATTCGCTTGTAAAAGAGGAGGGTATAGAGAAATGAAGATAAAAGGGTTCACACTCGCGGAAATTTTGATTGCATTAGGGATTTTAGGTGCTATTGCAGCCATGACAATGCCTCAGTTTGCAGCAAATATACATAATCAAACGAATGCATCACGGCTATCTACTATAGTGTCCGATTATGAAAATATTTTTGGGATGATGCTTTTAAAAGAAGATAAAGAGAGTCTTTGGGAAACAGAATTCGGTCAGGCAAGTAATAATGCTCAAATGAAAACTGCGCTTGAAAAATATACGAAAGTGGTTAAGACGGGTCCCTTTCCCTATCCCTCTTGCGGGGGGAATAATGGAGGACCTGTCAGCAGTTTAATAATTCCGGCTACTTATGCAAAAGAGGATACGCCACAGTATATGCAAAGTTTTAAAAAAATGAATGGCGGGGTTTTGACTATAGATTACATTTTTGCATATAGTATTCCGAGCGGAGCTATTTTTTTTCTAAGTTATAATGGTGGTCCGACCGAGACAATGTATATAGATGTTAATGGTACGGATAAGCCTAATACGTTCGGTAGGGATGTTTTTACCTTTGCCTTGGGGGCAGATGGACATTTATACCCCTATGGTTCAAGTAAAGCTGCTGAATTGTTAAATCTTTCAAATTCTACAACCCAAACTTGGTATAACACTAGTGCAAGTGGTCCATACAGATGTACTGGTACAGGTTACAATGGTCAGGGTTGTACAGCAAGGTTGATTGAAAATAATTATAAGATGGATTATTAGTATTTACGAAAGAGGAAGCACTTGCTTCCTCTTTTTACTAAACCAATCCTTCCTTAACCGCTTTAACGGCGGCTTGTACTCTGTCGTTTACACACATTTTTTGAAGAATTGAACAAACATGAGCTTTTGCTGTATGGACACTCACTATTAAT
>CAJOOA010000039.1 GCA_905236055.1 Candidatus Gastranaerophilales bacterium | reverse complement strand
TATCAGTGCAATGATGAGGAACAACAGCTTTGAAATCAAAATATAGAATCCATATGCATACAGTTCAACATCGTCTTCTTCGATTATTGAAGACTGCTTAAGTCCGGCGGCGATACGTTTTGACAGTTTACTTATCAAGTTTATTTGTCTTCTTGAATTTGCTGAGAGATGCCGGTGCTTTAGGCTGGTAAATACCGGTGCAAGTGGTGCTGTTAGCATCTCTTCTCAAAGATTTCTCTGCAACAAGTTTTGCAACCTTTGCAGCGTTTTTCTTCATTGACATCCTTATCCCTCCTTTCAAAATGAAGATAACAAATTTGATAAAGTAAAAACAATAAAACTGTCAAACTGCAATAAAATCGTGCATAAATGTAGATTTTCACATTATTTCATCACTTTCAAATTATTTTTTTGATTATCCACAGTATTGCAATTACTGTTCCGTCTCACTGTCTGTTAATTCACCGGATGATAATCTAAAATTGTCTGAGGTGATAACAATGAATGATTCCAAACAACTTATCGGTCTCCGAATTATGCAGAGAAGAAAAGAACTTGGATTAAGCCAAGAAAAGCTTGCTGAGAAGCTCGGCATCTCCAAGAACCATTTGTCAAATATTGAACGAGGGAAGCAAATTCCTACCACAGAATGCATATTCAAGATTTGCAGCGCGATGGGAAACACTCCAGATTATTATCTGGTCGGCACGCCCACTTCGGAAACCGATGAAATTGTTAAACTGATTAAAACTTTGCCTAAGGATAAACAACAGGGAGTTATTAAGCTGTTGAAATTCTATATTGATAATCTTGTTTAACATTGACTTTTGAAATCACATAATGCTAAAATATCCTTGCAGCATAAAACTGCAGGGATATTATTAATTTGGGTGGTATATATGAGAATCCTTATCTGTGATGATGAAAAAAGATATGTTGATGAATTAAAAGGATTTGTTGAAAAATATATGAAGGATCATTTGTATTCATATACAATAAGAACCACAACAAATCCATTAACCATTATCAATTCCGATGATGTTTTTGATTTGGTTCTCTTAGATATTCAAATGGAACCGTTTAATGGAATATCAGTAGCAAAAGAAATGAAAAAAAGAAACAAAAAAGCTGTAGTATTTTTCATTACTTCATATAACGAATATATAGATGACGCAATGGATTTACAAGCATTTCGTTACTTTGATAAACCTTTTCAACCTGACAGACTTTATTCCGGACTTGACAAAGCAATGGAATATATTGACAATTCATATGTTGATGTGTATGTTCAGGGAAGCAAAGACTCATTTCGTGTTATTATTGATGATATTAAGTACATAAAATATGAAAACAGGAAAACGCAGATGGTAACAAATCAAGGAACTTATATAACAAAACAAAACTTCTCCTACTGGTGCGATAATATTTCAAATTCATTCTTTTACAAGGTTCACAAATCGTTTTTTGTAAACCTTCACTACATAGACTACTATAAATACAAAGAGATACTTTTGTTTGACGGAACAAGAATATCTGTTGCTCCGCGAAGACAATCGGATTTTCGAAAGTTTTGGTTTTTGTATCTTCAAAAAAGGTGAAATGTATGATTGAATATATTTTTTTGGTGTTTGTGAGCTTTATCGAATTACTTATATCGTATATTGTTTTTTCACACATTTCCGAAAGAAAACACTCGGTTTTGTCATGTATTCTGTTTGGAACCCTGCTGTTTGAAAGTGCTGTTGCTCTAAATATATTTTTGTCTAACAACATTTTAGTAAACGGGATTTATTTTGCCGCCATTAATGTTATTTTTGCGCTTGTATTTTTCCATATTTCTTCTGTTAGAGCTATCTTTTATTCCGTAATACTTGATATTTTTTCAACCGCTCTTGAATTTGCAACAATTGTATTGTTTTCAATGCTGTTCAAAGTGAACATTTACGAGTATAACAACAATTTCACATTGTTAATTCTCGAAGGAACAATTAGTAAAACGACATATTTTATTATTTGTTTAATACTTGTTCGTGTCGTAGGCAAGGACAACAATTTAACACATTTCCCCTTAAGTTTCTACATTTATCCTTTATCGGTTATTGCTTCGCTTTTAGCATTTTGGAAAATCTGTTTAGAAGACACTCTTTCATCAACCAGTCAATTGGTTTTTTCTATTATTGGTATGGTACTGTTT
>CAJOOA010000038.1 GCA_905236055.1 Candidatus Gastranaerophilales bacterium | reverse complement strand
GGCGGTGTCTTTATTGAAGTTATGAAAGACGTAACTTTCAGAATCGCACCTCTGACTGATATGGATGCTAAAGATATGATTAAGTCAGTTAAGGCATACAAACTTCTTCAAGGCGCAAGAGGAACAACTCCTGCTCAAATGGAACAGATTGAAGAGACCTTGTTGAGATTATCTCAATTAGTTTCTGATTTCAAATTCATTGATGAATTGGATATCAACCCATTGTTGATTTCTGAAAAGACAGGCGAAGGTATTGCAGTTGACGGACGTATCAAAGTAAGAATGTCCGAAGCAAAAGAAGCTATGGGCTGTCACTGCGAAAACGGCGTTTGCGCTTGCAGTTACTAATAATTGAATTTATAAATTCAAAATATATAACAGAATCCGATGTTTATATATCGGATTCTGTTTTTTATATTATAAACAAAATTTTATACGCAAACAGACAACAAAAAACGGATTGCTTTTATTAAGCAATCCGTTTTAACTGTTTTCTAAAATTTACACAGCGTACACGCTAACTTGTTTTCTGTCACGTCTGTGAGATTCAAATTTAACTTCTCCGTCAATCATAGCGAACAGAGTATCATCAGAACCGATACCAACATTGTTACCAGGATGAATTTTTGTTCCTCTTTGGCGAACAAGGATATTTCCGGCTTTAACTGTTTCACCGCCGAATTTTTTCACGCCTAAACGCTTCGCTTCCGAGTCACGACCGTTTCTGGTGGATCCCATACCTTTCTTATGTGCCATTTTTATTTCTCCTTTTAATTTTTAATCATTAATTATGCTTCTGCTGTTTCTGCAGTTTCAGTTTTCTTAGCTGCAGTTGTTCTGATTTTATTAATCATAACTCTTGCAAAACCTTGTCTGTGTCCTTGTTTTTTTCTGTAACCTTTTTTAGGTCTTTGTTTGTAAACTATAATTTTCTTAGCTCTGTCAAGTTTAAGAACAGTGCCTTCAACTTTAGCGTTAGCAACATATGGCTGACCTACTTTTGACTTTTTGCCGTTAACTATCATAACGACTTTGTCAAAAACAACTTTTGAATCAGCTTCTTCGCCTAACAATTCAACATCAACGTAGCGGCCTTCTTCAACTTGATACTGTTTTCCGCCTGTTTCGACTATTGCGTACATGATTTTTCCTTTCTTTTTTAAGGGATTGTAGAGCACTTTGCGCCAACTTCGACACTTGCTGGGGTTTCCATTTACCCATCCCGGCCCGTTTGAGACAATCAACCTATCTAATACTATTTATATATAATAATTTTTAACACAACCGCAAAACCAATGTCAAGCATTCGGTTTAGTTATGTAACGTTTATATTACAGTGGAATTAATATTATTTAAGAACTTCAAATAGTGCGTTTACAACTATCGGATCCCACTTAATTTCTGCTTCGTTTTTAATAATATCCAGTGCTTCATCTTTTGACAAAGCTTTTCTGTAAGAACGTTCGGAGGTCATAGCCATGTATGCATCCGCGACCGCAATGATTCTTGAACCGAACGGTATGGAATTGCCTTTTAAACCTTCGGGCTCTCCACCTCCGTCCCAACGTTCTTTATGATAGTGAATATATGGAATAACTTCTGACAAGAAATTAATATTCATTAAAAGGTTAACACCGACATTCGGGTGATTTTGGAGTTTTTCCCACTCTTCTTTCGATAATTTCCCTTTGTTTGTAAAAAGGGATTCAGGTAGTGTTATTTTACCTATATTTTGTAATAATCCGGCATAATAAACCAAATCAGTTGTTTTTTCATTCAAACCAAGCTGTTTGCAAAGCTTTCTTGAAAGCTCTGCTGTATTTTGTGAGTGGGCAACTTTATATTGACCTTTTTCGTCTACAGCTTTTGCAAGTTTTTCAACAAAGGCCTGTTGATTACTTCCCAAATCACCAATAAGAGCGGTGAGTTCAGCTCTCATTTGCTGCAATTCCTCTATAGCTATAGAATTATCCGCAATCAAATTCTCCGCGGTTTCAACCGCTTTTTGAAGGTGCATTGATGTTCCGAAAAGACGTGCAATAGTATCTACCAAATCCATATATGCGCGTTTTATATTTTTCTCTTTATAATTTTCGATAACAATAACACCTACTACATAAGCATTGTTATGCATCGGAATAATTGCTAAAGATTTTACACAATCTTCTTTCAATTCTGCTTTCGGTACGAAATTCGATATTTGAGAAACATCTTTGACTTGAACTTTTTCAAGCGATTTAAAAGTTTCTACAATAATCGAATTTTCATTATCAGCATAGCCGAGTTTTTTGGAATAAATATCTTCATTAAACTCAACAGACGAACCTACAAGTCCGAGAAACTTGTCATCAAAGGTTAAACCTCTTGTAAATTCTTCCGTAAGATAAATATGGCATGCATCCACATCAAGGATTTGTGTAAGAGTTTTCGCTATTGAATTATATATAACGTATTCATCTTTGGAATCGAAGCCCAAAACGCATAAAGTGTTGTCTAAAGAATATATTGAAATCAATTCTTTAAGCTGTGATTTCAATTTTTCTGTTTTATTTTTTGCGCTTTTTCCGATTTTGCTTGCCAAATCCTCCGAAATTAAATATTCGGATATAAAATCTCCCATATTAAGAGCAAATATTTCTTCAAGAGGGTCGTTTTCCATAATATCAATAGTTCTGGAAAATAAGGATGCGCCCATTTCTTCTTCTTTATCAGTCATGAAAAATCCTTCCTACATAAAACCTATATAATGTATAACGGCACAATTTTCAAAAACTTTAATGTTTTTTTTAAATTTTATACTAAAGTTGTAAAATAATTATACTTATATAGTAAAAACAGGCATTTGGGCCGTTTACATTTCTTAAATAAACATAAATAAAAGGGAAACCGCTAGGTTGAACTTTATCGTATCAAGTATTAAAATCAATATAGATAAGATATTCGGAGATGGCGAAATGTTTTTTAAAAAAGAAAAAACTTATATGGAATCGGAAATAGCTGAACAGACCAAAATAATTCCCTATATTTTGGCAAAATATATAAATCCTCAAACTGGAGAAATAAATATAGACTTGCCTCAAAATATAAGGAAGATTGTTCTTGTTGCAAGCGGCTCATCTTATCATTGTGCAAGATTTGCGGTAGATTTAGTTGAGAAAATTTCCAAAATTGAGTCCAGAGCTATATATTCAAGTGAATTTCTCATTAAAAATCTTATTCCGCATGATGAAAATACTTTGTATATTTTTATAACTCAATCCGGAGAAACTTCCGATACTTTAAAATCTTTGGAAAGAGTGAAACGGGAAACGAATTTACCCGCTCTTTGCATTACGAATAATGAAGAATCGACAATTTGGGATAAATGCGACTATAAGGTTGCCTGTTATGCCGGAATTGAACACGGAATTGCCGCAACAAAATCTTTTACTTCTCAAATGTTATGCCTGATTCTTATATCTTTGAAACTTATTGAAAATATTGAGCCGGAAAGTATCACAAAATCTTATAAAGAATCTCTATTCCATCTCCCGATAATTGTTGAAAAAGCTTTGGCTAAAAGGGCAGAGATTAAGAATTTTGCAAAATATCTCTCAAAAATTGATACTGTTATAATGACAGCAGTTGGTATATCTTATTCTCTAGCCAAAGAAGGTGCATTAAAAATAAAAGAAACCTCTTATAAAAATATTAGTGCTGCCATTTTAGGTGAATTTATGCATGGACATGTTGCGGTATTAAATAATAAATCTGTCTTAATTTTTATTTCGGTTGATGAACCTTCAGAACGTTCAATAACTAATCTAAATAAAATTAAAGCAGATTATAATCCTATGCTTGTTGTTATTGGCGTTAAAAGTGATAAAATCACTCCGGATTTGCATTTCAACATTGAATGTGAAAACGAAATACAACAATTGTTTGCGAATGTAGTATTATTGCAGCTTATAGCTCTTGAAACGGCATTAAAATTAAAAAGAAATGTTGACAATCCAAAAGGGTTGCACAAAGTTGTAGTTGAAAATTCTTTTTAAGATTTAAACTTTGTGTAAATAAAAGCCCTTATTATGCTTTAAGCGAAGTTTTTTTGTACCTGGCTGAGCGTGCGTTTATTGCATAACAAGTATAAGAAAGTCTTTCCGATAGTGCGAGCATATTTCTCTGAATTGATGCTACGTCGTTCATTGCCTCCAACATCTTTTCAGGATTAACCATTGATTCCATATTCGTATTATCGACTTTTTCATCGGCATATTTTTTTACCAGAAGCTTATCAATATAATCTCTTGCCCCGACTGCCATAATGTGTCTCCCGTTATATTTGTCCCTATATATTATATAAGTATTTTTTTTCAGCGAAATTGCTTAATTGTAAACCTTTGTTACGAAAAATCGTAATAAATATGTAAAGCAGATTTGATAAAATTGTTAGTATAAAAAAATATGGTATAATATTCTCGTATTGGTCTGGAGTTAATTGGTGGCAAAACGATTTATTCTTAATGCTGATGATTTTGGAGTTTCTCAGGCGGCGAATCGTGCTGTTGAAGAGGCATATTCCTACGGCTTGTTAAAGAGTGTCAGTATTACCGCCAATGGTGAGGCCTTTGACGAGGCCGTCGACCAAATTCTTGCCAGATGCCCGAATTTCGGTGTTGGTGTGCACTTAAATCTTACGGACGGTAAATCATTATGTTCTGATGTCGATTTATTGACTGATTCTGAAATGAAATTTAATAACTCGTATTTGAAATTATTGTTAAAAGCATATAACCCTAAAGAAACCGAATTTTTATCCCAAGTTGAGAGAGAGTTCAGACGGCAGATAGAAAAAGTACTTGCAAAAACTAAAGCAACTCATATAGATTCACACGCTCATATACACTCAATTCCTAAGATTTTTGATATAGTTTGCAGGTTGGCGAAAGAGTATGAAATCCCTCAAGTTCGGACGCATTTTGAGAAATTTTATTTTGTACCGGAGCTTGGCAGGCATTTGAGCTGGAGATATTATTTGAATTTTTCCAAAAAATTTGTATTAAATTTGATGACAGTTGCAAATGAGCATATATTGGACAAATACGAGTTAAGTACAAATGACTATATAATCGGGACATCTTATGCACTATCCATGGATGCTCCTGCTGTTATGTACGGTATAAAAGCAATAGATAATAAAAAAGTTACGGTGGAGGCATTTATACATCCTCACAGGTATGAAGAAGGAACCATAGATAATTATTTTAACGAATATTTAATTACAAGAAATAGAAAATTGGCTGAGATGATAGCAAATTTCGGATATGATATAACTAATTATAAGATAGCGGAGGAAAAACAGGATGCACAAGAACCGCAAAATGTACAAGAAGAACCTCCGCAAGCATAATTTATTATGAAAAAATTTTGTATATTATTTATAGTCATAAGTTTTCTTACCGTTTCATTTTTATTTACCCGGCACGATAAAGTGTATAAGGTCAGCGGCGTAATTTCTCCTGTGCAAATTGAGTTTAGTAATAATAAAAACTTAACCTTAAAAGATTTTGACTGTTTCGATGCCGCTTATACCCACAAAAACAAGCTTTTGGCAAAAAAATTAAATATTTCCGAAAAAGAAGCATTTATTCTTGGAAATTTTGGGAAATATTGGGCTATGAATTTGCTTCAGGGACGTTTTGTATATCTAGAGGGAAATTCGGATTTGGTTTATTTAAAGTTTAATTATGATGAAAAGTTCAGATATTCAGGATATTGTTTGGAGGAAGGTAAGCCATGTTGTAGCGAATGTTTGGAAAAACGGCTTAAAGATATTAGAACAACCAAGTATGTCGTTTTGGATACGGAAAATGAAAATGTTTATGAACTTGATGCTCCTGAAATAAAAAATATTCAAAAATTTTTAGTAATTAAGAAATTTCATATTCCTAAAGATATGATTAAAAAATCTACCAAAATTATATCTGATGACCCCGTAAAAAATTTAAAATCCGGAAAGATAAAAGTATTTTTTACTGATTTTACAACCAAACTAAAACCGGATAGAGGATGCAGTACGGAAATTTGCCGCGAAATTTTATCTGGTATAAATAATTCAAAAGAAACTATAGACGTGGCCATTTACGGTTATTCAAGTACTCCGGAAATTGAAAAAGCATTGATTGCTGCACAAAAGCGCGGCGTGAAGGTTCGACTTGTTTATGATGAAGACGCAAACAGAAAAAACATATATCCCGATACGGATATTATAAAAAAACTTATTTCCGACATTAATAGTGATGCAAATACTGATGAAGCAAACAGTATAATGCATAATAAATTTTATATATTTGATAATAAGATTTTGATAACCGGTTCTGCGAACCTTTCACATACGGATATGTCCGGATTTAATTCAAACAGTGCAGTAGTTATTGAATCTCCTGAAATTGCTCAGATATATAAACAAGAGTTTGATGAAATGTACAGTGGGAAATTTCACAATAAAAAGAAGCAGATTAAAAATAAGGCAGTAAATATTTCAGGTACAGATATAAAAATTTATTTTTCTCCAAAAGATAAATGTATTGAAAATGCGATAATACCTCTAATAAACAATGCGCAAAAATATATTTATATTCCGACTTTTGTTTTGACGGATAAAAAAGTTATGGCTGCGCTTATTGCTGCAAAGCAGCGCGGTGTTGATATAAAAATTATTATGGATGCCTTAAATGCATCTGTGCAGCATTCCAAACACAAAGAGCTCAGAGCAGGAGGGATAGAGGTTAAAACCGAAAATTATGCCGGCAAAATGCATTCGAAGTCGATGATTATTGATGATGAATATACGATTATAGGCTCAATGAATTTTTCATACAGTGGCGAAAATAAAAATGATGAAAATTTGTTGGTTATTAAAAATTCGGAAATAACTAAAGCATACAAAAAATTCTTTTTATATCAATGGAATAAAATTGATAATAAGTGGCTAAAATATAACGCAAGAGCAGAGGGTAAAGATTCTATAGGTTCGTGTTCGGACGGGTTAGATAATGATTATGACGGGCTGACGGATATGGAAGACCCGGCATGCAGATAATCAAATCAAGTTATTTCTAATAGCCACCGGATTCACCTATTGTATCAACTGCCTCGACTCTTATATCCGTGATAAGTTCGGAATAAGAAATTACGACGATTGTCGGAATATGTCTTTCAAGAAGTTGATATAAAGGCAGTCGGATTCTCGGAGAGCAAAGTATAACCGGTTGCAAACCAATGTTTTGATGTGCTCTCATTAATGTCATTGCTGTTGTCTCAATCAAATCCTGAACCTGCATAGGATTTAAAAGGAACATTGTACCAAGTTCTGTTCTTTGACAACTGTCGTCCAGGGTTTTTTCCCATTCGGGCGAAAGAGTTAATGCATAAAGCACCTTGTCTTTATCAACATTACCAAGACAAATTTGACGACCTAATGCGGCACGCAAACGTTCGGATAATATATCCGGCTCTTTGGAAAATCTTGCGTAATCGCAAAGTCGTTCAAATACAAATATAATATCTTTTATTGAAACCTTTTCTCTTATCAGGTTAACAAAGATTTTTCTTAAGTCAGAGGTTGAAATAATAGCAGGAACTAGGTCGTTAACAAGTGTTGGGTCTTGAGAACGCACGAGTTCCATAAGTTTCAAAACATCTGTCTTGGTCATAACCTCGTCAACGTGTTTTCTTACGCATTCTTGTAAGTGAGTAACAAGAACGTCTGTAGCATCAACAGCGGTAACGCTTTTAGCAGATTTTGCATCTTCTTCAGATATCCAATATGCCTGAGTTTGATATGTCGGATCAACCCCGATAATTGCATCTTCAGGAATTGTTTTCTTAACAGAATCCCACTGATCTGCTATAACCATATATTTGCCCGGATATACGAAACCGGATGCAACTACGTTGTTACGTATTGATATAACATATTCATTAGCTTCCAAGGCGGAAGAATCCATAATACGTATATTAGGAAGAATATAACCAAGTTCGTCGGTTGTTCTTTGACGTAAAGCTGCGATTTTTGCCAACAATTGACCTTCCTGTTCAGGATCGGCAATAACAAGCAATCCGGCACCTACCTGCAAGCTCAAAACGTCAACACCAAGCCGTTCATACATCTTATTCGGGTTAACCAAATCCTGCATATTCTGACGAACGCTTTCCAATTGACCTAATTGTGATTGAACGTCGGCATTTACTAATACAGAGAAGCCAGCAATTGCGAGAATTATCGTAAATATAAGGAACGGTAAAAAGGGCAATCCTGTTACTGGTGATGTTACAGTAATCAGGCCTAAGAATAGAGCTGCAAAAAACAATGAATATGGTTTTGACATAATCTGAGCGGTTAAGTCTCCACCCAAAGAATCATTTCCGGCTGATGCACGAGTCATGACGATACCTGCCGCAACTGACATCAATAGAGAAGGAAGTTGCGCTGCAAGACCGTCACCAATTGTAAGGACTGTATATTTACTAACGGCATCTGCTATCGGCATTTGGTTTGCAAGGCATCCGATGCACAAACCGCCAATAATGTTTATCAGCGTGATGATAATGCCTGCAATAGTATCACCTTTTACGAACTTCATAGAACCGTCCATTGAACCGAATAAGCTTGATTCTCTTTGTAGGTCCTCTCTTCGTTTTACAGCTTCTTCCGGTGAAATCAAACCGGCGTTAAAATCGGCATCAATTGTCATCTGTTTACCGGGCATAGCGTCCAAGGCGAAACGTGCGGCAACTTCTGCAATACGTTCGGCACCTTTTGTAATAACCATAAATTGTACGACTGTTATAATTAAGAAGATAACACCGCCGACAATCATATTCCCGCCGGTTACGAAATGACCAAAAGCATCAATTACATGGCCGGCTTCTCCTCTTGCAAGAATAAGACGGGTTGAAGAAATTGATAAACACAGTCTAAACATTGTGCCGATAAGTATTATGGAAGGGAACGCCGCTAATTCAAGCGGTTTTTGAACGTATAAGGAAATCATCAAAAGAATAATACCGAGAGTTATATTGAGCGAAATAGAAAAGTCAATAACCCAACTAGGCATCTCCATAATGAGGATTAATATAAGCGTCATTACAAAGAGTGCCAAAAATATTTCCGATATTGGTTTATTACTTCCGCCTTCTGCTGCCATTATAACCTTTCGATAATTTTAACTTATCCCTCCAATGCTTTTTTAATAATTTCTAATTGTGTGTCAATAGAAGCATCAACAATACCGTTTCCGGTTTGGAAAACACATCCGCCCTCTTCTATTGCCGGATCTGCAATTATATTAATTTTAGATTCTATACCATATTGGTATGTAATATTAGGTAAAGTATCTTTTATGAATTGTACAGACTGTGGTTTTACCCTTATTGTAACTTTTGGTTCATTTTTAGATACTGTTTTAAGTACGTCTATTATAGTATTTATAATTATTTGAGGATCTGTCTCTAATTCCTTTTTAATAATCTTTTTGGCTACATTAACACTGATTTCCAAAATGTCAGGAGCAATATATTCAAAAACATCTTGCCTTGCAGACATGAATTTTTTGAATTCTTCTTTAAATTGCGTTATATCTGCTGCGGATTTTTCCAGCCCGATTCTGTAACCCTCTTCAAAGGCCGATTTTTTAATACTTTCTGATTCTTCCTGAGCACGTGAAACGAGATTCCTGTCATCAATTCTTCTGTAGCCGCGTCTTCTTGAACCTTTTCTTCTTTCCTGGCGTTGAGCGAAATCAATACTTTCTATATCAAAAAGAGCTATTTCAGGGTTTTTATCAGCTTTTACATCGGATTCCGTATTATTTTCATCTGTCTCGGAAACACTATCAGATTCAAAATTATTGTCATTTTGAATCTCTGATTTATTATTTTTAAATTTTTGATTTTTCTTTTTGATAATCATATTAATGTTATAAACTTTCCTCAATGTATTCAGTAATTACCCCTGCTACTTTTAAAGGTAATTCGCTGTATTCCCCGTCATAAGCCCTCGCCGCAAATCTTTTTACCAACGGACGTTCATTTTTTATAATTTTTTCCACTTTTTCGCGCGGATTTTGACGATATATTTCCATTAGAGCATTTACAAGGTTTTCAGGAGTAAGTTTTCTTTTTGAAGGTAAAAATTCTTTAATTTCCTTAAGACAACCTGTTAACAAATCTCCGTCTATTTGGGATTCTAAATCCGCCATATTCATATATTTTGAGATTGTTTGTGAATCATTATTATTAAATTTGTTCAGAATAGTGGTAACTTTATCTTGTGAAAGTATTTTAAGAACTAGAGCAACGGACATGAGTTTCAAATCTTTGTTTGAAATACCTTGTGGCACGGATACGCCTGTTCGCGGTTGTTGTACGGCTTGCTGGGCAGCTTGTCTTTTTGCTGCACGTTCCGCTTCTCTTTTTTGATGTCTTTCCTCTGCAATTCTTGAAGATTCATCAGCCATATTATTTTGCTGTTCGGCTTGTTCTTGTGCTTTTTGCATTTGTTCAGCTTGCACTTGCTGTGCCATTGCATCTATATTTGATTGGCTCTCAGCCCTGTTCTTTATTTCTTCGTTTATTATTCCTTTTTGTTCAAGCTCTTCAATACATTGTTTGTAAACTTTAACAACATGATGTTCAACAGCTTGCAATACCTGATCTTGAGGAATTTTACGTATTATGCCTTGTTTAGCTATTTCAAAAATAGTAAAGGCAATTTTTTGCATAATACTATCCCAATATTCCGGTAATATACCGGAATGAACCAAATCTATTGATTTATGGAATGACCATTCTGCAATAATTTGAGTTATAAAAACAGCTTGTTCAACATTAAGATTCAGAGAAGTATCGTTTGATAGAGCTTCTCCCGCAACCATTGTAAAATTTCCAAGAGTTCTGACGATATATTCTTTTTCAAAATCTTTCAATTCAGCAGGAACAAGCTGAGTTGCTTGCTCAGCCATATTATCCGCAAATGCTTTATAATCAAATCCTTCTATTGGCATTTCAACGCTCTCTCTTCGTTTGGTTCCCCTACTATATTAGTCTGTTATTTTAACCCTGTTCAATCCAGCTGCGAATTTTTTCTCCTGCTTCCAATTCATCAGCACTGTCAAATTCTTTCTTTAACTCTCTTAAGGCCTCTCTTATTTCAGCACCGGATGTGTGAATTGCAGGTCTGCTTTGTTGTTCAAGTAGTCCTTGCTGTAATTGGGATTGCTTTTCTATCAAATCAGCCGCATTTGAGCTAAGTTCTTTTAATTGTTTTTCTTGTGCTTCATTTTGTTCTCTCAGCCGAAGCATTTCTTCTTCTTGAGCATTTTTAGCCGCATTAATTTTCTGGCTTAATGCTTTGTGTCCGAAGATTAATCCAAACAAGAGAAGTGCGACAGCAAGCCACCAAGGATTTCCGTGTTCTGCTTTTATTGGGGCCTTAACGTTTTTATCTCCTGCCATAAACGGATTTAGTGATTCCGCAAAGGCGATAGTTACATTATCAGGAGAAGCTTTCGGGCTCGCAGCATGTGCAACAAGTTCTTTAAGCTCTTCAAGTGTAAGTTCTGCAGGAAGTGCATCTTTTTCAAGAGTTACTGCAATTGAGATTTCTTCCAAAGTTCCGGCAGATGAAAATTCGCTTGTTTGCACTTTAGCGACACCGTATTGGGTTTCTCTCGCAGTTCTTGAATAGCTTCTGTTTTGTGAAGAATCAGAACTTCCTGCCGGTAATCCGTTCGGGAGATATACGCTTACGGCGTTAGTGTTTTTATTGACATCTTGTGTTTGATCTCCCAATCCTTCGGAGAAGGTTTGTTCATTTAAAGCAATTTTTGTATTTGGGTCGTAGGATATTGTATGTTTTTCAACCGGAGCTTGTTTGAGGAAGGTGCTTACGGTTGCAACATATTTACCGGCGCCTATTAAACGATTCAATTGTGCTTGAACTTTTTCTTGCATATATTTATCGTTTTCTTGAAGCCGTTGGAGCATTTCGGATTGAGCATCCACCATGCTGTTATATACATGTCCGTTTGTATCCGTTATTGATATATTTTGAGCGGTTAATCCGGAAACACTTCCCAATAACAAATTGGAAACTGCTTTGATTGTTCCCATATTCAAAGTTTGTCCTACTGCGACTGTCAGTTGAACGGTTGCAGTTACCGGCTTTTGCATAGAGGAGAACATTGATTGTTCAGGAATAGAGATGAATACGGAAGCACTTTCTATTCCGTCAATTCTCTTTATAAGTCTTGATAATTCACCGTTCATGGCTCTTACAAGACGAATTCTTTTGTCTTCTTTTGTGGATGTAAAATCACCTTTATCAAAAACTTCTAAGCCAACATTTTGGTCATAGAGTCCGCTTTCAACTATTAGCATAATTGCCATATCACGTTTTTCAGTAGTGCATTTACCTGCTGCAGTTGTACAATTTTTTGCCTTTAATCTCAATAAAGATTTCGTACCATCAACGCTTCTTGAAACAACGATTCCGTGTTTTGCGAGCATTGCCTGTATTTCTAACGCCTTGCCCATATTATCTGTTGTAAGTAAATCTACATCTTCTTTAAGGGGTTCACTGGAAACGTCGATTTGGGACTTATCTGCTTTGGACGATGCTGCAATAGTTCCGCAGATTATAAAAATAAGGAGCAATAGCACCACACTGCCTGCTATAGCTGCCAAAAGAACTTTATTTTCCAGTAATTTTTGAAAATCCATATATCCTTCCCTATATTATTATACACATTTTAGCTGTTTATGAGAAGACTAAATCTGTAATTGCATAATTTTATCATACGCTTGGATGACTTTTCCGACTGCGGTAGTCGCAACCGTAACACTAAGTTCTGCTTTTGCCATTGCAGTCATAACATCGTGTACATCAACGTTTTCATTTCCCATCATTGCGTCTTTAAGGAGGTTATCCGGAGCATTCATTTCTGTATTTAAATTTTCTACAAGTCCTGACATTACTGCTGAAAAATCAGCGGTATCAGGACCTTCTATGCGCCCCATTCTTGCTGACGGAATGTCATAACCCCACGAATCAAGCTTGGAATGCTGTATTCTTGCTTCTAAATCATATCTTGGAATAAATCCGTTAAACATAGTTATCACCTCTTTTAGTTTACTTATCGGATAATTTGTCTAAATTTTTAGTATTTACCCTAAAAATCATCCGTTTGCAGTAATGTGCTTAATGTTTTTTAAAGAAAAGTCAATAAATGTCGTATCAAGTAAATGTGATGTGAGGTAAAATATGAATCTGCATGAAGAATGTTTGCTAAAATATCTCTTAAATCCGCTGGGAGTTGCTGCTACAACGGAATTACTTAAGATGAACAACGATTTAATTGCAAAAACTTTAGAAAAAAGCAGATTCCTTGCAAAAGCAGAAAAGCTAAGGTATAGTACAAACAGTTATTAAAAATCGGAGTCTGGTTGTGAAAAAAATATTAAATACAAAATGGTTTACATTAATTACCTACCTTTTATTGCTTTCCGCAATATTATTGGTGGGTTTTATTTTTTTACAGAATAATAAAACATTAAAAAATGTAATAACTTCATTTTTTGAAGTTGCTGAAAACAGAACATTTGATTACAGACAATCAATAAAGATATTACACAAGCAACCTATTCCCAATAAAGACATAGTGGTTATTGCAATAGACGATGCCAGCTTGGAATTTCTTTGGGATAAATACGGTGAATGGCCTATTCCGAGAAGTGTATATGCGGATATGGTTAAATATATTGAAAAAGACAAACCTCAGGAAATAATTTTTGATTTATTGTTTATAAAACCGATAAGGTCAGAAAAAACATCAGATAAAGCATTTGCTGATACTCTAAATTCCTTTAATAATACATATGTGGGTATGAATTTTGATAATGTTTCATATGATGTAAGATTGCCTGCAAATTTACCCGACCGACTAAAAGTAGATTTAAGTAACAGCTCTTCTATCAACATTAGGAAAAAATACACATTCTTGAATTGCAGAACTATTTTGCCTGAACTTTTAGAAGGTAATGTGCATGTAGGTATGACAAATATAATAAGAAATAGTGACGGTATTGTAAGACAAATTGCGCCGTTGGTTGTGTATAAAGATTCTTATTATCCGTATTTGGCATTTCAAGCCGGAAGTGATTATTTAACCGGTGAAGATACTAAATTGTACAAGTTAAGTTTCAATAAAAACTTAAATGTAAACAACGAAATAAGTATTCCGTTAAATAAAAATGGAGAAGCAATCTTAAATTGGTATGGGGTAAGCGGTACACATACAATGTATCCTATGTATAAGCTTATAAAAGATATGGAAAATATTTCCGAAAATAACAAAATAAACTTTAAAGATAAAATTGTTTTTATTGGAACAACAGCTACAGCTCTTCATGATACAAAAAGCGTTCCGATACAAGAGGGTGTATATCCGGGCGTAGAAGTCCACGCTACGTTTTTTAATAATATGCTCGATAACAATTTTATTAAACAGACGGGCGCCGCATCTAACGTAGTGCTCTATTTATTTATAACAGCGCTGGTCATAGCCATAGTTATGTATTCAACATCAACGGTTTTTGCCGTATTGTCTACAGTGCTGTTCTCGTTGGCTTATCTGCTTGTATCTTACTATGCAATGGAAATGTTTAACCTATGGATACCTGTTGTAATTCCTGTTGTGCTTATTACAATAATCTTTGCTCTGACCTTTATAGCAAAATACCTTATAAAATCGAGAGATTTTGAGTATCAATATAAATTGGCAACGATTGACGGATTAACCGAATTGTACAACCACAGATATTTCCAGGATACTTTGAGAAATCAAATAGAAATTTCCAGAAGGTATGGACAACCGTTCTCGTTGATTATAATTGATATAGATTATTTTAAAAAATTTAATGATACCTATGGACATCAGGCAGGAGATGCTGTTTTGAGACAAGTTGCTCAAACACTTAAAAAGAACTCCAGAACTACTGACTATGTATGCAGATATGGTGGGGAAGAAATGAGTATAATTCTTCCTAATACTTCTACAGAGGAAGCTCTTTTCAATGCAAGCAGAATAAATAAAGCAGTTGCGGAAAAAGAGTTTCATATCAATGCTAATGAAACAAGTAAAGTTACGATAAGCTTGGGTGTTTCCACTTTCCCGGATAATGCTGAGACTCCGCAAGCACTGATAGAATTTGCTGATAAATGTTTGTATTACGCAAAAGAACACGGCAGAAATCAAGTAGGGAAAATGGACTAGGATGAGCGAAGTAACAATAATCGGGGCGGGGCTTGCAGGTTCGGAAGCGGCACTCCAGCTTGCCAAAAGAGGTATTAAGGTTAAGCTTTATGAAATGCGTCCAGATAAAAATACTGGAGCACATGTGAGTGGAAACTGTGCGGAATTTGTATGTTCAAACAGTCTTGGCTCTCTTGACATAACAAATGCAAGTGGTTTATTAAAAGCCGAAATGGAAATTCTAGGCGGAGAATTGATTAGAATTGCAAAAGAAAACTCCGTTCCTGCAGGGAATGCTTTGGCAATTTCAAGAGAAGACTTTTCAATTGCCGTTACAAAAAAAATAGAAGAGAATCCCAATATTGAACTAATACGAGAAGAAATTTCGGAAATTCCAGAGGGTAATGTGATAATCGCTTCTGGGCCTTTGACAAGCGGTAAACTTGCCGAAAGCATACAAAAATTCACCCAAACGGAACATTTGCACTTTTTTGATGCAATTGCTCCGATTGTGGAAATTGACTCCATAAATTTTGATAAAGCATTTTGGGGAGCAAGATATGACAAGAGCGATGCATCTTATATTAATTGTCCTATGAATAAAGAAGAATACGAAAATTTCTATAATATATTGATTAATGCACCGCGAATTGAAAAACATGATGTTGATAAGAAAGAGTTTTTTGAATCTTGCCTGCCCTTAGAAGTCCTTGCATCAAGAGGGGTTGATACATTGAGGTTCGGGCCTATGAAACCGGTAGGTCTTGTGGATAAAAGAATAGGCGTTGAGAATTACGCTGTAGTTCAGTTGAGGCAAGACAATTCTGCTAAAACTTTGTTTAATCTTGTGGGATTTCAGACGAATTTAAAATGGGGGGCTCAAAAAGAGCTTGTACACTCAATTCCGGGTTTGGAAAATGCAAATATAGTAAGGTATGGGGTAATGCACAGAAATACATTTATAAATTCTTCTGTGGTTTTAAACCCAAGCTTTGAAACGAAGAATCGGAAAGGGTTGTTTTTTGCAGGCCAAATCACAGGAACGGAAGGTTATACAGAATCTATTACAGGCGGACTTTTGGCAGGGATAAATATATATCGCAGGATTGTTGGTAAAGAACCCGTTGTGTTCCCCAAAGAAACTATGCTCGGAGCATTGACTAACTATATAACCGACAAGGCACATTTGGAACACATTAGCAAGCGAGATGGTTCATTAAGATATTTACCACCTCAGCCGATTAATTCTAATTGGGCAATTGTTTCACCAATAGATGTACCTAAAAAAGACAGGAAAAATAAAAAGCTCAAGACAGAGTTGCTTTCGAAAAGAGCATTAGAAAAAATAGAAGCTTTTATTAAAAGTAATTTGGATTAACTTTTAATTATGCTTGGGAACTAAAACCGATATTACAGCATTATTTATATCCAAATATTTTTTTGCCGTATCAATCAAGTAGTCGGTCGTGATTGATTCACAAGTCGGAATATATTCTTCCGCAAGTGCTAAATCATCACAAACGGTCATATAATAACCGATAGATTCTCCTATTTCAGAAACCGTTTCAACCTCGCATGCAAAATTTGATTTAAGTTTTTTCTTTGCTTTATTTAATTCTCTTTCAGTAATTCCTTCTTTTAGTTTTTCGACTTCTTGTTTAACAAGCTCTACAGCTCTCTCTTTATATTGAGGGTTGAAATTTGCTTGAATAAAGAAGTTACTTCCATCTCTAAAGGGATAATTTTCTGTATTGATAATATTAAAAATGTTTTCTTCCATATTTTCAACAAGGTTAACATAAAGCCGCGAGCTTGTACCTTCACCGAGTATTACCGAAAGCATTTCAAGGGCAATAAGGTTTTTTAAATCTTTAGCAGGGACACCAAGATAGCCGAACATCATAAACGAAGAATTTATATTAGATTCGGTTTCTATATATTTAGTTTCTTTTACAGGTGAATCATGCATTAAATTTCTTTTGGGAGGAATTGGTCTTTCGCCCCAATTGAATGCCTTTATAACTTTATTTAATACTTCTTCAAAATCAAACTCTCCGACAATAATAGTTGTGACATTTTCAGGAGAGTAAAAAGTTCTGTAATAAGCCATTACTTCTTGCTGAGGGACTTGAGAAATAATTTCCGGAGTGCCTATAACATCCCTTTTATAAGGATGCGAAGTATACATTGCATTGTTGGTTATGTTATAAACCTTTGTCCATGGTTGGTCTTGACGCATTCTTATTTCTTCTATAACGACATGACGCTCACGTTTATCTGTAACGGTTTTGTCATTAACGTCAAATGGAGTACCCATTTCGTAATCCGGAATAACAGGATCTGTCATCATATCTGCATGAAGCTCTATTGCGAGATCAAAATTTTCATTATTTTCACCTTTTGGTAATGTTACATAGTAAAAAGTATAATCTTTCCAAGTCGCAGCGTTAACAATAGCGCCTTTTGACTCAAGAATATGGTCAAATTCCCCTGCTTTATGCTTATGAGTTCCTTTAAACATCAAATGTTCAAGAAAGTGTGAAATTCCGTTGTTTTTATCGTTTTCATTAATAGACCCGGTTTTCACCCAGCTTGATACATTGACCATGCCGCCTTCTTTAAAAGCCAAAACTATTTTATGGCCGTTATCTTGTTCATATATTTTTACATCTCTGGTTAGAAATGGGTATTTAACGCTAGTTTCTTTCATAGGCACCTCACTGCATAAATTTTATCATAATTCTATAGATTTGTAACGATTTATATATACAATAGCAAAATTATTCTTTTTAGACGTTAAACTGGATATAGGGCAATGGAGATTCATGAAAATTTCATTTAGTACGATTCCGTCAATTAACAATTGTATGGGATTACGTACAAACCGACAACACAAAGTATATAATGAAAATAAATGCGGTACTGATTTTGCCGCTATGCTTATACCTGCGGCTGCGTATAATTCCGTTATGTTTCGTGCTCAGGCGAATTCTACCATGTTGTTATCCCAAACAGATAGATTGCGTTGTGCATATAGCAGAAAACCGATGATATCTCCATATAAATTAAGAACTATTTTTGCCAAATTGGGCAAAAAAAATACGGCGCAATCGGCCATTAATTTCTTAAAAGGATACAGAGACTACATGTTGGATGTTGAAACAAAAGTTTTTGATGTGTTTGAAGAATATGGTGCAAGCGGTCAAATAAACTTTCAGGATATACTTATGGAAAAACGTCCCGAGGCCCTTACGAATCTCAAGAATAAGCAGAAAGAGATATTAAATAGTACGAATGACTATATTTTGACATTTGATGAAAATTTGGCTGAGGAGATTTTTTATTTGAGGGATGTTGCACTCTTAAAAGTAGAAGACGGTTCCTTTAGCCGGCATGGACTTCTTAACCAGTTAAAGGATTTTGAAGTTCCAAGAAAGTACAAGAATGAAATTCATGAAATATATAAAAAATGGTACAATTTGCCCCGTTCGTACACAGATTATGATGCGTTTGTTGTAAAGTATTCCAAATTTTCGCATGAAGAAATTGCCCAAAGATTATTAAATATGTCAGCCGCAACAGTTGAACATATCGAATCTTACTCCAAAGGCGGAGAAGACAAATTGAAGAATTTGGCATTAACCTGCCGGCTTTATAATCAGGATAAAGGGGATATGAATCTCTCGGAATATGAGGAATGTAATCCGGATATAGGTATTAAACAGAATCTTATTAAATATGTTAACGATGTTGTACGCGAGATAAACAACGGAAATGCCTTCTTTATTAAAAATAATTCATATCCGGAGGATTTTATAGCGCAGGTGGTCAAGAATACGGGTTGGAAGATAAAAACCAAAAAGGTGGTTTTAAAACAAACCGCACAACAGCCGAAATTAACAAGCTCAAGAAAAGGTGCAAACAGGTATCGTAATTATCGCAGATAATTTGACTCTGTTTTTTGTTGGACCTAAAATCAAATTGTAAAAGAGGGTATTACTATGTATCAAGTTTATATTGACAAGCCATCATATTTTGAGCCTGATATGGCAGGCGAATTTAAAGATTTGGATAAGGCCGTTGAATTTGCAGAAAAAGAAAAATCTTATGACAGCGAAGTAACTTATACAATTGAAGAAACTTGCGGAACTTTTAACAGTTATGGCGAACAGCTTCGACATGTCGTAAAACGCGGTTAATTATTTTATATGTTATAAGCAACAAATCGGCATAATTCTATTATTTTTTCAGGATAAGCCCCGATTAAAACGGTTATTGCTGTTGTGATTATCAGCACAAATTTTTGTGAATATAAAGCTTTTAAAACTTTAGTATCAACCGTTGCTTTCTCGAACATTGGTAAAATTAATTTCAGATAATAAAAAAGCGCTACGACCATGAGAATTAGTAAAGCAAGTAAAAACGGAATGAATACGAGCCCTGAATTTACAATGGCTGAGAATAAATATATTTTGGCGACGAAGCCGGAAGTTATAGGAAATCCGGCAAGCCCGATAACCGAGATTGTGTAAGCAAGTCCCAAACTGTGATTTTTGTGAAATAAACCTTTGAAATTTGCAACATTAAATCCGATATCTTCGTATTCCGTAATGTTTAAAAATGCAAAAACAGCAATATTCATAACCACATAGCATAATAAATAAAATATTACGGTTGATAAATTATAAACGGAAACTAATGCGGAAACCAAAAGAACATAAGACATATTTGCGGAAGTTGAGCAAGCCAAAATAACTTTAGCATCTTTTTCTCTTATTGCATAAGTATTTGCCCATATTGCCGTAATGAGCGAAATTATTGCAATAATAAAAGGGAGCTCTAATCCGAGTGATAGAGGGAATACAAGAAGTCGGCATAATATTCCGAACATTGCGAGTTTTGGTATAGTGGATAAAAACGCCAAAACGGATGTTTCTGTTCCTTTATAAACATCAATGACCCAATTTGCGAAAGGATAGATTGATAATTTAGATATAAGACCGAAAACTATCATTACACTGGCGAAAGAATATATCAGAGTAGGTTCGCCTTCCGATAATACTTCATATATTTCCGTAAAATTCAAGGATGATGTTATTCCGTAGAGATATGAAACACCAAAAAGAAATACACCTGTTGAAACTGCACTTGTTATAAGATATTTAAAAGCTGCTTCTTTTGAATGATAACCCTTTGCTGAAGCTATAAGAAAATAGGTTGGAAATGCCATTAATTCAATTGAAATGAAGAGTGTTAAAAAATCATTTGCTGATACTATACTTAAAGCTCCGAGTATTGCTGTTAAAAGCAAAGCATTAAAAGTATAGGAACTTTGTTTGAATGTATTTGTGAGTTTTTTTGTAAGAAGTGTGATAAAAAATCCGCAAAGTAATATAACAAAATGAAACAGTTGAGTGTAACTGTCTGACATTATGGAATTTTTAAATGCAAAATATTGCGGTTCGGTTTGTACTGTTGATAAAAGCAAAATACTTAATGATATTCCGATTAAGGATATAAAACGGGCGTATTTATGGAATTTTGGAGAGGCAAACATCCCGATCAAAAGCTGAAGAAGTATGAATATTGTCAAACACCCTTGCGGAAGAAGTATATTAAAAAAATCGTTTATCATTCAGTATAACCTCTTTCTATCCTATCATTCCCAACAATGCACTCGGGAAAATTCCGAAAAGCAAAAGTCCTGCAACAACGGAAGCAAGAACTATAAATTCATGGGTTGTTATATCGTTAATCTTTGCGAATGCTTCTTGTTTTTCGCCCATAAATCCGCAATGCAAAAATTTAAGCATATAGCAAGAACTTATAATCAAAAGCGGAAGCGCAACGATTGCTGATACTTTCAGTACTATCCCCAAATTTGAAAACATGGCTGATATTACCGTTAACACTTCACTTATAAACGGTGCAAAAGCAGGAACCCCTATAGATGCCAAAACTATTAGCGTTGCGAGTCCGAATAATCTTGGCATATTTGAGGCAATACCTCCCAGCGTATTTATATCCCTTGTTTTGCATCTGAGGTATACTATTCCGCAAATCATGAATAATCCTGCGGTAACCAATCCGTGTGCTGTCATGTGGAATACAGAAGCATTTAAACCTATCTGATTAAATGCACATAATCCTAACAGAATTAATCCCATATTAGAAATACTGGAATATGCAACGATTCTTTTTATATCAGTTTGAGCATAAGCCACAAATGCTGTGTAAATAATATTAACCAATGCAAATATTGCTAAAACGGGTGCAAAAATTTGAAATACGTCATTCATAATTTGATAGTTGAATCGAAATATACCATAAGCACCTGTTTTTAACATAATTCCGGCAAGAACCATGCTGATTGGCGTTGGTGCATTTGTATGTGCGTCAGGAAGCCATGTGTGTAAAGGTATTATCGGAAGTTTTACCCCGAAACCGATAATAAAGCACGCTGAAATTATTAATTTAATAATAACCGGTATTCTTTCGGTAAATATTTCACTGAAATTTGCAGTTAACGTTTGAGATGTCATGTAACTGTAATAGTGCAAAAGAAGTATTCCCAAAAGCATTACCATACTTCCTAGGAAAGTGAAAAGAACAAATTTTATGGCAGATTTTTTCGCTTCAGTGTTTGTTTCAAGAGAAAAATCACCACCAATTAGGAAATATGCCGGAATGAGTTCCAATTCCCAGAACATAAAGAATACGAACATATCGCTTGCTGTAAATATTCCCAGAATGGCTGACATTAAAAGCAAAAGCATTGAATAATAGAATTTATGGTTTTTTCTTATATTCATTTTGCTCGAAATTGCCGAAATAAAAAATATAAATGAGGTTAATAAAACAAGAATCATACCGATTCCGTCGATTTTAAAGCTAAATTGAACCCCAAGTGCCTGAATCCAATCAAGTCCGAAAAAGCTTATTTTACTGATGAAAGGATTTGCTGTATCAAACATTACGAGCAGAAAAATTGTGTACAAAAAGATAAATCCAAAAATGCTTTTTGAGAAACGCCTTATTGAAATTTCATTGTTAGTAAACAATGGCGACATTATAAAAAATGACGCAAGCATTGGAAAAAACACAAGAAAAGGTATAGAAATAAGTATATCCATTTTATCCGACTCCTTCAATGTAAGCCAAAAACGCAATATAAGCAAGAACGAGACAGCTTATAATTGCAGTGATTATCATAAATCCGTACAAATTGTACCACTGTACATTCTTAGTCTGCAATTGTTTGCTGATCGTAGAAACTTGTCTTGAGAAGCTGACAATTGCGCTCACAGCTCTGTTCATCACGTTTTCTTCAATCCAGCAAACCGTTTTTACACCACATTTCGAGAATAACAATGCAGGTTTATAATTGCTGAAAATTTTAGTTTCAAACAGGTCTGACAGTTTTGCAATTTTGTTATAAGTTCCTACAACAACAGTCATATACAATTTATCAAGATAAAATCCCTCATGGCATAGGGGATAGATGAACGGGATTTTATAGAAGCCCTGTTTCGTGTATAAAATATAAACCGAAATCCACGCAGTTATTGCTGCCCAAAACGGCTCGGCTATTTTATAAACTCCGATTTTTCTTAAATAAACATAAATTCCGATATTTAATATTAAAAATCCGGATATCGATAAAATTTCTATAATGTTGACATTCCCTTTTTCAAGACCGTTTTTGTCAGTAGCAACAAGGGCAATTCTAGTTATATAGAATGCGGTTAAAAATGACAGAATTGTGACTAAGGTTTTTCCGGTTGTGCCTAAAGAATAGACAAAAATTTCTTTTGAAAGCATTCCTAAAAATAACACTCCGGACAGTGATAAGCCGCCAATTAAGAATAGTACGAAGTTTGTGTAATTCCATTTTTCGTTTTCATTAGGAATAGTTATGAAAAGCATGGGCTTTATTAAAGCATGAGCGCAGAAAAGCGCTATTGCGGCTTTTATATTCAAAACTCCTATTGCAAAAAACATTAAACCGAATTGTGCAGAAGTTGAATATGCAAGAGTTTTTTTCATATCAGTTTGTGAGCAGGCGGAAAGTGAGCAAACAAAAGCGGTTAATATACCTATAACTGTGGCGGATTTTAGTACTATAGGTGCAAGAGTGTAAAACGGTAGAAGCCGTAGAGTTAAATATATCCCTAACGCTACAAGAGTGGAGGAGTGTAATAATGCACTAACCGGAAGTTTTGCTTCCATAGCATCCTGCAACCATGTATAAAAAGGTAATTGTGCGGATTTTACAATTGCAGCAGTTAAAAACAGCCAGCATATAATTAAAAATAAAGGTCTTGACGTATATGCTCCTATAAGAACTGAGCTGGTATTTATATCAAAGAAAGATAATGAAGCCAAACTTTTTACAGGCGCGTACTCATACAAAAAGTACGAACTCATAGTAATTCCTGCAAGAAATGCCGTATCTCCGATTCTGTTAATTATGAATACTTTTTTGGCGGCTACAGACTTTTTAAATTGGTCATAATCAAAACCTATCAAAAGATATGACACCACACCAGCCAATTCCCAAAATACATATGTTTGGAACAGGTTTGGGCTTAAAAATAATCCTGCTATAGAAAAATTAAACAAATTTAGCAGAGCAAAAAATCTGTACTGTTTTTTTTTGTCTTTCATATAGGAAATGCTAAACAGTTGAATTAAAAGACTTACGAAAAACAAAACAGAGGTAAACATTAATGACATACGGTCAATATGTATGCCAAATGGAACTACGAAATCATTGATTTTTAAAAAAGGATAAGAGTATTCGTAAATCTTATCTGGTGTGAAAAATTTGTATAAGCCCAGTGTCGCGATAACGCCCATTGCGGAGGATAGAAGTGTAAGGGCATGTGTTAAAGTTTTGTTTATATAAACAGCAAAAAATCTCCCGAGCATTAAGATTAGAAAAATCCAGAGCGGCAACAGAATTATTAAATATAGGTTTTCCGAAATCAGTTCTTCCAAAATTATAACTCTCCGTATTTTTCAATGTTATCAGACTGTTTTTTACAGTGCATAAAATAGAAAATATAAAGTGCTACCGCAAGTTCAATAGCTCCGATTGCGGTATAGAAAAGTATCATTACAAATCCATCTGCACTTGAACCCCCGCAATACTTTGCGAAAGTGGCAAAATTTATATTTACTCCCGTTAACATAAATTCAATACATATCAAAACTTTAATTATGTTTTTGCAAACGATTGAACCCGCAAAACCAAGTACAAAAACAAATAGCCCAACAAAAAGATAGTGATAGAGAGTAATTTCTGTCATTTTGCCCTCCTTCCCACTCTTTTAATAATTGTAAGTCCGGCAACGGTAATTGTCAGAATTAATGATATAAGCTCAAATGCCCACACATAATTGCTAAATATACCTTTTGAAAATACCATAAAATTGCTGTGCGGATTAATAAATTCATCAAATATTATTTGTGTGCTGAAGATTTCAGGAACACTTAAAAGTGATATTAAAACAATATAAATCATTGCAAGAATAAATATCCCGCAGACAAGAATTAAACCATATTTCGAGTTTGAGAAGCCAAATTTAACGGGACGGTCTTTTTTTAGGTTTGTAAACATTATTCCGAGTCCTAAGATAATCGGAATTGCGAATCCGTAGATTGCCAATTGGATTACCGCATTATATTCCGAACCTAAGAGCCAGAAGAAAATTGAAGTAGTAAAAAATACAATAATGGCAGATATTAAAGAATAAAAAATATTCCAAGAAACGAGAGTTAAAACCCCGAACAGAAGTATCAGAAAAGAAGCGGAATAGAAAATAATTTCGTTATACATTATCACTCCCCCTTTTTATATCATATACCAGATTCAATTCTTCTTTATTGCTTACTCCCAATTCGTAATCACGGCTCATTTTTATCGCTTTGACGGGACAATAATATGCACAATTCCCGCAAAATATACATTTGTTCAGGTTTATATTAAATTCATTTTCCTCAATTGTTATTGCGCCTGTCGGACAAACTTTTGTACAAGTCATGCATTTTATACAGTTTTCAACATAGGGTTTTCCCCTGAAATTTTCCGGAGGAATTATTTTCTTTTCCGGATACTCTAAGGTTACCGGCTTTTTGAATAAGTGCTTAAATACGGTTGACATGCTTGTTAGAAGTCCGAAAATCTTATTAAACATAAGCACCTCCCATCAGAAATTTCAAAATAACCATTAAAAACAGGTTAAATATAGAAACCGGGAGCAATACTGACCACGAAAATTTTAAAAGGTCAAATGCGGCCATTCGGGGAAATACTGCCCTAATCCAAATTACAATAAAGATTATAAAAAATGATTTTAATATAAGCCAAAAAGCTTGCTCAAAGTAAATTAAAATATTACCGAATTCACCCTGAAACAGAAGTGGTGTAATATATCTGCCAAAGGGTGATAAATACCCGCCTAAAAAGAGAACTGATAAGAACAATGCGTTTGCAAATAAAAGTGTATATTCTCCGAAATAGAAAAGAGCAAACCGTATACCGGAATATTCTGTATTATACCCGCATATCAATTCACTTTCCGCCTCAGGTAAATCAAACGGGCAACGGTTTAATTCCGCAAGTGTTGAAATAAACATTATCAAAAATCCAATAAAACAAGGGACCCAAAAACAACCGAATATTCCCAATGACGAAGTTTGCATAAGGGTTATTTCTTTTAAATTCATAGAAGATGCGAGTGTTATTACACCGAGAAGCGAGAAAGCAATCGGAAGTTCATAAGCCAATACCTGTGATATGTTTCGCATAGAACCCAAAAGAGAATACTTGTTGTTACTTGACCAACCGCCGATTAAAATACTTAAAATTGGGAACCCAGCAAATATTACATATATTAGAGCATTGGTTCCAAAGTTGGCAAAAGTGAATTCTGAGCTGTAAGGTATTAAGCTCAAAACAACTAGAGCCGGGGTGAACATTATTAGCGGGGCAAGATTGAACAAAAATTTATCAACTCCGTGCGGAGTAATGTTTTCTTTGCATAAAAGTTTAAATGCATCTGCAACTGTTTGCAAAAGCCCCCATAATCCGACTCTGTTCGGGCCTTTCCTCTGAGTAAACCAGCCCAAAAGTTTCCTTTCAAAAAGGACAAGTAAGAGCACAACAACAAGGAGTGCTATAAATATGATTGTAATCGGAATTACATAAAAAGTAATATCTCCGAATATTTGCGGAATATTATGTTTAGCCAGAAATTCAATATATAAAAAATAGAGATAATTCATTATTTATCTACCTCCGGCAAAATTATATCCAAAGAACCCGCAATTGCTATTGCATCATTCAAATATGTTCCTTTCAATATTTTTCTTAAAAGGTTTACGGAATAATAGGAACCTGTTCTCCATTTTAGGCGGTAAGGTTTTTCTTCTCGGGTTGATTTAATATAGCAGCTTGCTAATCCCCTCGGCGCTTCAATTTGTGAATAATATTCGCCCTCTGGCAGCTTAAATCCAATGGGTTTAACCGGTGCTTGTCTTAATTCGGTATTTTGTTTTAATTTCTCAAGGGCTTGTTTAATGATTTTGCTGCTTTCGGATAATTCCAGAACTCTTGCACGGTATCTTGAATAAGCATCTTTTCCGTCTAAAACTATAGGTGTAAAATCATAATCCTTGTATAAATAATCAGTTTTTCTTAAATCAAAATTTATTCCGCTTGCCCTTAAGTTTACTCCAGTAATTCCACCATTTATGGCTGTTTCAGGGTCCAAAATCCCTTTATTTTTAGTTCTTTGTATAAAAATAGGGTTCCTGTCGATAATTTTTTCATAATCCTTGATTTTAGAAGGCAATATGCTCAAAAATTCTTCAATATCTTTGGTATCAAAAAGATCCCGCCTAACTCCTCCAAAAACGAAGTAATTATTCATCATTCTTTGTCCGGTTATTTTTTCAAAATATTTAAGAATAATTTCCCTTTCTCTGAATGTATAAAAGAAAGGCGAAACAGCTCCCAAATCCATAAGAAAAGCCCCAATCCATAAAAGGTGGGAGGCAATTCTGTTAAGTTCAAGCATAATAGTACGGATTATTTTTACTCTTTCCGAGAGTTCTATTTCAAGGGCATTTTCAACCGTTCTGCACAAAAGTTCGGAATAGAAAAATCCGGCGAGATAATCTATTCTGTCAACTAGGGGAAGATATTGTATATAGCTGAGTTTTTCTGCCATTTTTTCCATGCCGCGATGAAGATATCCTACGTCGGGTTTGCACGAAAGAATTTTTTCACCGTCAAGTTCAAGGATAAGTCTTAGTACCCCATGAGTTGATGGATGTTGCGGTCCGAGATTTAGTTTAAGCAAACTTGCTTCATTCATTCCAATTCAACCTCTCATCTTTTTCTTCATAATCCTTTCTCAAAGGATTACCTTCCCAACTTTCAGGCATGTAAAGTCGTTCTAATTCGTCATTGCCTATAAAATTAATTCCGAATAAATCGTAAATTTCCTTTTCATCTGCCATTGCAGAATCAAATATTTTTGATATGCTTTCAGTTTCTCCATTAACAGTTATTGAAATGACAACTTCTTCTTCATTTTCAGTAGAATACATCCGGTATATAAGTTCTATGCCATTTTCTTGGTTATCAACCGCCGTAATATCTTTTAGCATATTAAAACCGTAGTCGTTTTTTATAAAATTAATAGTTTTTGCCAAGTTTGATTTTATGATAATTTTTTCGCCGACAATTTCACAATCTTTAAAAATATTTGCAAATTCGTGTATTCTCATATAATTTCCCTTATTGTACTCCGATTTTTGTAACATTAAATTCATCACTGACTAAAACACCGCACGATTCTTTGAGATTGGAAACGTGTGCTTTTACAAATTCGCCCCTGTTTACTAATGATTCTTGTTTAATATTTTTTTGAAGTTTTCTTATTGCATCTATAAGTGATTCGGGTTTTGGCGGGCACATAGGCAGATAAATATCGACAGGAATAATTTTATCAATACCTTTGACGACAGAATATGATGTTTCAGCGAACATTCCGCCTCCGCATGTACAGGCACCCATTGCAATAACGTACTTCGGTTCAGCCATTTGCTCATATAACCTCAATAAAGCAGGTGCCATTTTATGAGTAATTGTTCCGGCACAAATGAGTAAATCTGCCTGTCTGGGCGAGCCCCTAAAAACTTCAGAACCAAATCTTGCGATGTCATTGTTTGAGGCAACTGTTTGCATCATTTCTATACCGCAGCAAGAAGTTGCGAAAGTGAGAGGCCAGAGCGAATTTGCTCTGCTCCAATTAAGTATGTAGTCTATTGAAGTTATTATAATATTCATGCTCTCCACCTCAACAGGTTACGTCTGATTACAAAAAACAATCCCAAAAGCAAAATGGCAAGAAATATAAATGCTTCGATTACGGCAAATAAGCCCAAAGAATTGACTGAAACAGCAAATGGATAAAGAAATATGGTTTCGACATCAAATATCAAAAATAGGATTGCGTAATTAAAATATTTAATATCAAATTTTATTCTTGCATCATTGAAGGGTAGTATTCCGCATTCATAAGTTAATTCTTTAGCAGGTGATGATTTCTTATACTGACATATAAATCCTGCAAGGAGCATTAATACCGCAAAAAAAGCTGATACAATTATGAAAATAATTAAACATGTAAATTCTCTCAACTTTGCGTACTCCTGTCAGACGTTTCTATTTGCCGGTCAAATATCAAATCCTATTTACCAATTTGCCTCTCGACCACTATTTTCCCGTAAAAGTTTTTTTGATACAATAGATTATTATATAATATTAAGACGATTTTATGCGACAACTTTCCACAATAATATTAGTAATATTTATCTTTTTTTCTTACTGCTTGCCTTCGTACAGTGCGTATAAGGGCGAAATAACTTATTCGATTCCGATTGAATACAAAAATCTTTCTGAAAGCGAGTTGAAAGATAAGGCAGAAAAATATTTTTATTTGGCGCTTAAAACTCCGGAAGGGGAGTTAAGTGAAGATGTAACAAATGCTTTGGTTGCATATTCTGTTCTACAGCATTTAAATACCGAAAATATAGAATATTTTGTAAGAGTCGGAATTTTGTACGACAGAATAAACAAAGACAGACAGGCAAAAGGTAATTTTTCGCGGGCCATTGGTATAAATCCGAGCGCAGCTGAACCTTATTTTTATTTTGGAGAATTTTATTACAAAAGGGGGCAATACAGACAGGCACTCAAGTATTACAACAGGGCTTTTGAGAATTTGAAATCTCCGAACCATGACCTATATTACAAACTTGGGGATGTTTACGAAAAGTTGGGTGATACAAAGAAAGCGCTGGAATGTCTTAATATGGCTAAAGCTCAAAGCCCCAATGATAAATTGGATGCAAAAATTCGTCTTATTGAAGCAATAGACGAATCCAATAAAACATATTACAGGGGTAAATTTTAATTTTGTTATTTAAAAAACAACTTAGCACAGAATCTTCATGTTAATATGTTTATATGAATAAGAATTTTGTGCAAAAATGCAATACTCTGGAAGATACAAAAGAACTCGCAAAAAAGTTTGCCGGATTGGTTTGTGAAAAGGGCTGTTTTGTAAACCTTTTTGGAGAAATAGGCGCAGGTAAAACGGCTTTTGTAAGATTAGTCGCAGAGGCGTTGTGCGTCAAAGAGAAAGTTACCAGTCCGAGTTTTGTAATCCTTAACGAGTACCACAGTGCATCAATTCCGGTTTATCATTTTGATTTGTACAGGTTAGAAAATGTCGGAATTTCAACTATTACGGAGGAACTTAGAGAATATTCCGAAGGTAAAAAAATTACTTTTGTTGAATGGGCTGAATTTTCTCAGGGCGAGTTGCCGTTTGAAAGAATAGAAATCAACGTTACTTATGATGACGATGACAGTAGAATTTATGAATTTAAATCAATAGGTAACAAAAACGAATATGTTATAGAAGGGCTGAAATAGTGAATATACTTTCTTTTGATACTTGTCTGGATAAAACTTATGTAACGCTTTCAGATGGGAAAAAATACATAAATAAAGTTATTTTATCAGACGGAGAAAATTATCATTCCGCATATTTGATTTCTACTATTGTGGAAGTTTTAAAGTTGGAAAACTTGACCCCACAGGACTTAGATTATATTTCAACAGATATCGGTCCGGGAAGTTTTACAGGAATAAGAGCTTGCGCAACGGTTGCAAGGATGCTCGCTCAACAGCTTAATATAGGTCTTGTCGGAGTATCTTCTCTTGAAATTTTATCGGAAATAAATGGTGGAAAAGACATAGTTGCTTTGGATGCACGTAAAAATAAGGCATATTTTTACGATAATGAAATAAAAGGTGCAATAGAACTTGAAGAAGTTGATAAACTCGTGCGAAATAAAAGAGTTGTAACGGATGACAGTCTGTATCAACGGCTGAAAGAATCAGGCGCCGAACCGGTTTCTTATCAACAGAATGACTATCAGCTTGGTGAAATTTTAACCAAAATTGCGCAAGAAAAAATTCAATCCGGTGTCGATACAGATTGGAGAAAGCTAAAGCCACTTTATATTCAACCGCCACCGGTTTTTAAAAAATAAATTGTAAGTATTTTATAAGGAATGTTGTATTATGAAAAAGTTATTGGTACTATTTATCGTCTGTATTGTAGGGGCATTAAGTATTTCAGCATATTCATTCCCGAGGTGGAAATCTATGCCTCTGCATGTATATGTTCCGCAAAATGGAGGTAAGTATACTGTTTTAATGAATAAAGCATTCAACGCATGGCAGCAAAAATCCGGCGGACTTGTAAGGTTTAAACCGGTGCTGCGGGCAAGTGATGCTGATATTTATGTCGAATTTGTTGATTATGTAACGGATTGCGGAAGTGAAAGTGCGGTTGGTTGCTGTCATTCCGCAACGCGTAACGGATTTTTCACTCAAAATTATATAGAAATTGGTACGAAAGAAACTGCAATAACTGTTAATCATCAGGGTAAATTTGTAAAACAAGAGAGTGGACGTTCCAATGACCATTTATATGGCGTAATGCTTCACGAAATAGGGCATGCGTTGGGACTTGGACACTCTTCCGATAAGAACAGCATAATGTATCCTATTGACAGAAATGAACTTCAATATCTTACGAATACGGATATGCAGCTTTTAAGAAGCAAGTACAGATAAATTTAATCTAAATCATAATGAAGCATAGAGACTACTTTGATGCCGTTTGCTTCAATTTTTTCCCTGCCCTTCAACGGGTCAAGTTCTATGATAAAAGATGTAGTAATAACTTCCGCACCTGTTTTTCTTATCAAATTACAAGCAGCGGCAGCAGTCCCGCCTGTTGCGAGTAAATCATCAATGATAATAACTCTATCTCCGGATTTCAAAGCATCCTTATGAATTTCAATTGTGTCAGAGCCATATTCCAAATCGTATGATTCACTTATTGTTTCGGCAGGCAACTTATTTGGCTTCCTTATAGGAATAAATCCTATACCGAGTTTGGATGCAAGAGCAGCGCCAAATATAAAACCTCGGGATTCAATTCCGGCGACATAATCTGCATTTTCGTTTTTGAACTGTTCATACAGAAAATCCATTGATTTTTCAAATGCTTTAGCATCCTTTGTCGCTGTAGTTATATCAAGAAATAAAATTCCTTTTTTAGGAAAATCAGGAACTTGTCTTATGTGTTCTCTAACATAATCAAAATCGTTTAGTGTAATTGTCATTATTTTAATACCTCTTGTAACTTATTCTGTAAAACTTGTAATTTTTTATTTATTTCATCCACAATCCTTTGCTTTTCTTCTCTGACCAATCCGTGTGCAGTTTTTCCCCATTTCATATCTTTTTTGCAGAAAAGGATTTTGCCACATATAAATAACTCCATCGGGAACCAAAGTATAAAGAAATAGATTGTAGTTATAAATGCTTCCCACAGAGCTTTCAACCGTGGAAGATTATCGTAGCGCCTCAAGCTGTATCTTATAAGTAAGAAGAACCCGAGCCAAACAACAGAGGCAACGATTAACGATGACCAAAGTACGTTGTGCAAACTGTACGGGTCAACTTTATCTGCAAATAATTTTATAACTCTGAAAATAACCTCCATCATAAACCACAAAGGCATAATAAATTGGGTTATATAAATTGTCATATCTAAACGTGCTCTCAAAGACATTTTCTTTGATTTAATTGCTTCTCCAAAATATTCCAAATATCTTCTGATAGTTCCTTCAAGCCATCTTCTTCTTTGTCTGAACAACGGGAAAAGATATATTATACCCTCTTCATAAACACAGGCATCCGGGCAAAAACGAATATCCCAGCCCTTTATATGAAGCCGTGTAGACATATCCAAATCATCAGTAATTGTGTAATTGTTCCATCCGCCAATATCTTCAATGGCTTCTCTTTTAATTAATTCGCCATTCCCTCTGAGTTCAACAGCGCCCTTAATAGCATCGCGTCCGACTTGCAAGTGCGTGTCTGTTGAGTATTCATTATTCTGACATTTTGTTAAAAAGTTTACATCTTTATTCCTGATAATCTTTCTTGCCTGAACAGCACCGACATCTGCGGGCTCAAGGTTAGGTATAAGTTTATTTAAAAAGTCCGGTTCAACGGTTGCATCAGCATCAAACACTAAAATTGCCTCGCCTTTTGCAATTTTTAAGGCATCATTTAATACTGCAGATTTTCCCGGAAATGCATCTTTGTCACGAATAAATGCAATAACGTTTTCATGTTTATTGGCAAGTTCGTTTATTACGGTAGCTGTGTTATCCGTACTTCTGTCGTCAATTACAATAACTTCATAACTCGGATAATCCATTTTTAAAATATTTTCCACTGTATTAGTTATGACCTGCTCTTCGTCATGTGCCGGAATCATAATTGATACAAAAGGTCTGTAGTTTTCGTTAATAATTGGCGGGTGTTTTTTAAGTTTACGTTTTTGATATTTTGTTGCAGCAATTGAATATAATCCATAAATAGTCATGCAGCCGCATAAAATCACAAATCCAACAACCGTATTTACATAGTTTTGGAATACAAAAAGGAAAACTCCCAGCAGTGATAGTATTATAAATAAAAGAATTCTTTCTCTCATAATAAGTCCAACACCCGACATTATACCAAAACAACGTTTACAATATTACGATTTTGCCAAATTTTTAACTCAAACTTTACAAAACTTAATAAAGTAAGAGAAAAAAGGCAATTTTTAAAAAATTAAATACTTTAT